>JAZDEI010000261.1:0-21155 GCA_043808945.1 Fidelibacterota bacterium | reverse complement strand
CTGAAAGACGAATTTTGTTCGGGATCGAGGACTTCCAGCAGAGCCGAACTCGGATCGCCGCGGAAGTCAGCCCCGACCTTGTCGATTTCATCCAGCATGAAGATCGGATTGCTCGATTCCGATTTGCGGATGCTCTGCAGGATCCGGCCGGGCAGAGCTCCGATATAGGTCCGCCGGTGGCCGCGAATTTCGGCTTCGTCGCGTACGCCTCCGAGTGAAATCCGAACAAATTTGCGTCCCATCGCTCTGGCAATTGATTTGCCCATGGAGGTTTTTCCGACTCCGGGCGGACCGACGAAACAAAGGATCGGGCCCTTGACGCTGGCGTCCGGATCCTGTTCCTGCTTCAGTTTGCGAATGGCCAAATACTCTACGATCCGATCTTTGACTTTTTCCAGGCCGTAATGATCCTCATCGAGAATTTTCTGCGCGTCGATAATATCGACATTGTCGGCCGTGTAGACGCCCCAGGGCAGATCGACTAACCAGTCCAGGTAAGTCCGTGAAACCGTATATTCGGGCGAAGCTGCCGGAATTTTCTTGAGTCTATCGAGCTCTTTCTCGGCAATCTTACGGGCTTCGTCTGTCATTTTGGACTGGATAATTTTTTCTTCCAATTCCTTTAATTCCAGGGTGCCTTCATCTTCGCCCAGCTCTTTACGGATGGCTTTTAATTGTTCACGCAGGAAATATTCTCTCTGCGTTTTGGAAATTTCGTCCTGGACTTCCGACTGAATCTGGTCACCCAGTTGGATGCGCTGAATTTCCCGATTGAGAATTACCGTCGCTTTTTCAAGGCGCCCCTTGACGTCCAGTTCCTCAAGAATTTCCTGTTTTTCCGTGATCGGTACATTGATGAGGTGCGCCACCCTGTCGATCAGGCGCCCGGGGTGTTGAAATGACGTAAAGATCGAGGCTTGTTCTTCGCTTAAATACGAGGCGATTTTACTTAATTTCTGATAAAGCTGGCGGATATTGGCCAGCATGGCATCGATCTCAATTCCCGGCTGATATATTTCCTGAGCTTTGAGAATTGCGCCTTTAAAATAGGGATCAACCTGAATGTAGGATTGAATTTTAGCGCGTTCAATGCCCTGAACGATGGCGCTTTTACTGCCATCGGGCATATTGAAAATCTTTAAAACCTGGGCAATCGTGCCCCATTCGAAAAGATCTTCCTTTTCGGGATTTTCCAGCGAACCCTCTTTCTGCGCCACCACCACGATCCGTTTTTTGGATTCCGGAAGCTCTTCGATCAGGCGCAACGAGCGTTCCCGTCCGATATAAATGGGAATAACCTGTTGTGGAAAAAGTACCGTATTGCGCAAGGCCATGATCGGTAATATTTCCGGCACGCCCATTGGAGATTCTATTTTTATATTGTTATTCTTTTCTGTGTCCGACATTTTTCAGTAACCTTTCATATTCAACTTACCCGGTCAATCTCATTTAAAAGCGCCATTACCCGAAAAGTTACGCCGTAATCGCCTTCTTTTGAACGACCGGCAATGGCCGGCCAGAGTCCCGATGGCAGTTGCAGATCGATAAGCCAGTTCAGCGCTTTCCTGAAATTTGCATGTTCGTGGCATTCCGGCAACGGCGCCAGGGCTTCCAGAAAACGCAGTGTCCCGCCACGGAAAAGACCGTTTTCGGAATATTCGACGTACAGGTGATCCCAGGCGTCCGGCTCCGGGAACAACGTCGTGTGATTGGGCATAAGGAATACATCGAGTAGGAATGCGGCGGCTTTCTGACAGGTTTCCGTGTTGCGCAAACGCGAATGTGAACTGAATGCCTGGGTAATGACTAAGGTTGTCCAGATGCCACTACGGGCGGTTTTAATCGATTCACCGGCCGACAGCATGGTCGGCGACAGCCAACCGCCGTCCTCCCGCTGACGCTTGGTCACCCAGCGGAATCCCTTTTCCACAAATGGATTGCCGGCCAGTCCGAACTGCACTAATAGCCAGAGTGCCAGCCCCTGATGATGCAAAAGGAGCGGAAATTTACCGTCCGATTTTTGGTTTTTCAAAATTGCAATCAGGCCTTTTTGGATGGCAGGCATCTCCTTCGTACAACCGTAATTCAGAAGCTGCATCATGTTTTGCAGCTGTTGCAGGAATTGCATCGACTTTTGTTGTTCTTCGACCTGGTAATTTCTCTTCAAATCCCATAGGCCATCTACCTGTTGGGTGGCCAGCAATCTCTCGCGCGGCTTGAATAGTTGCAAATCCTGCCTCAGCCGGCCAAGTAATTCGGTTTCCTGCGGCCAGAACCGCTCGACGGTTAAATAACTGATGGGGATCGGTCCGCGCTCAACTAAAAGCGGAATCGGATCGATCTTTACAAATCTTGTCCAGTATTTCTTTGTTTTAGGCATATTCGTTTTCTGATTAATTCATTTAAATAATTGTCAATAATCGTCCGGATCGGTATGCAATTTTAGATACACTTGGTCGGAATATTTTAGGGATTTAATAGTTTGGGCAATCTTGGGCAGATTGTCGCATCAAAATTTGAATCGGTATGACAGATGGGTCTGTTTCTCATTTTAAATATCGTAAAAATCAAATAAAAAGCGTGTAAATATCCTTGTAATTGACCTCAAATGCAAGAAGTTTTTGATTTTAAACCGTTAATAAACGGTGATTTTCATTACATCGTCTTCTGCCAAATTGCGGAGAATGGCCTCAATTCCGGCATAACTGGCGGCGTGAAAATGCGCTTCCGGTAAGTCGACAGCCGGGAGACTGCTTAAAAATCCGATGGTCATGGCTCCGGCCGCGACCGCTGATTTGACTCCGTTGATGGAATCCTCGATTACTACCGTCTTGGCGGGAATCACTCCCAGCCGGCGCATGGCATTCAGGTACGGCTCGGGATGCGGCTTGGCCTGATTGACATCCTCGGCGGTAATCGTCAGGTCGAAGTGGTTACGCACCCTCGTGTTATGAAAAATCCACCGTAAAAATGTTGCGGAAGTGGACGTGACCAAAGCCGTCCGATAGCGCCCTTCAATGCGTCGCCAGAAATCGGTAAAACCGGGAAAATAATCGATTCCCTTCTGAAATTCCTCTTTGATGAATTGACGGCCGTATTTTTTCAATTCATCGTAATCGGCCGGCAAATCATATTTTTTTTTGATAATTCTGTAGAAATCATTATCAGTCGTTCCCTTGAAGTACTTCCAGTCTTCGTCCGGAACGGTGATATTATATCGTGCGAAAAGTCGTTTCTCAGCCGCAACGTAAAGCGGTTCGGAGTCGATCACGACTCCATCAAAATCGAAAATCAGGGCAGTAACCGGCATAATTTTCCTTAGATGACATAGCCGGCCAGCAAAAACAGGCCGAAAGCGATTGTCGCGCTAACCAATGCGTATGGCAATTGCGTGTTAACATGATCGATATGATCGCAGGCCGAGGCCATTGAAGCGACGATCGTTGTATCGGAAATCGGCGAGCAGTGGTCACCAAAAACTCCGCCTGCCAAAACTGCCGATACTACCAGCGGTAAATTACCCTGCGTGGCGGCCGCCAGCGGTACCGCGAGTGGAATCATCAGTGCAAACGTTCCGAAGCTGGTGCCGGTGGCAAAAGCCACGAGAGCTGAAACCGCAAAGATTATCGCCGGGATAATATTGGTGCTTAAAACCGGCGCAGTCAGGGCGGCGATGTATTGACCGGTGCCGAGCATTTTACAGGTTTGGCCAAGTGCAAAAGCCAGCATCATCAGGATTGCCAGCGAAATCATACCGCCAGCCCCTTTCAGTATCAGGTCCATGATTTCCTTGGTCGACATCAGGCTTTGGGCCCGGTATAAAATTCCGGCGACAGCAATTGCTAACATGACCGACCAAAAAACGGCCGTCGAACCCGAGCCGTGTGTGATACTGCCCTGGCCGGTAATAATTAAGAATAATGGCATTGCCACACTCATCACGATCACCGGAATCAGCATGTTACGGGCCAGATGGCGGCGTCCTTCGATCGGTTTCATCTCGATAATACTTTCGTCTACCAGCGGCACGGCGCCGTCTCTCAGCAGTTTGCCTTCCTCGACAACCCGGCGTTCGGCTTTACGCATCGGCCCGAAATCGTAACCGCTCAGTGTAATTCCCAGCACCATCAGAACGGTAATGATCGAGTAAAAATTCAAGGGGATGGATTTGATCAGGACAGTCGTCGGATCGGCGACCCCCTGCGCCGCCAACAGTCCAATCACGAAAGCCCCCCAGGCATTTAACGGAATCAGCATGCAAATCGGCGCCGAGGTTGAGTCGGCGATATATGACAACTTTTCGCGGGAAATTTTCAGTTTATCAAATAACGGACGGCAAATCGTGCCGACGATCAGTATCTTAATGCTCGATTCGATAAAAATGACGATTCCCAGGATCCAGGCCAGCAGTTGTGCACCGCGGCGATCTCTGATCCAGTTGCGTTTCATTAAAAAATTTACAAATCCGCTTACTCCGCCCGAACGCTGGGTCAAGGCGATCAAACTCCCGATCATGGCGCTGAATAAAATGATGCGGGTATTGTCGGCGTCCTGGAAGACTCTGACCAACGCCTCGAGCGTGGCCGCCATGCCCACCAACGGATTGCCGTGCGACAGGACGACCCATCCGATCCAGATTCCGAATCCCAGAGAAATAAATACCTGGCGCGTCAGAATCGCCAACGTAATTGCTATCAGCGGTGGTAAAATTGAAAACCAGCCCGAAGTCACCATAAATCACCCTTAAGAATGAATGTTATCGCTCGCCGGAAAATCACAGGATGTCTCTCGAAAATCCCGGTTAGCGATCATTCTCAACGGGAAACAGCACCCGCAGGATCGTTCCGCCTTCCGGCTTGTTAATAACAGTAAATTTTGCACCATAGCCATTCAAAAGCATATAGGCATTGTAGAGGTTGAATTTAATCAGGGCGGACTGGTCGGATTGTTCAGCCTGCTCCGGATCTAACCGAAAATATTTTGGTGCGACCAATGCTTCAATATGTTCCTCGGCAATATGCTTACCGGTCGTCAATATTTCCACCTGGACACCCTCGGGAAGCGCACTGGTTTTAACAGTCAGTATTTTCTGGGGTGTATCCCGCATGGATTCGACACAACAGTTCACAATATTCATCAATCCCTGTGAAAAGTCGCTGTAATAACCGGTTATCGGAGGCAGATCGCGTTGCAGGACCAGCTCTTTTTTGATCTCGGCCTTGAAAAACGCTTCGGTTTCCAGGAATAGCAGTTCGTTTTTCAGCAGATCGCTCAGGTTGATTTGAACTCTTTTGTTTTCTTGTTCAAAATAGATTTTATCAATAAAACTGGTCAGCAGGGATTCGATTTTTTTAACGCTGTTAATGATGAGATCCGGTTCTTTTAATTGCGGCAAGCGGATTTTCAGCAGTTGGGCGCGACCCATCACAATCGTCAATGTGTTTTTAATATTGTGGATAATTCCGCTCATCATCAGCGTCAATGACTGCATGCGTTGTTGCTTCAGCAATTTAACTTCCAGGGCCTGTTGAGCCAGGCTCAGGCGTTTATATTCAGTAATATCGCTGATGACACCGAAGGTTGCCAGAGCACCCTTGTATTCCGTGATGACCGGACTGACTGACACGTCGATCGTACGGCCGTTTTTACGTTTGAATGTGGTTTCATAGCGTTGGGGGGGAACTTTCCCGACTCGCCGCATCCGTTGGCGTTCTGCCAGCAGTTCCTGGCCTTTTGTGGTATAAATCTCATGATAATCTTTACCGGTCATTTCGGCGGCTGTATAACCCAGCATATCGGCTAATTTTTGATTGACAAAGATAAAGCGGTCGTTCTGGCTAATCGCAATCCCCTCATTAATGGTATTGATAAATAACTGGTAGAGAGACTCGGCGCTGGAAAGGCTGTCTTCAGTCTTTTTTCGCTCCATGGCGCTGGCGAGAATATCGGCAATCATTTTCAGCAACATGATTTCGGAATCGTTCCATTTGTGGAGCGCAGTCACCGCATCGAAGCCGAGAAATCCGATATTGACCTTATTGTAAATCATTGGAACTGTCACCAGGGATTTAATCTCATGCGCCTGCCAGTTCTTCTTCTCTGAACTGGCGGCGGCCGGCAGCTCGTTGATATCGAAGATCACGATCGGAGCTTTGCGGTGAAGCTGTTTTTTCCACCACGGCCAATCTGCTAATTGCTCGTTTTTTAATTCGTTCATTTGGGGAGTGATGCCTTCCCGGCACCATTCATGCGTGTTCGACATCTGTTCATTATCTGCAGATAACATGAAAACGTAGCTGCGATCTACCCCACAAAACTCGCCGATCTCTTGCAGGGTCGAGTCGATCCAGTAATCGATTTCAGTCCCGGACAGATTAATAAAACGCGTGGATATTTTTACGATCAATTCCTGCATTTTTTTCATCGGTTCGCCTCCAACATATTTGAATAAAGGTATTAGCTTTCAACCAAATATGCAAAACATGTCTATATCATTTCCGTATTTTTACTATACTTTAAAACCGTAAACTCCTAAAAACTCTTGGAGACCGGCGGCCCCCGTAAAACGATGCGCCCGGATACCGACCCGTTCAGCGCCGGCCACATTTTCCGGCAAATCGTCGACAAATAAAGCCTGCCCGGCCGCGACTCCGGCTTTCCTGAGTGCATATTCATAAATTTTCGGCTCGGGTTTCAGCGCACCAACTTTATACGACAGGATGAGTCCGTCCAGATTATCCAGAATATCATATTTTTGGCGAATCGCCCGGATATGCAATTCATTGGTATTCGATAAAAGGAAAAGTGACACCTGCTGCTTTAATTTTTGGACAATCTGCCAGATCTCCGGATTCAGCTCAAACGGAATCTGCCAGATTTGCTCCAGGTCGGCAATGCTGATTTCACCATCGAATTTATACAACCTTTTCACTACCGCAAGATGTTCTTCTATAGTCAGCTGACCCTTTTCAAACTGCTTCTCTATCTCGAGTACGGCTGGCTGTAAGACCAACGCCTCCGGAATATGAAATTTTTCGGCAATCCCGGCGACTATCGCCGGCCGGTTGACATTGACCAGAACATTTCCCAAATCAAAAAACACCACTTTTACCATATCGGCTTTCTCCGGCACTGGGCTTTACGATTATCTGATATTTCCGAAAATTCCGGCTATTCGACGATCACTTCGGTCACGAACTTGCCGACTTCCACATCGGTATAGCTTTTTACGACCGAATTAAAGTATCCGTCTAATTTCTTGGTGGTCTCATCGTCGATCAGGCGGGTGTGCTTCAACACCGCGACCGTCATTGAATCACAGGCTTCCCAGCTTCCACTTAAAACTTTGATAGCGACTCCGACCGGATTATTCTCATCATTGCGTAAACCGATGCCGCGAACACCTTCCAGTCCGATCTTCGAGACGCCGCGTCCGGCCATCAGCGCACCGAAATCCGTATCGAACCGGCCACGACCGCCGATCAGCTTCGGATGCAGAGAAATGCTGTGGAAAACGCGTCGCAAATAATCGTCATTGCCTTCTACCAATTTCTTATACATCATCGCCAGATTGTGCAACGGCATGAAATAGGTGGGCGCATTGCTGTTGTCAACTGCGACCGGGATTCGTTCTTTGCCGGAATATAGTTTGATTTTCTCGAAAATCTTTTGCTGAACGGGGTGATTGATTTCCGTGTAATTTGATATTTCCAGATTCAACGCCTTGGCTATCGCCAGCATGCCGGCATGAGCACCGGAATTAGCGTTGTGTACCGCTGTCGGGCGGCGGCCCTGAATTGCCAACTGTTCATAGGTTTGGCGATCCAACGGCGGGTGAATTCCGCATAATAAATTGTCGATGCTGAGATCGATCTTCTTTAATATGGAATTGACGAGTTCGACATGATAATGCTCGCCGTTATGAGACGAACAGATCACGGCCAGTTCTTCATCCGTAAAATTGAATTTTTCCATCGCACCGGATTCCAGCATGGCCACGGCCTGAAAAGGCTTGGCGACCGAACCAATAAAAATCGGATATTCGGGATCGCCGGCGGAAAATAATGCACTACCATTTTCATCGACTACAGTGGCGTAGCCGATATGAAAACTTTCGACAGCGGTTCCTCTAATAAATTTGCTTACCAGTAACATACTAAAACATCTCCTTTATCTATTTTCAATGATTGCGAGTAATTCTCTTAAAGCCGGCTCAATTCCCACGATCAACGCCTGGCTTAATAGCGCTCTGCCGACCGAGATGAATTCAACATCGACCAGCTCCAGCAAAGCCAGAATCAGGCGTTTATGTAAAAGCCCGCCGACCGAAACCCGCAGGTTATGGCGGTTAGCTAATCGGACAGCGAGCACGATTTTCTCAAGTTCGACCAGATAAGCCGCCTGCGTTTCTAGCCCGGACAATTTATTCGTGGCTAATTCCACTTCGTCAACTTTTAACCGGTAGGCGGCTTTCAAAGCCGGGACTTCCGGTTTTAGCCGTAAGACCAGATTGAAATCTTCGGCGCTCTGCACGGTCGCAACCAGGTCGCGGACCTGCTCAGTATGCGGATCGACAGTAGCATCCGGCGCGGCCAAATTAACCAGCGTAATAAAATCGGGCTTGGCGGCCATTGCGCGCTGAAGCGCCTGATTCTCAATATTCGTCCGGATATTCAGGCGGCATTTACTCATCGAGCGCATAACCGGAAAATTGAACAATCCGTCATATTCCGGTCGATTCGTATAACTGATCCCGGCTACTCCGGCGGCTTCGATGAAACTCAGCAAATTCAACGGATTGCATAGCGGAGTTTCCGCCACCTGGCACAATGCCAGAAAAGGATCGAGATTTACTTCTAAGTAGCGCATTTCACAACCTTACTTTGTTACTTCGGAAGCGAATACCAGTTCGACTCCGGCCAGCAGATCGGACCCGATCATTTCATTTAAAGCCGCCAATGTCTCGGGGTGCACATGGCCGATTGCCACCGCCCGGCCGCTCCGGCGGGCTATCGCGATCGCTTTTTCAAATTGCGCCTGAATTTCGCCTTTATCTCTAACATTATCAAGAAATACCGTTCTTAGCGCCGCCGGAACATTATTTCGCACCGCGATTTCATAGGCCACGCTCTGAGGCGAAGTCATGCTGTCAATGAAGAATAATCCCTTGCGCTGCAGGCTGGCTATCACAATTTTCATGAGTTCCGGATCCGCCGTAAAAAGCGAGCCCATGTGATTGTTCATTCCGACAGCCTCCGGCAATTCGCGATAAGCATTCTCCAAACGCCGGTTGATTTCATCCGGTCGCATGTTGGTCAATAGCATATAGGCGTCTTCACCATTTTTATTGGCATTGCCTTCCGGTTCCATCGGCATATGGATAATGACCTCTTTGCCGGCTATTTTGGCGTTGCTGGCAACCCATTGTGAGTACGGATGGCCGGGCACAACCGATACTGTAATCTTGACCGGCAAGCGTAAAAAACTGCGGATTACATCCTGATTGCTGTATCCGAAATCATCGATGACCAACACCAGCTTTGGCCGCTGAGCAACGGACGGCGCGCTGATTCCAGGTTCGGCCGCCGTCTTGATAAAGGCGATTGTGCCGATCGGAATCGTTTGAAAATCAATGAAAATCGTAAAGCCGCTGCCGGCCGCAAGATGATCGGTTTTTTTAACGGAAAAGCCTTGCAATTTCAGGTGCTTTGTCAGGTTTTTTACAATTTGATCCTGGTCGGCCCCGGCCGGCATTTCGTATGCCAGAGCAACGCGGGTTGGCGCAACCGCTGAGACCGATAATTCCCGATAGCCTTGCTGGCGTAAGTAGATCCGCGTATTTTCGGCCATCCGGGTTTTCCCTTCATAGAACAGCATACTTCTGGATGGCAAGGACTTCGGCAAAAAATAAATCAACAGAACGACCAGTACTCCAACGACGGTTGTAAAGAGCGCTCCCAGTCTTTTTTCATCCTGACGGCGTTTTCGGATTACTCTCGTCGATTTTTTTAAGTATCGGTTCGTTTTCATCTGTTTTTATTCACTGCAAAACTACAAAATTCCGGCTGAATCTCAAAATTAGTCGGTTAGTCTGATATTTCAGGAGTTTTATCAAACGAAGGGCGATTTTCCACCGCGGTTATTTGGTCGGCTCAGGAACGACTTTCCGGGATTTATTTTCAAATCTTCCGAGTAAAAAAGCGAACAATAGTCCGCAAAATCCGAGTGTCGAGAAAATCCACATTCCGAGATTGTAACCGCCCGGGTTGGCCGGACCGGCCAGCGAAAAATCATTGGCTATTCCAATAATGAGATTAAAACTGAACAGACCGATGTTCTGGATCATAGTCATCAGACCATAGGCGGTTCCGAGCCGGCGATTATCGACCAGTAAAGCAACCGTCGGCCACATTACCGCCGGAACGAGCGAAAAGGCAATTCCCATCATCGCCATCGGAATTATCAGATAGGCGGGAATGCTGGAGTTGATATCAAAGAAACTCAATTTCAAATGTAACATGCCGTGCATGCCCAGCGGCGATGCCAGATCGACATGATAAGCCATGATCAGGTAGACCGGGATAATCAACAGCGAACCCAGCGCCATCAGCAAAGCCTTCCGGTGTGTACGATCGGCCACCAAACCGAAGAGCGGCGTGAAAACCATTGCGGCCAGCGTTAGCATGCTGGACAGGTTGCCGCCCACTTCCCGGGTCGTGCCGTGCGCTTCCTGAAAATATTTAATGGCAAAGGTCTGGAACGGGAACATGGCCGAATAAAAAGTGACGCAAAGAGCGGTAATGTACCAGAAACCGGCATTAAACCGAAAGATTTCGCGAATCTCGATTTTCTCCGGTTTGTCCTCCGAAGGCAGGTTGAATTTGCGGGAAGCTAACAGGTCCAGAACATAATAAATACTGATGAAAACGACGGCCACAATCCCGGCGATTGCGGTGATCCAGAGCGGTTTTTGCCAATTAACATAAAGACTGCGACCCCAGCTCGGCGAGTTGAGCGCCAGAAAAGAACCCAACCGGGCAAAGGTCAGATTGAGGCCGAAGGCAAAAGACAATTCTTTGCCCTTGAACCAGCGGGCGATAATCGTTGTAATCGCCACGATCATGGATTCGGCGCCCAATCCAAAAATCAGACGCCCGGTGACCATTAAAGCCAGGTTACCGCGTAATGCCGTTATGACCGCCCCTATCATAACAAACATCGTAAAAATCAGAACCGATCTGCGAGTTCCGATGCGGTCGATGATCAGGCCGCCGATCAAAACCATTATAATATTGGGAAAACTGTATATAGCGTTCAGCAAACCGATATTGGCGTCGGTAAATCCGAGCTGGGTTTTCAGTAAATCGGCCAGCGGACTGATGCTATCATAGATGTAGTAATTTCCAAACATCGCCATGCTGATAAAAAAGAAAACCAGCCAGCGATACCAGCTGCTGGGAGTTTTTAAGGCAGGCGGCTGTTCTGTCTGTTTCATCGCTTATCCTTCATCTTTTATTTCCTAAAACCGATCTGGTAATTAAATGGTTTCAAATCTAAGCAAGTCCCAAATTAATACAAAGGAATCTATCCCGGGGATTGTCTGTAAACCGTATATTACTTAAATTCCGCCTGATTTTTTAACCCTGAAAGGAGTATGGATAATGGCTTACTTTATAACTGCTGAATGTATCGCTTGCGGTAGTTGCCTATCAGAATGCCCGGTTAACGCCATCAGCGACGGTGACGCTTACGTCATTGATCCTGATAAATGCACCGACTGCGGAACCTGTGCAGATGTTTGCCCGTCTGAGGCAATTCATCCTGCGTAACGATATTCCGTCGATAATTTAATTAATGGTCGGTATTTCGGTCTTCCGGCCTGCTGGGTATGAAATTAATATATTTTCAGATGGTGGATTTATTTAGATTTAAAAAAAATGCTATGCGCCTGATTCCAGTAGTTGCTCTTTTCAGTTTTTTTTCAGTGGCTGCTCTGGCCCAAAGCCAACCGAACATCGTCCAGAGCGGTTTGGATCGGGTTGTCAGCGAAAATTTCGCGGCATTCACCGGAAAAAAGATTGGCATTGTCTGCAACCACACGGCCTGCGATAAAAATGGTCAACACATCGTCGACCTTTTTCACCGGAGCGGAGTATGTAAAGTCACGGCCATTTTCGGACCGGAACACGGTTTCCGGGGCGCTTTTGCGGACGGGTCAAAGATTACCAACGAGGTCGATTCTCTAACCGGCGCGACAATCTATTCGTTATACGGTAAAATTTCCAAACCAACCCGCGAAATGCTGGCCGATGTCGATATTCTGGTTTATGATATTCAGGATGTCGGGGCCAGGTTTTACACCTATATCAGCACTCTGACCAACGTAATGGAAAGCGCCGCCGAAAACGGTATCCCCCTGATTGTGCTGGATCGCCCCAATCCCATTCGAGGCGACCTGACCGAAGGCCCGATTCTTGATCCGCAGTTTAAGTCTTTTGTCGGACCGCATGCCATTCCGATCCGCTATGGTCTGACTCCGGGCGAATTGGCCCGCCTGATCAACGGTGAACACTGGCTCGATGATTCTCTGAAAGCAGAACTAACGGTTATTGAACTAAACGGCTGGCAGCGTTCCGACTGGTACGATCAGACCAAACTGCCGTGGATCGCGCCCTCTCCGAACATGAAAACCATTGAAACCGCTACGGTCTATCCCGGATTTTGCCTGATTGAAGGTACAAATTTATCCGAGGGCCGCGGTACTGCCGAGCCGTTTTTGACTTTCGGGGCGCCGTGGATCGACAAACGTTCGTACTCTAAAAAATTGAACAGCCTTGACTGTCCGGGTGTGACCTTTAAGCCTGTCAAATTCACGCCACGGAATATTCCCGGCGTAGCCAGTCAGCCGAAATATGAGGGGCAGATTTGTTTTGGTGTCAGGGTTATCGTTACGGATCGCGATGAATTTCGCCCGGTTAGTACGGTCGCCCGAATTTTAAGCGTTACCCGGCAGATGTATCCGGATGATTTTAAATTTCGCGCCGCCGGCTTCGATCGTCTGTGTGGTGGCTCGGATCTGCGGTTATTAATCGAATCCGGTCAATCGCCCGAAAGTTTGATCGCCGACTGGAATATCGGCCTTCAGTCCTTTGAAAAACTGGCTGAACAGTACAAGATTTACCGCTAATTACAAAATTCTGATTTTTGCATGCGTGCCGCCCCCGTTTCACTGTTCGAAAAAATCCCCGATCTTACCCAAATTATCGGTAACGGTCAGAATATCTGCCTTATTTTTAATCTGGAGTGCATAGACAATTCGCGCTGCCTCAGATCAGGCCAAAACCTGAACGGGATTCAACGCCACATTCACTGGATCGCCGATCTGCCAAACATTACCCCAGCCATTTTAAGCAATGGGCAACTAAGTGAACTGGAAGCCGTTTTCGATAACCACAACATTATCATGGCGCCCAACAGTGGTTATGAAATATACACCGCCAATCTCTCATGGGTTCTGCCAGACCTCAACCTGATCCGGCAGGAACTAACAGACATTTTCAGTTCAGTCCAGGAATCTATGGGATTCGCGCTCCAACCGGAACATCTGAGCTTTTCACAGAGCGAACTCTGGCTGAAAGTGTCCGCCGGGGCCGAAGCTGTGCGCAATGAAGTGATCGCTCAGTTTAAAGCCCGGAATCCGACGCGGCTCCGCCTGTCGGTGCACAATGATCAGGTAATGATCTCACCCCGTACAAAATGGGATCGCGGCAAGGCAGTGCTGAAAATACTGGATATGGCACGCCGACCGGATTATCAATTACCCGTTCCAATCTATTTTGGCGTCGAAGAGGACGACGAGTCGGCCTTTCAGGCTGTCAACAAAATCGGCTTTTCAGTAATTATTCACAACCGCATTCCGCGTACAACCGAGGCGCGTTATTTCCTGCGCGACGCGGCCGAACTCAGCAAGTTTCTCTTCTGGATTCACTCCCGCTGAGCAGAAGCGGATTTCATTTCATCTCAATAAGCAATTGCCCGCCGCAGATGCGGAATGATGATCGAACCACCTGCGATCAGTCCGTTTTGAAACTGTTCGTTGATTTTCATAAACCTGGTTCCGATAGAAATGACCGTTGAATTGTCTGTTATCCGGGTGAATATAATCCGCCTAAAATAAAAATCCTCCGATGCCGGAGGATTTTCAAAATATTTTGGGATTTTGAATCAGGCCTGGATACTAACGATCTTCTTGTCACGTCCCTTGCGGCCAAATTTTACTTTACCGTCGATCAGTGCAAACAGGGTATTGTCACTGCCAATCCCGACATTATCACCGGGATTGATATTCGTGCTGTGCTGACGAACGATAATCGAACCGGCGGTCACATTCTCACCACCGAAGCGTTTGACGCCGAGCCTTTGTCCCTGACTGTCCCGACCGTTCCGTGAGCTTCCGACACCTTTTTTATGAGCCATGACGTATTACTCCTTATTTTCCTGGATTATGGTTTCAACCGGCTTGGCTTTGGCCTTGCTCTTTTTAGCCACGGTTGGTTGAGCCGGACTCGCGCCAAATTCACCTATCTTGAGAACGGTATATGGTTGACGATGACCTTTTTTGACACTGTAGCCCTTGCGTTTTTTCTTCTTGAAAACGATAATCTTGTCGGCGCGTTTTTGCTCTACGACGGTCGTTTCAATCGTTACATCCGCCAGATAAGGTTGGCCGACTTTAATATCCTCACCGACGTGCAGGAATAAAATTTTATCGGCGATGAATTGGGCGCCGACCTCCAGCTCCATTTTGGGAACCGATATATTTTTCCCCGGTTCAAGGATCACCTGATCCCCGGCGATTTCAGCAATAGCATAATTCTGTTTGTTCATATTTCTCTCGTTGATTACTATCAAAAAAGGCTGGGAAATTTAGTTAATAGAACTGAATAATGCAAGGTGCGTGCCGAACATCTGTATCTTTTTAAGCAGATGAGGTCTTTTCAGACTCCCGTACTTAATATTCCTCGGTCACGTCCCGGCCGGACTTGCGCAGGAACACCCGGAATTCGTCAATGTTAACGCCCGCATCCTCGATTAATTTGATGCGGATAAAATTGCGCCACTGGATTTTCCAGAGCACTTTATTGGTCGATTCGCTTAAATAAGGGGCGAAGTCCGGATGAACGTGCAGATCCAGGCGTCTTTCGCGAGATTTGATTTTGAAACGCCGGAACCAGCTTTCGATCTTGGTGACGATCGAGCCTTTTGATGTAACCCGTCCGGAGCCGTGGCAGATCGGGCATTCTTCGCTGACGGAATGCAGGAGGTTCAGGCGCGTACGCTGACGGGTCATCTCGAGAATGCCGAAGTCTGAAATATTGGCCACCGATACCTTGGAGCGATCCTTCTGGAGTTCACGTTTCATTTCCTGAACGACCCGGCGTTTGTTTTCTTCCATTTCCATATCAATGAAATCGATCACAATCAGTCCGCCGATATCGCGCAGACGCAGTTGGCGGGCAATCTCTTTGGCGGCTTGCATATTGATCTTCAGCGAATTGATTTCCTGATCCTTTTTCCCGATAAATTTGCCACTGTTGACGTCGATAGTCGTCATCGCTTCGGTATGTTCAATGACGATGAAGCCGCCGCTTTTCAACCAGATTTTCTTGTTCAGGGTTTTTTCGAATTCCTTTTCCACATTATACTGTTCAAAAAGCGGATTCTTGGAGTGATAATACTCCAGTTTCTTGACGAATTCGGGCGAGATGCTCTTGATATAGGCCAGAAGGTTGCGGTAAAGGTCTTTCGTATCGACCATAATTTTATCGACATCCGGAGTCAGCAGATCGCGGATAACCGAGGAAGACAGTTCAATATCGGTATAGACGCAAAAAGGGGCTTTATTATTCTTGACGTTCTCTTCGAGCTGAGACCATTTACGCATCAGGGCGTCGAGATCGGCACGCAGAGATTTTGCGTCTTTGCCCTGGGCGACCGTCCGGATTATGATCCCGAATTTGGGCGGTTTGATGGACTTGGCGACCTGGCGGAGGCGTCTTTTTTCACTGCTGTGATAAATTTTCTTTGAAATTCCGATGTATTCGGCATTCGGTACCAAAACAAGAAAACGTCCCGGCAACGAAATGTTGGTTGTGACCCGCGCCCCTTTTTTAGCAAACGGTTCTTTGATGACCTGTACCAGGATTTCCTGGTCTTTTTGCAGGTTGATGTCGCCGCTTCGCAGATGGATTTTGCGGGCTGGTTTCAGGTCCATTTCGGCGTCCTGTTCGTCTTCTTCTTCGTTCTGGCTGATATTTTCGATATACGCCAGCGAGGACGGATCCTCGATTTCGGAAAATGGCAGGAAAGCATTGATATCATAACCGATATCGACAAAAGCGGCCTGAATGCCCTCTATTACATTTTCGACCTGGCCTTTAAAAATACTACCGACTAAGCGGTTCTTCTCTGGTTTCTCGACGAATAATTCAACCAATTCGCCGTTTTCAAGAATAGCGATACGGGTCTCTTTCGCCGTTTCGCTGATTAAAATTGTCTTTTCCATTTACTTTATCCTAAATTTTATTCCACAGGCGCCAGAAAGGATTTCAGCCGGAGTATCCGGCAATTGACTCCATCTATATGCAACGTCTGTAATATTTCTTTGATTTTTACGGTGCGTCCGTCGATAACTTTGATAATTATCAACAGGTCGTCACCTTCGATTCGCATGTCTTGAACGAACGGCCGCAAATTGAGCGGTTTTTTATCGCCGGAGGAATCTCGGGTAATCAAGATCTCGGTCGCCGATAAAAATTCATCTATCCGTCCGTTCAACTCCGGCGATATGCCGTCGCCCGGTTTTATTAAATAATGAAAACCCGCCGTTGTGGCAAAAACCGATGGCCAATTCGACGGTACTTCCTCACAATCGATGATCTCGAATCCATCCGGTAAAACACGGTTTAACTTTCCGGTGAGATTGTCTACTGCGCCGTTCAGAAAAATGTCAAGCAATTCATCTTCCGAGGCGAAGCCGAACGGCAGTGGAAAACCGGCTGAAATTTTCGGGTGCGGGTTAAAACCCTGAGTAAAGACCGGTTCCAGTCCGGCGCGTCTGAAAATCTTTGGCATCATCCTTAAAGTGTCCAGATGTGAGGTGGCCACAGCATGGCCAAATTTACGATAATGCAATCGGTAACGCACCTGATTTAATTGTTCGGGGTTTTCGGCAGGACGTTCCGGGTGGTACGATTCCGGGTCTCCCGCCGCAAATACCATCTGCGGCCCGTTCGGAAAACATATGCCGCATAGATTACAACCATCCCGGCAATCCGGCGTATTGATTTCCTGCAAGGCATTGGTGCGTTCCGCCAGCAAATATTCGCGCGTCACCCCGCTTGTAATGAATTCCCACGACAACGGGCGATCGGTCGGGAATTCACCGGTAAACAGCCGCTTGTCGATATTATTGGTCACGAAAGCGTTATCCCAGCGGGTCGGTTCAAAATATTCCTGCCAGGCATCGAAACCGGCACCCGCCCGCCAGGCCGTTTCAATAACATTCGCGACGCGCCGGTCACCCCGCGCCAGAGCGCCTTCCAGTTCCGAAGCCCGCGGATCGCGCGCCATGACTTTGACGTTTTTCAATGCCCGCAGGCGCGGCTTCAGGTAATCGAGTTTGCGCTGGATTTCCGCCGGCTCGTCCATTGCCGACCACTGAAAAGGCGTGCCCGGTTTTGGTATAAAGGTCGAAAGCGTGATGTTCAGCTCCAATCGTTTTTCGCCGGTCCGCAGAACCTGCTCAACCAGATCAATGATGGCCGCCAGATCTTTGTCGGTTTCCGTCGGCAGTCCGAGCATGAAATACAGCTTCAGCAAACGCCAGCCGTAGCGTTTGGCGATCGCGGCCGCAGACAGCAGATCTTCCGTGGTAATCTGCTTATTAATTACGCGCCGCAGACGTTCCGATCCGGCTTCCGGTGCAAAGGTCAGACCCGAACGGCGGGTGGTGTTACCAAGCCGGGCCAGGGTGTCGCCGAAGCTGTCGATCCGTAATGAAGGATAAGAAAGCCCCACCCGTTTTGCATGCAGAGCCGGTTCCAGATTTGTCAGGAGCGGTACGATCCGGCTGTAATCGGAAGTCGAAAGCGACAATAACGAGACCTCCTCATAGCCGGTCTGGCTCAAGGCTGTTTCGATCTGCCGGGTAATTTCGGCGGGCGGGCGTTCCCGCACCGGGCGATAAATCATGCCGGCCTGGCAAAACCGGCAACCTTCGGTACAGCCGCGCATCAATTCCACTACCAATCGGTCCTGGGCAATCTCGATCAGTGGCATCAGCGGAGACGTCGGATAATAATCGCTTTTGAGGGTCAGTATTCTATTTGCCCGGATGACCGGCGGAGCAAATGAGGCGATGGGTTCCGGCCGTCCGCTTTTCGCATCATAAAAAGCCGGAACGTAAATCCCCTCAAACTGGCCGAGCGCTTCTCTTAAAATCTCCAACCGGGGCATGCCCTTTCGGTGACCGTCCGCCAGAAAACGCACTAATGGTACGACAATTTCCTCGGCGTCTCCGACCACGAACAGGTCGAAAAATGGCGCCAACGGTTCGGGATTGTAGGCACCGCTGCCGCCACTGATTATAAAAGGATCATCCATTCTCCGCTCGCCAGATCGCAGCGGAATTCCAGCCAGATCGAGCATGCTCAGAATATTGGTATAGGTCAGTTCATACGGCAGGGTAAAGCCGACTACGTCGAATTGGTCGAGAGCAGTTCCGGTTTCCAGGCTGGATAGTTTTTGGTTTTGCGTGCGAATCTGTCGGGCCATGTCGGGCCAGGGAGCGTAAACCCTTTCCGCGGCGATGTCGGCTTCCCGATTCAGAATATGATATAAAATTTGAAATCCGTAATACGACATCCCGACATCGTAAAGATCGGGGAATGCCAGGGCAATCGTCGCCGCTGTGCGGGTGTGTTCTTTGCGGATGGCATTGAGCTCGTTGCCGGCGTAGCGGCCGGGTTTTTCAATCTGGGACAGAAGCGAATTCTGCAGATCGTTGGGATTAGGATACTTTTTCAAATTTCAAATTTTTTTCAATAATCAAATTTCGTGCGGAAGATAAGCAAGCAGACAGGGATTGACAAGAAATTTAAGTGCTTTTAAATATGATTAAGTACTTTCAAGCGCAAATAAATGAATGGAAACAGGTTTTAGTATATCTTATTATTAAAAAGAATAGGCAATACCGAGCAGAATGCCGTTCTCAGAACGAAGATCGACTTCAACAGGTTTGCCGACCAGACTCTGTAAATTATATTTTATTCCAACGCCCAAATTGAATCCAAAAGAGATCGCCGGATCAACCTCCCTCCCATTCGGAAAATCCCAGTTTTGCATATTGAACTGAATACCAACCACACTAAAAAGTCCCAGTGCTGGGTCTAAAAAATCGATATATTTTAAAATAAGATTAGTCAAATCATAGCGGTATAGCGTAATCAAGGAGATGGCATCAGTTTTACCACCTTGATAAGAATCTGTATTCAAATATGATTTGACATTCCACCTGCTATAGCCTCCCATTACTTCCAATGTCATCGGCTGAAGAATGGATGTTAATGAAAACAACTTAGCAATATTTAACTGCGCGCCACCTTGAATTCTCATTCCCGTATCAAATATTGAACCGGTACCTGAACTGCCCAATGGTTCGATCGACCCGCCGTTGAGATAAATTTTATATGACCATTCTGAGGATTTTGTTTTTAAATCTTGCTCCTTCTTCGATGTGTCATCCACTTCTTTAGCAAGTTCACAGCGTTTAATAATATTTTCGCCACTTTTAATAGTTACGAGATTGGTAATAGATCTATAGCCCTTGTTATTCACTACAAATCTATAATTACCTGGCCTTAACATTTTATCATGTAGTGGGATTGCCCCTATTTTAATTCTATCAAGGAAAATAGATGCTCCAATAGGACTTCCAAGAATAGTCAACAATCCAAAGTTAGGTTTTAGGTTTAAAGTAATCTCTTTTTGTTCGGATTCATTCAGATATATGGTCGTGTCGAAATCGAAATAGTTCAGGAGTTTTGCCCTTATTGAGTAGTTACCCGATGATAATTTTTCAATCTTTTGTGGCGCCGTTCCAATCAATTGATTGTTCAGGTATATTTGGGCATCTTTTTGTGATGAGTTAATTATCAATTCACCTGATGGCAATTTGAAAATTGGCACTTGTTCGCGTTCCTCAGATGGAATTTGTGAGAATAATTTATTTATTCCCTGGGCTAATCCTTCCGTTAATAGTTGCTCCATTTCCCCTTGGTAGTAATAGGTCGATGAAAATTCAATCCGTCCCGTCTCAACATCGACAACTCTTAACTCAATGGTAAATAATTTCCCAAATCTGCCAACTGAACCCGTCAACATCTTCTGTACTCCCAGCAATTGCCCGGCTTGTACAACACAGGCGTCGGAAGTACATCCGCTTTGCTGGAATCCTTGTTCCTGTAAGATTTCGGACATTCTGCTTCTATCAAGAACGTCGTATTTTCCGCTATTAGTAATCAGAGCTGTCAAATGGTTCGAAAGGATTACTACTTCTTCTTCGTTAAGAAGGTTCGCAGCTTTCAAATTATACACCGCGAGCGTCGTTTTACCGAAAACAAATATCGGAGACATCGTGAAAACAAAAAGAAAAAAGGAGAAAACGGCTTTAAGTGACTTCATAATATTCTCCACAGATATTCTTCACTTGTTAATTAAAGAAAAGAATGTTTTCGATGCAAGGTAAATATTTTTTCACTGATAATTTATGTTGAATTCACTTGAACAACTCGATTACAGAACTTCCAAATTATTGAAATATGCGAACACAGTTCGCAGAAAAAACATCATCTGCAGAGACGAGTCCCTATATTATCAGAACATTCCAAATTTATCCGACATTTCCCGCCAAGCCCAGTTCTGCCGCAACACTTTTCAGAGCGTCGATGACACGCTGGATATGTTCGGTTTCGTCCACGCCGAGTTCGGCGATACTCTGTTTAATCTCTTCCCGGTTGACTTTAGCCGCGAAGGCCTTATCCTTGAATTTCTTCTGCACCGAACGCGGTTCGACTTCCATAATGCTTTTCGATGGC
>JAZDEI010000260.1:0-4279 GCA_043808945.1 Fidelibacterota bacterium | reverse complement strand
CCGCTGCCGAGCGACACGCCCCGTTCGTCGGCGCCGTTCCAGATCAGCGAATAATGGCCGGCAGGCAAATCCTGGTCAACCAGCGTATTAATTTGTCGTCCGAGCAGATCGTAGACTTTTAGACGGTAGCGTCCGCCAGCTGTGGCCCGCACGATGTAATTCACGCGCGTCGCATTGTTGAACGGATTTGGATAACAGGTGACCAGGTTCGCGTCGTCGGCTACTGTTTGCGATTCGGAGAGATTTCCGAAATTGTAAGCGCTGACCGACCAGTCGGCGCCACGGATTTCGAGCGAGTCCAATATTAAAACAGGCTCGGTGGCTCTTCGACTTTTCAGATCGATTTGCAGAATCTGATCGTCAATGCCGAGCGTCGCATCCAGTCGGAATAAATTCAGGTCAAGAATGCCATCCGATACAAATTCGTCCGGATATAGTAAAAGCGGCTTTGCACTGGAATTCGTCAGCACGCTAATGCCAGCCAGGCCGGTGCTTTCCGGGTCGAAATGCAACCGCGCATGAACCGCGTTGATCCGTGCAGCGTCACTGATTTTTAAAGTAAACCGGGTCTGGGTCGAATTAGCGGCAGTATGCATCAGTTCGACTGCATGCGGCGGTGCGACGGCGATTTTTTGGTTGAAGGCGCCGTTGTTGGTACGGGCGTAATTTCTCGCGAGCACCATCAGGTCATAAAAATTAGTCGTGTCATCCTGGATTAATTCATCCGGATCATGGGTGGCAGCCGAGCCGATATCAAAGCGATCGTACCAGTCGCTTTCGTTCGGATTTTTCCAGATAAAGATCGAGAATAAGGTAATATCTTCCGCTGTGATCCGCCCGTCCCCGATTTCCTCCAGACCGGCTTTGCGACCGCCGGACGAATGGGTCCAGTCGCCGAGAATATATTTTGCCCAGCCGTCATAACTTTCGGTTGTCGGAGAGTAATCGGCCTCGGCAGAATTCTGCAAAGTGCGATAAGTATGGTAGCGAATTCCGTAATGATCGCGAAGGTCTTCATTCATGATAAAAATCGGACTGATGCCGGGCTTGAGCACTTTGAAATTCAGCCGGACGACCGTAGCAGTGTCGTGATTGAATTCTCTCCAGGTAGTTGTGTCGGTGAGACTGTTGTCCAGGCTATATTCACAGTGATAGATGGCGTAATTGGGCTGACCGGGAATCGTTTCGTCGGTCATATAGAGCGTATCGCTCACGTAAAAGTAGGCATCTGCGCCCCAGACATCACCCGCTTCGAGCGATTCGAGACAAAGAATCGAATTATCGAAACCGAAATCCAGCTTGGCGGATTCAAGTTTCATTTCCTCGCCGTCCGTCTCCGATGGCAGGTAAATGTCCGCCGCGAAACTCAGATCGTCCAACCGCTGAGATTTGCTGGCGCTTGAGCGCGCCGTAAAGTTCGGATAAAACATATTCAACCGAATGCTGTCATCTTCAGCCGCACTCGGATGAGGATTATGAACCGTCACCGGCAGATTTTTGGCCTGGATTGGAAAATGCTGAATTGAATACGAATTCAGGTTTTTAGTGACGTCGGGCGTGACGACCAGATCCTTGAGTGAATCGACCACGCTGAACCAGACACCGTCCGGTCCGGCCGCACTGGTGTCGATTTCGATGTTATCCGGATCGGAATTACGCCAGTCGTGAACGATTGCGACGATGAACAGCATTTGATTATCCTGCAAAGTAGTATCTATGCTTGCCGAAACCACCCTGGTCGGCACCGATTGGGGCGGGATCGTAGTTGGATCCAGGCCGATTAGAAAAGTATCACTTTGGGTGAATTTACCATCGCCGTTGTCTTTCCATAATTGTAGCCGGTCAACAAGCCAGGTCGCATGATTAGTCAACGGACGCACACCAAAGTGAGTCAGCCGGTATTGAGTCGGATCGCTTGACACCGCTTTGGAGAATCGCAGGCGGGCGATAGCCAGCGTGTCGCCGGAGGCCAGATGTCCCCAGTGAGTTGTTTTGTCGGTCAGATACTTGAAATTCCAGCCGTATTGAGCGAGTAAAACCGCCGGTAAAGCGCAGAGTAAAAGCAGGCCGAGACTCAACCGACGGGCCGCTATTTTCAGGCGATTTATTTTAAGATTTTTGCTCAAACCGGGTGAATAAATTCCATGATTAGCGGATCAGTGTAATCTTGCGTATAAGATTCGCGTTTTTACTTTTCAGACTCAGCAGATAAATCCCGCTGACGGCCGCCTGGCCTTGCTGGTTTTTGCCATCCCAGATCAGGTAATATCCGCCAGCTGGCATCTGGCCGGAACTGAGTGTCCGGACAAGATTGCCCCGCAGGTCGTAGATTCGCAAAATGTAATCTCCGGCCAAATCGAGCGGAATGTTGAATCGGATGGCGGTGGTCGCGTTGAATGGATTCGGATAATTGGTCAACGTCAGGAATTTTTCCGGCAGAATCACGGCCGAGGCGCCGATTTGCATTGCGATTTGCTGACCGGCAATATCCCGGCAGTCCGCGGATTCAATTTGCAGAGCCGGTGCGCCGGGTGATAGCTTGCTGGGTGCCAATTTCTTCAGGCGGATCGTAGCGAACTCACCGTCGCCGGAGAGCGGATTGGTCAGCGCCAGGAAGTTGATGTCGATAATGCCGTTGGCGAGGGACGGTTCATAATAAATCAGCAGGTGTTCGGGAGAACCGTTTCGCGTCAATTCACCGGGCTGGAGTTCGAGAAATTCGATATCGGCCGGGTCGAAACGAAGTTTGAACTGGGCGGAGGCCAGCTGAACCAGATTCTGCAAGTCGAGATTAACGATATACTCGGAATCGTCGACAATCGGTTTTTCTACCTGCAGAGTGATTGTCAGCGGGTTTTGGCCGGATGCGCGTTTCTGGGCGAATTGGCCGGTGTAACTGCGAAAATAATTGGTTCCCAAAACCATCAGATCGTAGAAGTTCGTCGTATCGTCCGGGCTGATTTCGTCCGGATCATGCGAATTGACGCTACCGACGTCGAAACGATCGTACCAATCGGCCGAATCCGGATTGAGCCAGATATGATTGGAGAAAAGAGTAATGTCGTCAGCATTGACCCGTCCATCGCCCATTCCATTGTAAAGATTTCCACTGACACTCGCCACCACGTCGCCGACAATGAATTTTGCCCAGGCGTCATATAGCGGAGTCGCGGATTCAGTGTCGTTATAAAGATTTTGGTAGACATGGTATGGAATGCCCCATTGATCGATAACGGTAATATCGGACAGAAAGATGGGGCTAATGCCGGGTTTGATGACTTTGAAATCGAGAATCGCCAGGTTGTTTTCATCAATATCGACATAGTTGGTATCGCCCCAGACAAGCCCTTCGAAGCGAACGATGGAGTATTTTGGAGTGGAACCGGTTTCGATCTGCCCAAAACCACTCCCGTCGGAACTGTAGGCTTTGCCCTGCCAGATGTCACCGAAACGCAGACTGTCGAGTTGCAGGATGGTATTGTCCCAGCCGACTTTAAAGGAAGCATACGACAGGCGGTCTTCCTCACCGATAATCTGTAAATTGGAATGTGGCAGGTTGATATATGCCGAAAAAGTCAAATCGGTCATGATTTGTCCCTGATTCGCGGGGAGCGCGCTTACGGTATTGTAATGCGGATAGAACCGCACGCTGTCCTCAGCGCTGGACTTGTTTTTATTATATACAACGATCGGAAGGTTGACCGCCCGTAACTCGTAGTACATGGTCGTACTGCCCGCCCAGCTGTTGGAAGTTGTTGCTCCGGGCGTAACCGTCAGATCGGTCGTACTTTTTTGGATGGTAATTCCGAATTGAGCGCCGTTCTGGTCGGTAATTTCAAGGTTATCAGAAGTCGGGTCATGATAATCAGTGAACATCATTGTGACAAAAAAGGTAGTCGTATCGTCCAGAACGAGTTCACTCCCCGCCAGATCGAACGTTATCGCATTGGTAGGCAAGGGTTGAGGATTGATTGAAACATCTTTCTGGCTGATCAATGAATCATTCTCCCGATCCAGGCTTCCCGGGTAATTATCCGTATTTTTCCATAACTGCACAGAGTCGATCAACCATTCATCGGTATAGTCGCTGAACGGCCGCACGGCAAATTTTGTCAGATTGTAATCGCCTGCGGTGACTTTAATGAACTGGGCTTTCAGAACCACTTTGTTCTCTCCGGATGCAACCTTCCGGTTCCATTCGTTGGTGGCATTCGGATACGTGATGATCCAGCGATAATCTTCGGCGGCCAGCCAATTAGGAAGCAGAATAAAAATCAGC
>JAZDEI010000259.1:0-21981 GCA_043808945.1 Fidelibacterota bacterium | reverse complement strand
GGAGTGGCTTTTTGGGGACGTGCCAATGGTTGGGCTATCTTAGCCCAGATCGATCTGCTCGATCACCTGCCATCAAATCATCCCCGGAAGGACACTCTGCTGGCATTATTCCGCCGGCACGTACAGGGAATCATTCGTTATCAAAGTGATACGGGCTTATGGCACCAATTACTCGATAAGCAGGATTCGTATCTGGAAACGTCCTGCACGGCCATGTTTACCTATGCGATTGCCCGGGCGATCAATCAGGGTTACTTAGACCCGGGTTATCGGTCAGTGGCCTTGCTTGCCTGGCAGGGTATTCTGACGAAAATCCGTCCTGATGGACAGATTGAAGGAGTTTGTACCGGTACCTCTATCAGCGATGATTTGAACGATTACTACACCCGTCCGGCGCCACTCAATGACGGGCATGGCATCGGTCTGGTAATATTGGCCGGCACGGAGATACTGAATCTGTTGCGGTAATAGTTTTCTCGTCGGGAAATCGTTGCTAAAAGCTCTTCAGAAAAATCTTTCATTTGAAAAAGAGAAAATAATTGTTAATATTGAATCGGTTCAATTATATCTGAACTTGCGGTTTTTGAAATTAACATCTGAAAAAGGGGACCGGAGCAAGGTTGCCAGTTTTCCGAAAGGTTATTGTGAGTGAAATTATTGCTGGATGGATTCGGTCGGATACTTTGGATTATGGTTTAGCGGGAGTTGTATCAAATTTGAAGGAGTAATTGTTGCTGTTTAATGAATCTGTCAATCAGGTTATTCGATTTCGGGGGCATCTTTTTCCCCGAATTTAAAACAACGGATGCTGGTAAAATAAGCATGAATCGCGTTAGTCAAGTAAAGAAAACAACAAAATAGGAGATAAGTTATGTCGAAACAGGTTTTGATTGGTAAGAAAGAATTTTTTAAGGGAATCGGGAAAATTTCTTATGAAGGACCAGAGTCGTCCAACCCGTTGGCCTTTAAATATTATGATGAAAATAAGGTCATAGCCGGCAAAACGATGAAGGATCATTTCCGTTTTGCGATCGCCTACTGGCACACCTTCTGTGGCAACGGAAGCGATATTTTCGGGACGGCCGGAACGATTACTTTTCCCTGGGATGTTCCCAGCGATCCGATGCAGGCCGCCAAGGACAAACTCGATGCGGCTTTCGAATTTATCACCAAGCTCGGCGTACCGTTTTACTGCTTTCATGACCGCGATATGGCGCCGGAAGGCAAAGATGTCCCCGAATCCGAGAAAAACCTGAAGGAATTGGTCAAACTCGCCAAAGCCAAGCAGGCTGAATCCGGCGTCAAACTGCTCTGGGGCACCGCCAATGTCTTCTCGCACAGACGCTATACCAATGGCGCCGCGACCAATCCCAACTTCAACGTGCTTCCGCAGGTAGCGGCCCAGGTCAAGGCCGCCATCGACGCGACCATTGAACTGGGCGGTGAGAACTATGTATTCTGGGGCGGCCGGGAAGGTTATTATTCGCTGCTGAATACCGATATGAAACGCGAAATCGAACACATGGCCATGTTCCTGACCAAAGCCCGTGATTACGGTCGCGCCGCCGGTTTCAAAGGCACCTTCCTGATCGAACCGAAACCGATGGAACCGACCAAACATCAGTACGATTACGATTCGGCCACGGTGATCGGTTTCCTGAACAAGTACGGCCTGCAGAAAGATTTCAAAATCAATATCGAGAACAATCATGCCACTCTGGCCGGACATACTTACGCTCATGAAGTCCAGACGGCCTGCGACGCCGGACTGTTCGGCAGTCTGGATATTAACCAGGGTGATCCGTTCAATGGCTGGGACACCGATGAGTTTCTGCATAATCTGTATGACGCCACCGAACTGATGCTGATCCTTCTGCAGAATGGCGGAATGGGACATGGCGGCATGAATTTCGACGCCAAGAACCGTCGCAGTTCCACCGACCTGGAAGATATTTTCATCGGACACATTTACTCGATGGATACGATGGCGCGCGGTTTGCTGATCGCTAATGATGTATTGGAAAAATCCGCTTTTCTCAAGATGCGCAAGGAACGTTACGGCAGTTTCGATTCCGGCAACGGTGCCAAGTTCGAAAAAGGCCAGCTGGGATTGGCTGATCTGGCGAAACTGGCGGTCGAGATGGGCGAACCGCAAATGATCAGCGGCAAGCAGGAATTGTACGAAAGCCTCATCAATCGGTATATCCGATAAAAAGCAGGAGAGATACCGTGAGTAAATTATTCGCCGGTCTGGATGTATCGACCCAGAGCACCAAGCTCGTGATCATTGACCTGAAAGCCAGTAAACTCGTCTTCGTGAATTCGGTCAACTACGACGCTGACCTGCCGCATTACGGCACCAAGAATGGCGTGATGCAGGGAATGGCGGAAGGTGTTTCCGAATCCGATCCGAAAATGTGGATCGAAGCCGTCGACCGGGTTTTCACTAATGCAATCAAAGCCGGGATCGCCATGAATCAGATCGGCTGTATTGCCGTATCCGGGCAGCAGCATGGTCTGGTTGCGCTGGATGCGCAAGGCAATCTGGCCCGTTCCCGAAGTAAACTCTGGAACGATTTCTCGACTCTCGAAGAATGTGAAATCCTGACCGAAAAGATCGGCGGGCTGGACAATATGATCGCCGAAGTCGGTAACAGCCAGCGCACCGGTTATACCGCCGCTAAAATCTTCCACATGGTGCGCCATGAACCGGATGCTTATCGGAAAACATCCACCCTGTTTCTGGTGCATAATTATATCAACTGGTATCTGACCGGCGGGGTGCGGGTTATGGAACCCGGGGATGCCTCGGGCATGGCGCTCTGGAATCCGAAAAATGATCAGTGGTCGCAAAAGGTTATTCAGGCGATCGCCCCGGATCTGGCTGGCAAACTGCCGGCCATCGAACCTTCCGGGCGGACCATCGGAACTATCGCTCCCGACCTTGTAAAACGATTCGGTTTTACGGTGGACTGCCTGATCGATGCCGGATGCGGGGACAATATGTTCGGCGCGGTCGGTACCGGCAACGTCGAACCGGGAATCGTCACCATCAGTCTGGGGACGAGTGGAACGGCTTATACCTTTATGGAAAAACCTTATATCGATCCGACCGGTGAAATCGCCGCTTTTTGCGACAGCACCGGTCATTATTTGCCTTTGCTGTGCGTCTCCAATCTCGCCAACGGTTATAACGAAATTCTGAAGCAATACGGTATGTCGCATGCCGAGTTCGATCATCTTTTAGATAAAACGCCGGCCGCGAATAACGGCCGGGTGCTGATTCCCTGGTATGAAGGTGAACGGACGCCTGATGTACCTTTGGCCGCACCCCTGTATTTCGGCTTTGGATTGGCTGATTTCACGAAGGAAAAGCTATGCCGGGCCGTCATTGAAGGTCATATCCTTAATCTCTATACCGGTTTCAAGCGTATGCCGGTCGAGGTCAGGGAAATTCGCCTGACCGGCGGACTGACCCGTTCGGATACCTGGTGTC
This sequence comes from Fidelibacterota bacterium, assembly GCA_043808945.1. Classification (GTDB taxonomy): domain Bacteria; phylum Fidelibacterota; class UBA2242; order UBA2242; family UBA2242; genus JAGNGI01. The sequence goes on along the minus strand of JAZDEI010000259.1, from coordinate 18,485 downwards.
AGACGATTGCCGATATTTTCGAAGCCGAGACGGTTCCGGTCGAAGGCGAAGGCGCCGCCCTGGGTGCCGCTTTGCACGCCGCCTGGAGCTGGAGTAAAACCCGTGGCGAGGCGGTCGGCATTGCCGAGATCGTCAAGCCGTTTGTAGTTCTGGATGAAAAACGGCGCAAGCAACCGATCAAAGCCAATATTCCGCTCTATCGGAAGCAACGCGATCTGTTTGACGCTCTGAGCTGCCGCGTCCGCGGTCTGAAAGGCGCGGATCCTTTCCGTATCCGGATGGAAATCGGAAAATCAAGCGCGTCCTGAGCACCGACGATTAATCTGAAAATAACCAAGCCCCCGGGGAAATCAAACCGGGGGCTTTTTTCATGTAAATTTACCAGCGATGAAAAACCCGGGATGGATCGGGCGTGTACGATAAAACGGTAAGTTTTCATCGCCCTGCTGATAATATTATAGTAAAATAAATTTCACCGGATCAACCTCGTCACAAAATCTTTCAATACAACTGACAATTTCCCGAATTGATTATTAATTATCGGAACATTATATTGTAATATGAGAGAGAAAGAGAAAAAATCTAAAAAAATGAAGGTAAAATATTTATGGTGTCACCAAAGCCATTGAAACCGTCATTACAAAAATCAGAAAATTTACTGGAAATAATAAATGATACCTTCTTTAATCAGGTTAATGTTTGTCTGTTTCTCTTGGATCGAAATTTCAGATTTATACAGGTAAATAATGGCTGGGCTCAACTATTTCAGATGAAAATTGGAGATTTTACCGGACTTCAATATTCTGATTTATTCCCAAATGACAAGAAACAGGTCTCTGAAACGACGGAAATACTGAATGAGATTTCTGTATCAAAGCAACAGCGCCAGGTGGAAGCAAGACCATTTTCTGCTCTGGTTCCGGCCGAACCAGGTATCAGCTATTGGGATTGGATAATTCAGCCGATTTTGGATAAAAATGGCGAGGTGGAATATTTCTTTATTTGCGTAAATGACGTAACTAAACGCAAAAAAACGGAAGAGCAACTAAAACATTTATTCCGTGCTTTTAGAACCGTTAGTCTCTGCAATCAGATTCTGTTGCGGGCGACGGATGAACAACAATTGATAGACGATATTTGTAATGTAATTGTCAAGGAAGCCGGCTATCGTTTGGTTTGGGTCGGATATAAAGAAAATGACAAAGCCAAAGCGATTCGGCCGGTTGCCTGGGCCGGATTTGACAGCGGATATATCGCAAAAGCAAAACTGTCCTGGTCAGAAGAAGATGAGCGTGGCCGGGGACCGGCCGGGATCGCGGTGAGAAGCGGCGAAGTTGTATACGTTCAGGACTTTGAAACCGAACCAAATATGCAACCCTGGCGAAATGACGCTTTGAAAGGAGGCTACCGTTCCGGAATTGCCCTGCCTCTTAAAGACGAAAATGCCAATGTGTTCGGGGTTCTCCTGATCTATTCAACCGAATCAAACGCCGTTACCGAAGAAGAAATGAATCTGATGAAGGAAATGGCAGGCGATCTGGCGTTTGGCGTCGTGACCTTACGTAATCGGATTGAACGCAGACGGAATCAGGAAATAAACGTAGCAAGATTGCACTTAATCCAGTTTTCAACGACGCATTCATTAGATGAATTACTAGAAGAAACCCTGAATGAAACCGAGAAATTAACCGGCAGTCTTATCGGTTTCTACCATTTTGTCGATGATGACCAAGAATCGCTTACGCTACAAAATTGGTCAACCCGAACGAAAGCCGAATTCTGCAAAGCGGCAGGGAAAGGATCACATTATGCGATATCGAAGGCCGGCGTTTGGGTCGATTGTGTATACCAACACAAACCTGTTATTCATAATGATTATGCGGCCCTGCCGCATCGTAAAGGGATGCCCGAAGGCCATGCCATGGTTGTCCGCGAACTTGTTGTGCCCGTATTGCGTGGCGAAAAGATAACCGCTATCCTGGGGGTTGGGAATAAGAGTACGGATTATAATCAACAAGACGTCGGGGCCGTTTCACTACTTGCTGATCTGGCTTGGGAAATTGCCGAACGCAAGCGGGCAGAGGAAGCATTACAAGAAAGCGAACGCCGAGTTCGGCGGAAGCTTGATACTATCCTTTCTCCTGACGTTGATATCAGTATGCTAGAACTCTCCGATATTATTGACTGTGAGAAAATTCAAAAGTTGATGGATGAGTTGTACCAAGTGACCCACATTGGCATAGGTATCATTGATCTTAACGGTAAGGTATTAGTCGGCACCGGTTGGCAGGATATCTGTATGAAATTTCACCGGACTAATCCTGAGTCCTGTCGTTTGTGTATCGAAAGCGATCTTGAACTTAGCCGTAATGTTCTGCCCGGTACTTTCAAACAGTATCGGTGTAAGAACAATATGTGGGATATAGCCACACCTATTATGTTGGGCGAAAGGCATGTAGGTAATATTTTCCTGGGACAATTTCTGTTAGATGACGAAATCCCCGATTATGAAGCCTTCCGTCAGCAAGCCCGCCGTTACGGATTCAATGAGCAGGAATACCTTGCAGCGCTTGATCGGGTTCCTCGATGGAGCCGGGAATTGGTCAATGCGACCATGTCGTTCTACGCCGCATTTGCGGGAATGATTGGCAATCTCAGTTATAGCAATATCAAGCTTGCAAATGCGCTGGAAGAGCGCAAGCGGGCAGAGGAAGCATTGCAAGAAAGTGAAACCCGCTACCGGACTCTGTTTCAGTATGCCGCGGAAGGTATATTAGTCGCAGATATTGAAACCAAGAAATTCATTTATGCCAACCCAGCTCAATGTCGCATGTTAGGATATACAAAAGAAGAAATCGAGCAATTGAAAGTCGGTGATATTCATCCGGAAAAGGATTTGGCCCGGGTTTTGGGTGAGTTCATGGCTCAGGCGCGTGGTGAAAAAACAATTGCGGCAGACATTCCGTGTCTACGAAAGGATGGCTCTATATTATATGCGGATATAAGTACAACGTCGATGATAATTGACGGGAGAAAGTGTAACGTAGGCTTCTTCAGCGATATCACCAAACGCAACCAGGCAGAGGAGGCTCTCAGAAACACAGCCATGCGGCTCAATGAAGCCCAACGCATCGCTCACATTGGCAGCTGGGAATTGGACCTGAAAACCAATGTTCTGACCTGGTCCGATGAAATCTATCGAATGTTCGAGATCGATCCGAAAAAATTTGGCGCTTCTTATGAAGCGTTCCTCGATGCGATTCATCCGGATGATCGCGAAGCGGTCAATGTCGCCTATACCAACTCACTGAAAACCCACACTCCTTATACTATTGACCACCGTCTTCTTTTCGCTGATGGACGAATCAAGTTTGTCCATGAGCAATGCGAGACTTTCTATGAGGATGACAAACCTGTCCGTTCGGTTGGAACCGTTCAGGATATCACCGAACGGAAGCGCGCGGAACAAAATATCGCTCTGTTGAGTTTTGCCCTGAATAATGTGCGCGAGGCCGCCTTTCTCATTGACGAAAAAGCCTGTTTCCATTTTGTAAATGAAGAAGCCTGCCGCGTCCTGAATTACTCCCGCGCAGAATTACTTGACCGGTGTGTGCCGGATGTCGATCAGGATTTCCCAATGGAACGCTGGCCGGCTCACTGGGACGAACTTAAGGCGCGCCGCTCGTTGAGTTTCGAAAGCCGCCACCGAACAAAGGACGGCCGGATTTTCCCGGTCGAGGTCAACACCAACTATTTTGAATTCGAGGGCCGAGCCTACAATCTCGCCCTCGTGCGCGACATTACCGAACGCAAGCAGGCAGAGGAAGCGCTCCGGGAAAGCGAAGAACGGTTGCGGGTGACAATGGAAGTCACCCAGATCGGCGTTTGGGATTGGGATGTGAAAAATGATATCTGGTTTGCGTCGCCGACATATTATAGCATGCTGGGGTATGAACCAGTGGCAGGGCCTTCTGATCGGACGGTATGGCTGAAGAGAGTACACCCGGACGATAGAGCGGCTGTCGCAGAAAAAATCGATCGCGTGCTGACCGGTCTCGATGCTATGTACGAGTATGAAGCCAGAATGCAGCATGCCGATGGTTCCTACCGGTGGCACAACGTTATCGGCAGTACGGTTGAGAAGGATAAGGAAGGTAAACCAATGCGTTTGGTGGGTGTACGGATAGATATCACCGAACATAAGCAGGTGGAGGAAGCCGTACATCGCGCCAAAGAATATTGGGAAAGAACTTTTCATGCGGTACCTGATCTGGTCGCAATTCTGGATAACACCTTTCATATTGTTCAAGTCAACAAGGCTATGGCTGATCGGTTGAACCTCACACCTGATCAGTGTGTCGGACAAATCTGCTACAAAGTAATCCACGGTACAGAAAAACCACCTTCTTTTTGTCCGCATGTGCAATCATTGACCGATCGGCAGGAACATATCGCCGAGGTAAGTGAAAAAAGTCTGGGAGGCGATTTTATAGTAAGTACCTCCCCGATCTTCGAATCTGAAGGTCGGATGATTGGCTGCATCCATGTTGCCCGTGACATCACCAAGCGCAAACAGGCCGAAGATACCCTTAAACATTCGGAAGAAGAGAAGACTATTCTGAATCAGATTGCGAATGTCTTTCTTACCATTTCCGACGATGAAATGTATGCGGAAGTGTTGGCGATTGTTCAAAAGGCGCTGAATAACCGGTTCGGGATTTTCGGATATATCGGAGAAAACGGTGATCTCGTGGCTCCCAGTCTGCCCAGAAATGCCGAGGAAGGATCACTGATACCAGGTAAATCTACGGTAATTCCGATGGATTCCTGGGGAAACAGCCTCTGGGGAAAAGCGATTCGTGAAAAAAGAATTTTTTCGTCGAACGGCCCCTTTCACATTCCTGAAGGTCACATAAAAATTAATAATTTCCTTACAGTTCCGATTATATACAGAAATGAAACGATCGGAATAATCTCTCTCGCCAATAAGGAAGAGGGTTTTACGGAAAATGACGAGAAATTACTGGGAAATATTGCCAACTTCACTTCGCCAATTTTGAATGCCCGACTGGAAAGAGATCGCCAGGAAAAGAAACGCAAACTCGCCGAACAGGAACTTATATCCACCGAGGAAAAAAGTCTCGAGCTGGAACGTCAGCTTCTCCAATCCCAGAAATTTGAAAGTCTGGGTACTCTGGCCAGCGGGATCGCCCACGATTTTAATAATATACTCCAGATAATACTGGGTTATTCTTATATCGGGCAAAAATCCGCCAGGGATCAATCTCAATTATTAAAATGTTTCAATACAATCTCAAAAGCCGGACAACGCGGTTCAGCCTTAGTGAAACAGCTCCTGACATTCGCCCGAAAAACCGAAACCCAATTTCAATCCGTGGACGTTAATCTGCTTATTTCCGAAATTGTAAGTTTAATACAGGAAACATTTCCGAAGGTCATTGATTTATCCGTCAGACAGCAGGAAAATCTTCCCTTTATAATCGCGGATTCTACTCAGCTACATCAGGTATTGATGAACATCTGCGTCAATGCCCGGGATGCTATGCCGCAGGGCGGTACTCTCTCCATTACTACAGCCTTTAAAAAAAACACCTCCCTGATCCTCAAATATCCGAAAATGACGGCCGGGAATTACATCGAGATACGAATTTCCGACACGGGAATTGGTATGGATCCGCTGACCAAACAGAAAATATTCGATCCATTTTTTACCACCAAGGGACCCGGCAAGGGAACCGGATTAGGATTAGCACTCGTATACTCCATAATCGAGAATCACCACGGCGCCATCGAGGTGGAAAGTGAGCCCGGAAAGGGCACAACCTTCAATGTATATTTTCCCGTTGATGAATCTATCCTTTTATCGGATCAACCGATACTCTCAGATGAAACCGATCTGCCGGGCGGAACAGAAACCGTTCTGATTATTGAAGATGAAGAAATGCTTAATGAAATGTTACAGAATTTCTTGACGTCCAAAGGATATAAAGTACTGTCTGCCAGCGATGGTGAAGAGGGAATTGCTCTCTTTTCTCAGCATCAAAAAGAAATTTCCGTTGTGTTGTCTGATTTTGGTTTACCCAAAATGAATGGCGACGAGGTGGTTCGCCGGATTAATTCTATCAATCCCGCAATGAAGATAATTCTGGCGAGCGGTTTCATTGAACCGGACATTATAATTGAAATGACCAAAATCGGAGTGAAAAAAGTTATTAATAAACCATATTCTTATACTGAAGTGACTCGAAGTATCCGAACGGTTCTGGATTTGTAAGAATAACCGGATCACGCCTCCGAAGACAATTATAAGCGGTAATGCAGTACTTTTCCGACGACGGGAATATCCAATAGATATTCCCGAAGCAGAAAAATGAAACATTTCTTCCGGAGCAGTAAATCCCGCGATCAAAACTAAGGATGACATTCCTCTGTTGTTTTTATCCTTGAACCGTGAAATACATCCGGAGTATCTCTAATAATGCGGCGCTCAGCCGAAAATATTTTGAAATTCCAAAGGCGTAGGTCTATTTTAAATAATAGAAAGTAAATGTTGATTTTCACAGTAGAATGAGAAATAATCGGAAAAAGTTTGATTGAGGAACATGAACAAGTCAGAAGTAATAATGCCACACAGACAGACCTTTTTGTTGATCGGGCAGTCGAATATGGCCGGGCGCGGTGAACTGAACCGGGTGCCGCCGATCGACGATGACCGGATTCAGATGTTTTGTAATGGACGCTGGCAGAAGCAATTGAACCGTTACATGATGATCGCCCCGATCTGGCGGGAATCGGCTTGGCTATGAGCTTTGCATCATTTAAGATGTTCAGCACAACGAAACATCTATTGAATAGGTTTTTCATTTAAAGACAACACTTAGAACTCATACCGATTTAAAACAAGACGAAAAAACATGGATCTACCTGAAACAGGCATCCTCTCAGATTCCTTGCATAAACGATTGTGCTTTACGAGACACTATATTACGATCATTAAAATATTTGTTAAGATTGCCCAATACCACTTGATGATCGTCAGTTAAATACTCGTATGGTCCTTGTAGAAATAAAAATTATTGACTTTGTCAGAAAAAATTTGTTGACAAAGACATCACTCGTTTGTAGATTAAGACAAACGATTGCGCAACGTTTATTAAAATTGAGGTAAGGCTGTTGGGACGGGAAAAGTGATTCGAAATTACCAGAAAACTATGCAAAATGTGGCTGCGAAAATCGGAGTATCCATTACGACGGTTTCGCGGGTACTGAGCGGCCAGGCAGAGAAATACCGGATCAGTAAACGGACCGCCGATGCGGTTTTTAAGGTCGCAGCCGAAATGGGTTATGTCCCCGATCAGGTGGCCCGCGGTCTGCGCATCCGTCGTACCAATACGATCGGGCTCATAATTCCGGATATCTCCAATCCTTTCTTTTCTACGATAGCGCGATATATAGAGATAAATGCCCGCAAATACGGTTATTCAACCATCCTTTCGGATTGCCAGGAAGATACCCAGATGGAGATTGAATCGATCCATCTGTTACAGAGCCGCAAAGTGGATGGTCTGATCCTGTGCCCGATCGGTGAAGATTCCGATCACCTCAGGGCGATTGTTAACAGTGGTCTGCCGATCGTAATCGTGGATCGCTATTTTCCAGAACTGGCATGTTCTTACGTTATTTCGGATAACTACAAAGGCGCCTTTGAAGCCGTCAGTTATCTCATCGAAAACAATCATCACTCGATTGGTTGTATTCAGGGTAGGATTAACACCTCGGTCAATATCAACCGGGTACGCGGATTTCGGGATGCTTATAAAAAATCAAATATTCCCCTGGATGAATCTTTGATTGTAGGAGAAAATTTCGGGAAGAAGGATGGCTATATCGGAGCCAAGATCCTGCTTAGCCGAAAGACCCGGCCGACAGCAATATTTTCTGCCAGTAACCTGATTTCACTGGGGGCGATGCGGGCGATACTGGAAGAGGGATTAACAATCCCCGACGATATCTCAATGATTTCTTTTGATGATCAGCCTTACTCTGATTATCTGGTTACTCCGATGACCACAGTGGCTCAGCAGACTTCCGAAATCGGACAGATAGCCTTCACCTTATTACATTCCCAGATGAAATCCGAAAGCAAACCAATGGTGGAGGGCATCATTTTACCAACCAAGTTGATTATTCGTAAATCCGTTAAAAAATTGGAACTCACAGTTTAATCGATATCCGGGACTATTGAAAAATGATAGAAACGGAAATTGTTATTTATCAGAATGAATAAAACCATAAAGGAGGATATTGCCATGAAAAAAAGTTATTGTTTTATCATCGCGCTACTGACCGGAATCCTGTTCCTGTCTTTTAGTGCGCTGACCGCTCAGACCTCAGACAACATGACCATGTTGGGTAACTGGGGTCAAGGGGGCGGCGAAATCAGAGCCGTATCGAATTTCGGAGATCTGGTCTATTACGGATGCGGGAATGTTTTATGCATTACCAGTTTCGAGGACCCGGCTTCTCCCTATGCGGCCTCCACGATGATATTGGACGACATGGTAGAGGATATTGTCTGGACTACGATCTCGGGACAAACCTACTGTATCGTGTCGGGTACATCCCTCAATATTGTGAATGTTACCAATCCGGTAAGTCCGGTTCTGACGGCACGATTTGCCTTAGCCGGTTACGGAGAAGGTGTGGCCGTCAGTGGTAATTATGCCTATGTTGCCGCCGGTGGAGCCGGTTTGCAGGTGGTTGATATCAGCAATCCGGCCAATCCCACCAGTGTAGCCACAATAGCCGGAGCCGGATCGGGTTATGCCGAGGGCGTCAATTTAAATCCGCCGTATGCGATTTTAGCCAACGGTGCCAATCTTTCGATATTCAATATCAGCACGCCGACCGCTCCGGTATTGTTGAGTTCCTATGCCAATTCGGGCGGTGACTGGATTCAGGATGCCAAAGCCATTTCCAATTATGTTTATGTTTGCGCCTGGGGAACAGGTATTGATGTTGTGGACGTGTCAAATGTATCCACGCCGGTCTATGTCACGACTTTTGCGAATCCCAAGAATGCCGATGTCATGTTCGATGGTAATTTCGGATATATCGCATCCCGTGAATTCGGCTTGACCGTCATCGATGTTTCCACTCCTTCAGCTCCGACTCTGGTCAAGACTTTTCTTACAGAGGGAAGTTTACGGAAAGTATCTTACGGAGCCATCACCATAGGCGAACAAACAAAAGGTCATATTTTTACGGCCGAAGTGTCGGGACTCGGAGCAGTTGATGTTTCGGCTGCCAGCGCCGGCATGAATTATTCGGGCAAAGTCAATGTTCTGGCCCCGGCTGACGGCATTGCCTACAGCTCTATCATTAAGGAATCGAAAGCCTATGTCGCTTACGGTGATTTCGGAGTCAGAGTTCTGGACGTTTCCAATCCGTCCGTCATGAGCGAGCTTGGATATATCGAGACTACCGGCAGTTCGCGCAAAATCATAATGAAAGACGACATTGCATTTGTGGCCAACCGGGCTGGTGGCGTACTGGTGTTGAACGTTGCCAATCCGGCCGCGATCGATTCGATTACATCCCTGACCGGAGGAACGGTGAATGATATTGCCATTTCCGGTAATTACATTTATGCCGCGACCCGCAACCTCGGTGTTGCCATTATCAATGCCACAACCGCCAATGCTCCGACCTTAGTGTCCTTCGTATCGAATTTCTATGGTGAAGGCGTGGCAGCCGATGGAAATGTCATGGGACAGAGCACCTGGGACAAGGTTTACCTGTTTGACATTACCAGTCCGGAATCTCCGGCTTTGCGGGATTCGATAATCCTGACCACCGGAACCGGTGAATTTTGCATCAGCGGTAATTATGCCTATATCCATGATTACGATACACTCCGGATCTATGATATTTCCGATCTGAGCAATGTGGTTACCCTGGGCAAAGCCTATACCGGTGGCAGCTGGGACGGCACCGTGTTTGTTGAAGGTAATTACGCTTATGCCAATGCCGAAACCAACGGGCTGCGCGTTTTCGACATTATCGACAAATCCAATCCGGTCGAAGTAGCCTTTTATGACGGCACGAATACCGCCCGCGGCGTCTATGTCGTCAATGGCCTGGCTTATGTGGCTGAAAAAGAAGGCGGCCTGACGGTCTATCGGAACGACCTGGTTACGGCTATTGATGAATCCGAAGAGATGCCATTAACCTTCAAACTGGCGCAGAACTTTCCCAATCCCTTTAATCCCAAAACGACCATTGAATTCACTGTCTCGGAAGGTATGCAGACCGTAAAACTTGAGGTTTACAATACCCTCGGACAATTGGTCCGCGTGCTGGTGAATGCCAAACTGCCGGCCGGAAATTATCAGGTCGATTGGAATAGCACCATCGCGAACGGAGAATTGGCTCCCAACGGTCTCTATTTTTACCGCATGACAGTCGGAGATGAATCTGTCTCGAAGAAAATGATCCTCTTAAAGTAAGTAACATTTCTTTTAAAATGGATTCTTCGATTTTTACTATTCACGGATAGTAGAGCAGATAAATTGTCAGAATTCAAAACGCATTAATTGAAATGAGGATATGAAAGCAATCGTCAAGTTCCGTAAAGCCGGCTTAATCTTGGTATGTTATTTGTTACCGCTGGCTTTATTAGCCGCCAATGATGGCAAAATTATCGGCCGGGTCACCGATAAAATCACGGGGGCGCCGCTGATCGGAGCCAACGTCCTGATCGATAAAACGGTCATGGGCAGTTCGACCGACCAGAACGGCCAGTTTGTCATCCTGAATGTTCACCCCGGCAGTTACACGATCGTCGTGAATTATATGGGTTATCAGAGTGTATCCGAAATCGGGGTAGCCGTGCGCAGCGATAACACTACCTGGATGGAAGTAAGTCTGAATCCGACTGTCATCGAAGGTACGGCTGTTACAATCACAGCTCAGGCACCGTTGATCGATAAAGGTTCAACCGGCAGCAAGCAGGTAGCTTCCAGCGATGAATTCCTGAAAGAACCGATCCATTCGGTTCAGGATGTCCTGGAAACCCAATCCGGAATTTTCCAGGGAACCTACCGGGGAGACTCTCAGGTTCAGATGGTTTATATGCTGAATGACATTAGTGTCAACAGCGGACTGTTTTCCGATAATTTCACCGGTTTCAACCTGTCGGCCGTTCAGGAAATTTCCGTTTTGACCGGCGGTTACAGCGCCGAATACGGAGAAGCCCGGGCCGCCGTTGTCAACGTTGTGGAAAAGATGTCTTCGGAGGGAATCCACGGGACCGTGCAGACCCGTCTGCGACCGGCCGGGAAATATCATTTCGGACGGAATATGTACAGTAAGGATAATTACGATTATACTTACTACAATCTCACATACTGGACTGCTCAATCGGAAAATCCGATCAGCGCGTATTACGGACAGGATCCGCAGGCTCTGCTGACGGCCTGGCGGAACCAGATTACCCCCAATGCGGATCAGGCCGATTATACCAAACGTGATGAACTTGATTATGAAGCCACGTTATTTGGCGGGATTTTCAAAAACCTCAATTTCATGTTATCCGGACGTTATAAAAAGGGAGTCAATATCTTTCCGCAGGGAATTCCTTATAATCCCGAGTATAATGTCCAGGGATATTTGAATTACAGTATCATTCCCAGTTTAAAACTCAGGGTCGGTGGATTTTTCGGCGGCTATGAAAGCGCCGACCCTGATGGGACTAATTTTGATTCCTGGGAAAATGCCCAGGAATATCAATGGATTTCGGCGGCGACCGTGACTTCTCCGTACGCAGAAAATAAATATAATCCGCTGGGAGTGATCTACGATCATTACCCGGAACTACGGAAATGGAATCAGGCATACGCTCGTCTGACCCACTCTCTCAGCGAGCGGGCTTTTTACCGCGTGATCGTATCCTATTTATACGACAATATGAACCGTTCCGACCGGTACGGGGTGACTTCGGATAGTCTCTGGTCGCGGCGGGACGATACTTACCTGATGGTCACAAATTTTCGCAAACAGGGCTATTTCCATGCCTGGGACAAGAACGAGTGTACCGTCAAGCAATTCAGTTTTGATTACACCAACCAGTACCTGACCAACCAGCAGTTGAAATTCGGAGTCGGATATAAAAAATATGATTTCGACGTTCAGCATTTCATGGCTTCCTATGAAGGCGGCGGACGCTGGAATCTGCTCAATGTCTTTGCCGGAAAACCTTACGAAGGGCACGCTTATATCCAGAATCTGATGGAATATCCCGGCATTATTTTAAACGCCGGTCTGCGCCTGGACTTTTTCAACCAGAATCGCAACGCTTCAGCCAATATGTATGATCCGTTAGCGATCGAACTGTCAACTCCCGGCCACAATCCCAATCAGCCGCAGGGAATTCCCGGTGATCCCGAAACCACGCCGACCAAACTGCAATGGCGGGTCGCACCACGGCTGAGTATCTCGCATCCGATCAGCGATAAATCGATACTGCGGTTTTCGTACGGACATTTCTATCAGCGTCCATCCTGGTCGAAAATGTTCGGATTTCCGTTCGTGAATTATACGGAAGACATGAGCACCATGCTGGATCCGTTCGCTTCCAATGACACCCTTCAGCAGATAACCTATATGGAAGAATGGCAGGGTTTTTACGGTAATCCCAAACTGACCTACGAACGCAGTATTCAGTACGAACTGGGTGTCGATTATGTCTTGCTGAAGCGTTTTCTGATCAAATTTTCCGGCTACTACAAGGACTCCGATGCGGAAGCCTCGGTCATTACCGGACTGTATGCCAAAGACTACACAGCCACCAAGGCTTTCATGGTCAGTAACGGCGGTTATTCGGACACCCGCGGCGTCGAGATTAAGTTAGATACCCGTTTTCCCGGCTTCTTAAATTTCGGCGGTAGTTTCGATACTTACTGGAACTCCAGCGGCGAGGTCGGCTATTCCCGCCTGAATGAACCGGGTTCGATCTTTATCAATCTGCCGATCGGTTTGAATTCGGAGAAGGGCATCTGGAGCGGTTTTCAGAAAGTCAAAGGCTGGATCAGCTTCGATACCGCACCTAATTACGGCCCGAAAATACTACAGATTAAACCACTGGGAGACTGGCATCTGTATTCCTTCTTCTGGTGGCGGAGCGGCGATCCTTATACCTATCACGCGCCGGGAGATCTTTCCACCCGCGAAAATAACCGCCGCTGGTTCAACATCTATCAGTTTAACCTGAAACTGGCTAAAGGTTTTCAGGTCGGACAAACCCGACTGGAATTGAGCGCCGATATTCGCAACCTGTTCAACAATAAATTTCTGCGCCGCTTATACGGTGACGACCTGAAATATTATCATCAGAACAGTAATCTGTCGCTGGAAGATCGCTTACCGAAGAGCAGTTTTTCAGGAGAGCCGAATGTCTGGTCATGGTACACCTATGAAGTTCCGCCGCGCCAGATTTATTTCCAGCTAAAAATGGATTTTTAGGTTAGAGATGAGTATGAAAAATAGATTTTGGTTTAAAATATCAGTCAGCCGTCTTCTATGGCGTGGATTGTTAATCGGCGGATTGATCCTGATCTGCAGTAACGAACTACCGGCCCAGGTCAGCTGGACCAAACAGACCCTGAAACGCGGCAAACTTTGGGCAACGATCTGGAATTCTCTGCAGTCCGGCGATCCGACCGAGCCGGTTAATGCCTATCACGCTCTGGATTATCCGGGCTACTCCAAGGGAACCGATATCAGCGATGTTCTGAACTATGCCGGAGCGGTGGGTTATGCCATTTATGGAGTTCGCAAGAATGTGGAATATGCCTATTCGCTGGACTCGCGCTATTTCCCATCCGGCGAGGATATTTTCGCGACGGAGGAGGCGTTACTTACTCCCAATTATAATCTGGCCGATCCCAATTTGCTTGGTGAAGAAATCGTGACCGGAGCGCATTACATTTATAGTCTTTCCGTCGATATCCGGCGTACTAGCCGGGTCTGGAGTTATCCGGATTATGACGACTTCATCATCCACGAAGTCGAAATTACCAATAAGAAATTTTCCGATCTGACCGATGTCTATTTTGGAATGCGCTACAGCCTGTACTTTACGATCCGGTCGGGAACCAAGGGCGATGAAAAATACGGCTGGGATCCCAATCTGCAACTATTCTATTTTTACGACGACCGCAGTTTTAACTGGGAAGATGAAAGTCCGGTGCAGTGGAGCTTCGGGGTCGGGCCGGAACGGGGTGACATTGGCGATGCGCGCGATATTTACAAACCCAACTCAATCGAACATGAAATAGATGCTCCTGGCTATTTTACGGCGATCGTACTGGATTCCGCCGACGGGAATGTTTACCAGAATATTCTGGAATATGGTTCCAAAAGCGGAGAGACCGGAGCGCCGCTCGAAGATCGGATTTTTATCTATACTGTCGATGAACCGGCCCGTTTTAAAACCGTCATGACTCATCAGCAACCGCGAACGTCCTGGGATGAAGCCCGGGCAACCGGCGGTGAAGGCGGCAATAAATATGAACGCAGTCCGTTGTTTATGGTCAGCGTCGGACCGTTTACGATTCATCCCTATGAAACCAAAAAAATTGTGTTTGCTGAAATCATGGGCGAGATGGATCGGGCTAAGATCGTTGAGGGCGGTGTTGAAAATGTCGATCTTCTGGCCACCGCTTCCCGGGATTCGTTATTGAAGAATGTCCGGGCGGCCAAACGTCTTTACTCTCAGAGTCTGATCCCGGAGAAACATCCGCCGATGACTCCCACCGACGGGGAAAACAGTCTGACATTAACCGCTGAAAAAGGTTATATCAGTATAGAATGGCCGCCCATCCCGGATACCTACCAGGATCCGGCCACCGGAATCAATGATTTTGCCGGATACCGGATCTACCGCTCGACCTATTTTACTATCGGACCGTGGCAATTGATCGCCGATATACCCAAAGACTCGGCGGTTATTCAAAATAATAAAGTGCATTACGAAGATTGGGATGTGTCCGGCTCGGTCGGTCTGTATTACACTGTGACCAGCTATGATACCGACGGCAATGAAAGCGGCAAAGTGAACAACAACCGCTTCCCGGTTTATCCTTATATCATTGCCAATGAAAAATTTCCGAAAAATGTTTATGTCGTCCCGAATCCCTTCAAACAGCACAGCGGTCTGACCGGGCAGGGCGAACAAAACCGGATCGAGTTTATCGGATTACCGGGTTATGCCAAAATCAAAATCTACACGCTGGCCGGCGATCTGATTAAAGAAATAGATCACAATGACGGCAGCGGTTCGGCCGCCTGGGGCAGTGTCACCAATCTGGATTACCAGCTGACGACCTGGGCGCTGGGGGTTGCGCCGGGAATTTATATCTATCTGGTGGAGTCCCAGGTTCCGGGGCATAAAGACGAGACTTATATTGGAAAATTTGCAATCATTAAATGAAAGACATAAGACCGATATGATAATGTGCAGGAAAAATATTTTCACTGTTCTCTGGTTAACGATATTGATCGGGTTCATCAAAACCGATCCGGTCCTGGCGCAGTCCGGGATAGAACCGCGTGAGATTGTCAGGGGGGGGCAATCCGGCTGGCAATTTCTGAAAATCAACGGCGATCCGCGTCAGGCGGCCCTGGGCGGTTCCTTTATGACCACCGTCAATCCGAACGCCAATGTTGTTTTTGGCAGCCCGGCAATCCTGACCAAGGTCGAACAAAGCAGTATTCAGTTCAACAGTGTGCGATGGATTGCCGATATTCAGTATTATTCGATGGTGCTATCCCATCAGTTCAGAGGGATAGGGACTTTTGCCGTCAGTCTGGTTTCTCTCGATTACGGAGACATACCCGAAACCGTTCACATGAAATTGCAGGGCGGCGGCACGGCCCCTTTCGTTACCGGCAATACCTTTACTGCCAGTGACTTAGCGTTTGGTATCAGTTACGCCCGGACAATTACCAATCAGCTCTCTCTGGGAGGAACGGTCCGGTATCTGGACGAAAAAATTGCATCCGTCGGTATGTCCAGCTGTTCGTTCGATTTTTCGACATTATATTACACCGGATTCAGAAGTCTGCGGTTATCGTTGGCTACCCGAAATTTCGGTCCGGATGCGCATCTGGTCGGCTACAGTGAGGAACTTCAGGCGGAACCGGTTGACATCCGCATGCCGCTGGAATTGCGGGCCGGAGTGGCTTACGATATTCTGGAACAGAAAAACAGTCCCCATCTTTTAACGATAATCACCGAAGGCAAGGTATCCAGCGACGGTTCCGAAAAAATTCATCTGGGAGCCGAATATGTTTATCGGGATTTACTGGCGCTGCGGGCCGGATACCGTTTCAATTACGATGAAGAAGGTCTGACTCTGGGTGCCGGTTTAAATTTTTCGATGGGTAAATGTCAGTATTCAGCCAGTTATGCATTTCTGGATTTCGGGGCGTTGAAACAGGTTCATATGTTTTCGTTAGGCTGGATAATCAATAAGAATACACGTATGGATGTCAAATGAGAAGTAAAGTTGTTGTAGTGGGAAGCTACAACGTTGATATTATAATAAAGGCCGATCGTTTACCCGGGATTGGAGAGACCGTTCTGGGTAATGGAATTACTTTCTGCCACGGCGGGAAAGGTGCCAATCAGGCTGTGGCGGCCGCCCGGGCAGGGGCGGAAGTCGCTTTACTGGCGAGAGTTGGGGCCGATTCATATGGCGAAAGCATCATTGCCGATCTGGCAAAGGAAGGAATTTCTACCAATGCCGTAAAAATGGATCCCGAAGCTCCGACCGGCATGGCCTCGATTACGGTCGATCGCCACGGAGAAAATTGTATCGTGGCAGTGTCCGGCGCCAACGCCCGGTTGAATTCACAGGATATTCAAGAGAGCAAAGACCTGATCGCGGCGGCCGATTTTATGCTCGTGCAACTGGAAACGCCACTCGAAACCGTCGAATCCGCTATCCGATTGGCCTATGAAAACAATACGATAGTGATTTTGGATCCGGCGCCGGCTCAGAAGCTTAAGCCCGAAATTCTCAGACAAATTAGTGTCATTACCCCCAATGAATCCGAAGCCCGGTTGCTGACCGGAATTACCATAACCGACGAAGAATCGATGGAAAAAGCCGCTTCGGCATTGCTGGCGATAGGCATAAAAGTAGTCCTGATTACTCAGGGAGATAAAGGCGTGTATATCGCGGCTAAAAATTTGCGCAAACTGATTCCGGCCTGCTCCGTAACGGCCGTTGATAGTACCGGGGCCGGAGATGTCTTTAACGGATACTTGGCGACTTATTTGGATGTGAATCTGGTTTCCCTGCCGGAAGCCGTTTCATATGCGGTTGCGGCCTCAGCCCTTTCGGTAACCCGCCCGGGAACCCAGCCGGCAATTCCGTATGCCGAGGAAGTGGCTATATTTTTAAAAACATTACACCGATGAAAATAACTGCCATGAGTATTTACGAACCCCTCTCGGCGGTTATTAAGAATTAAATTCGATTTATTGATCCATCTTGCTATATTTTACGAGAATGAATTTCGACTCAGAACCATACCGCGAACAAAGCCATGCCAGCTAAAACGCTACATGATCCCAGGATGAATCCGAATCTACAGCAGGTTCAGATGTTATTACCGGTTCTTTTACCGGTATTGTTGCTTTCGATGATTCCACTTGTTCGCGGCATCTATTTGGGTTTTACGGATTATGAACTGGGGCGTGATATTCATTTTTCCGGTCTGGATAATTACCGGTTCATGTGGCACGATCGCTTTTTCTGGCGTTCCATGAGTGTGGGAATGGTCTGGACTATAGCTGTGACCGTTTTACAGGTCGTGTTGGGTCTGGGGCTGGCCCTTTTATTGAATAAGGGATTGCGATTTACTTCGCTCTATAGTGTCCTGATGCTGGTTCCGTGGGCGATGCCACCGATCGTACGCGGTCTGATGTGGCGCCAAATCTACGATCCGGATACTGGAGCGCTCAATCTGATTCTTTCCCGACTCCATCTGATCAATGCGCCAATCAACTGGCTGACCAGTTTTGAATATGCCATCCCGGCGATCATCGTAGCCGGAGTCTGGGGCGAAGTCCCGAAAACGGCTATTTTCTTCCTGGCCGGTCTGAAGACAATTCCGCAGGAATTATATGAAGCCGCCGGACTGGACGGCGCCGGTCACTGGAAAATATTCAATCATATTACTCTGCCGATGCTGAAGCCGGTAATGGCCGCGATTGTGTCGCTTTCCTTTATGTGGAATTTCAATGCCTTCGGATTGGTGTGGGTTTTAACTCAGGGCGGACCGGGCGGCTTAACCCGTCTCCCGATGCTGGCGGCTTATGAAGAGGCCTTCCGTTACGGCTATGTGGGATATGCGGCGGCGATCGGCAATGTGATGGTAATTATAATCTCGATAGT
>JAZDEI010000258.1:0-2720 GCA_043808945.1 Fidelibacterota bacterium | reverse complement strand
GCCGGGAGATAGAATTCGTCCCAGTCTCTTTTCGAATAGAGCGCTCCAAACGCCAGTTTGGTTTTGGAAGTTGGCTTGATGGTTAATTTTCCCTGATAGGATTGATTGAAAGAATTTTCATTGATGAAATTGCCCTGGGTGCGGTCGGTGATTTCGGCCGAGGCTGAGAAATTGGCTATGTTGGGCAATAGCGGCCCGTTCAGGCTGAATTGATAATTGTTCTCTAATTTATGCAGGTAGGTGACACCCAACCATTTACTGCGCTCACCCATCAGAAGATCATTCAGGTCTGATCCGAAATTAGTCGACATGACGCGCGCTTTACCGGAAAATTTCCGGCCGCCTTCCTTTAAGGCCAGGTTCAGAACACCGGACTGGACATTGCCGTACTCGGCGCTGAAACCACCCAGGGTGACTTCCATTTCCTGGATAGCGGCCTCGGGGACATCCGCTGTAAACCCGCCCATATTACCGGAATATTCACCGGCCGGATCTTTGACCGGCAAGCCGTCGATCACGACCAGCACTTCACCAATCCGTCCACCGCGAAAGTGACTACCGACCGTACCGGCCTGGTTCCGTGCAATCTGTTGAAAATTGTCCACTGGTTGAACGGTCATTTCCTCGGCGGTCACTGTATGTCGGGAAGTAAATTCATCTTTACGCATTAATGGTCGTTGTGCGGTGACAACGACACTCTCTCCGGCTTCGAGGACGGTCGATGTCAATGCAAAGTTGATGTTGGTCGTCAGATCAATTGAAACCACTATATTTTCGACAATCATGGAAGTATAGCCGATCATCGTCGCCTTGGCCCGGTACGTTCCGACCGGAATGTTCAAAATGATAAAGTAACCATCCAGATCGGTGGCCGCCCCCATCGTAGTCCCCTCGATAATCACGTTGACTCCGGCCAATGGTTTGCCGTTGGCGGCTTCGCTGACCCTTCCGGTTATCTTGCCACTGGTGCCGGCAAATGTTTCAAAAGCAAAAATTAGTCCTGTCAACACAATCAACAATCGTTTGTGCATCGAAATCCTCCGTTAAAAAAAATCAAGAATTAGCGCTTTTCGATGAGAGCCGATCTTATAAAATCCCAAACCCTGCACATTCTGATTCTCATCACAGTTTAATATAGAGAATTTTTAAAATAAATCAATGTTTGTTTATGATTTTTTGAGCTCGTCTAAAACTTGTTCGTTTCGCTCTTTGTTAAAAAAGCACGCACGACCTTTAGATATTCGACGGTTTTCTCGATGTGATGAGCATGGGAAGCTTCCTCAAAAATGACTATTTCCGAGCCGGGAAGATTGGTTTGATAATACTTGGTTGTCGCCGGAGTCGCTTCGTCCCACTGTCCGCAGGTAAACAGCGTCGGAATGGTGATATTCTTCAGATCGGAGACCAGATCGCGTCCGTGCAAAGTACCGGTTTGGGTGAATTCACTGGGTCCCCACATATAACGGTATACTCCCGCCCCGAATTTGGCAAAACTGCGGTTGAGACAATCCGGCCAGGGATTCACCCGGCAGACGTGCCTTTGATAAAAAGCGGTCAATGCGGCCTGATACTCCGGGGAATCATAGACTTTTTCCGCCTCGCCTTTGAGAATGGCCAGGCGATGTTCGTCCGGTAATTGATCGACATAGATGCGGCAGTCGGCCACGAAACGTTCCGTGCTCAGATAGGGACCGGATAGAACCAGGCTTTGCACGCCACGCGGTTTAGTCAGCAGGTATTCCACCGCCAGCATTGTGCCCCAGGACTGGCCGAGCAGGTGCACATTTTCTAATTTCAAAGCAGTCCGCACTTGTTTCAATTCCTCGACGAAACGCTCCGTCCGCCAGAGCGTCGTATCGTCTGGAAGATCGGACAAACCGCAACCGAGCTGATCGTAAAAGATCACCGGTCGTTCATCTGCTAATGCCTCCAGCGGTTCCAGATAGTCATGCGGACATCCCGGACCGCCATGCAGGATCAGTAGTGGCGTTCCTTTTTGTTTTGCTCCGGCGATTCTGTACCAGACTTTGCCGCCGGTAACTTGAATAAATCCCTCGTGCGAGTCATTCATTTTAGTGATTTCTCCAACCATTGAATTAGTACTACCGGCCGACAACAAAAGGAAAATACTTAGAAGGATGCATCCTGAGCGCCTAAAAACATTTCGTGATTGAAATAATTCCTTCCGGGCGCTCATTAATAGAACCGGTCTATTTTGGCTCTTGCAGTCGACGATACAGATCGAGATAACCGGAAGCCGCCCGCTCCCATGAAAAATCGGTGGCCATGCCATTCCGGATAATTCTGCTCCATTCAGCCGGATTATTATACGCCAGCATGGCTTCGAACACGGCCTTCAGCATCGAATCGATCTGATAAGTCCCGAATGCGAAACCGTTACCGTTTTTTCCATCCCAGGGAATCACGGTATCCGCCAGACCGCCCGTAAAATGAACAACCGGCACGGTGCCGTAATGCAGAGCATACATCTGGGTAATGCCGCACGGCTCGAAACGCGACGGCATCAGAAAAATATCACAACCGGCGATGATTTTATGCGCCAGCGGATCGTTATAACCGAATTCCACCGCCATGCGATCGGGATATTTCGCAGCCAATTGACTAAGGTCATGATGATAACCTTCCACACCACTGCCAACTAAGACAAATCCGGCCTCTTTGTTAAGGATCTGTTCCAGACTGTCAATTATCAGGTCGAT
>JAZDEI010000257.1:0-7994 GCA_043808945.1 Fidelibacterota bacterium | reverse complement strand
AAATTTCCGTGTTTTAGTCGACTGTCGACAAAATAAAATAGGGAACGATGATCAAGTCCATTCTGGAACGAATGCCAATGGTTGGTATTTGCCTGGTTTACCTGAGCGGTATCGTTTTCAATCAATGCCTGCGCCTGCCGCCGGTAATCTGGTTTGGATTGCTGGTATTTGGTTTTTTAATCGGGTTACTTCGTCCAGCCAACGCCCGTTCGGTTCTGTTAATCGGCTTGCTGTTCTTCTTTCTGGGCGGAATGAATCACGCTTTTCGCATTGCTGTTACACCGACGCATCTCTCTGAGTTTGACTTTAGGGCCGAACCGGACAGCGTCCAGGCTATGGTCGAACAGGCTGAAATCAGAGCGGACGGCAGTCAGAAAATTCGCCTGACAAACCTGCATATCAAACACCCGGAATGGCAAAACCGGAGCGGTAAAATCATCCTTACGGTAAAAAAATTGCCGGTCAACGTCAGATACGGCGACCGGGTTGCCTTTTACGGTCGACTCAGCCGGCCGGCCATTCCCCGCAATCCCGGCGAATTCAATTACAGGCGCTATTTGGCCAATCATCATATTTTCGCGACAGCCTATCTGGATTTCGGACAACTGATAACAATTACCGGCAATAGCGGAATCACTCTGCGTCGTCTGGCAAACACAGCTCGCCTGCACATCGAGAACCTGATCGACCGATCAATGACCGGCGAGCAAAATGCCATTCTGAAAGCATTGATTGTCGGTGTGCGCGGTGAGATCAGCGATGAAACCGTCCAGACCTTTGTCGATACCGGCGTGATTCATGTTCTGGCCGTATCCGGTCTGCATGTCGGATATGTGACGCTGGTGATCCTGCTGATTCTCGGATTTCTACGAATTCCGAAAAAGCCTAAAATGATCATGGCAATCATCGGTTTGGGATTCTATGCTCTGATGGTGGATTTGCGACCTTCGGTCAATCGGGCGGTTATTATGGCCATTCTGGTGCTCATCGCCCAGGGCTGGGAAAAACGCGTCAATGTTTATAATACCATCTCCGCCGCGGCGTTGATTCAAACTTTATGCGACCCGCTCCAGATGTTCGACATGGGTTTCCAACTATCATTTATGGCCGTAATCTCGATCGTCTATATTTACCGGCGGCTCGAATATTTACTGCCGGCGAAATTAAAATCGGCCGGGATTAAGAGCAGTTTCCTGCGCAGTATATGGCAACTCTTTCTGGTATCGCTCTCGGCTTTACTGGGTACTTTGCCGATTACGATTTTTTATTTTCAGCGGGTCCCGGTCATTTCTCTCGTTGCCAATCTGGCGGTTGTGCCATTAGTCGGTGTTATCGGCGCACTGGGATTCGGGCAGGTAATATTGGGCTTTATCTGGAATGGTTTCAACCTGGCCTTCGGTGAAATTCAGATGCTTTTAATCGGCTTGTTAAAAATGATCGTCAAAGTCTCGGCCCGCGCTCCGCTGGCATATTTTACCGTCCCGGCAATCACACTTTTCTGGCTTTACTGCGGTTATTTCGTGCTTATTGTTTTACTAAACTTCGATAAAAAGCCGGTCAGAAAGGTGGCGCTGTTTGGTTTTCTAATCTGCATAAACATTCTGGTCTGGAAAAATATTTTTACAAGCCCGGTTTTACGGGTCACTTATCTCGATGTGGGCCAGGGCGATGCCATTCTGGTGGAATTTCCGACCCGTCAAACAATGCTGATCGATGCCGGAGATCGCACTTTTCGGCGCGATTACGGCGAATATACGATCGCTCCTTTTTTAAAACGGAAAGGCATTCATCGAATTGACATTCTGGCCTTGAGCCATCCGCATAACGATCATATCGGCGGTGTGCCGTTCCTCATGCAAAATTTCCGGATCGGTGAAATCTGGGAACCGGACATTACCGCCAGTTCATGGATTTTCCGGGAAATTCACACTTTGGCTGATTCACTGAAAATTCCGGTCAGGCCCATTTTCGCCGGTGATTATTTCCAGATTGCCGACTCTCTGCGCATTTTCGTCCTGCATCCGTCCCGGGTATTTCTGCAATCCAAACCGCCCGGATATAACGATTACTCCAACGTGTTGAAGATCAGTTATCGCGACGTGGATTTTCTTTTCTGCGGCGACGTCGAGGAATTTTCTGAAAAGCATTTGAATCTCTGGCGTGAACGACTCCGCTCCGAAATATTGAAAGTGCCGCATCATGGCAGCGCAACTTCATCCAGCCAGGCATTCATTGAAATGGTCGATCCGCAACTGGCGGTCATCTCCGTCGGGAAAAACAACAAATTCAGGCATCCGTCGCCTGGCACCCTGGCGCGTTACGATTCCTTACACATTCGCATGCATCGCACAGATTTGAAACGGGCTTTAATCATCGAATCGGACGGTAAAAACTTCCACGAAAAACGCTGGTATTCTGATCGGCAGTCAGGGTAGATCTTTGAACGGCTTGGTTTTTAACGTGCCATTCGATAAAATTACCACGATTTGTTACTTTTGAAATAACGGAGCCTCGGAAAATATGCCGAACAATCAAACTCAACCGGAAACCACAGAACCTATCAACGGATACACCGCCCGCTGGGTTGTCCCGGTTTCACAGCCGCCGATCGAACGGGGCGTCATCATAGTCAAGGGAGAGCAAATCATTGAAGTCGCAAGCGCTGACCAGCTCAGAACAAATATCGACGGTTCTCTGATCGATCTCGGGGAAAGCATCATTTTTCCAGGTTTGGTAAACGCTCACACGCATCTGGAACATCCGGTTCTGCCCGAATCACCCGCCAATTTTATAAAATATATAGGCTTTCAGCAGAATTTTTACACGCAGGCAAATGAAGCCGACCTGGCTGTGAACGCATCTGCCAACCTGAAAGACTGCATTGCTTTCGGGACAGTGGCAGTCGCGGATTTTTCAGCCCGGGGTGCCTCATATCCGGCCTTATCAGAAAATCCGGTTTTTGCCCGCCTCTTCTTTGAAATTAACGGTTTTAAAAACCATCAGGCCGGTCAGATCATACGAACTTATCGCGAACTCATCAAAGATCAATCGACAGCCAGGCGGGTTACCCAGCACCTCGCCCCATCTTCGGTCTGGTCGCTATCACCGCAGCTATTCCGCGAAATCAGCCTTTCGGAAAGACACATCGCCATTCACATGGGACTTCTGCCTGATGAAAATGATTTCACTTTAAACGGTACGGGATTGATGCGCCAGATTCTTTTAGCCAGAGAAGATTTTGATTTCTCCTGGCAGGTGCCCGGTCTATCGGCAATCCGCTACTTTTTCTCCAATCATTTTTATGCCCGCCATAACATCCTGACCCATTTAACACATGTAACCGCCGAGGAAATTGATTTCATCAAGGAATTCGGAGTAAAAGTCAATGTCTGTCTCTGCCCGCGCAGCAGTAAAATATTTTCAGATACAAAAGCTCCGGTCGGCATGTTGTTGGAAAAAGGCATTAATCTGTGTCTTGGCACCGAAAGCCGGGCGCTCGTTCCCGATCTTGATGTTCGTAAAGAGATGATCGCCTGCGTTGATTCGTACGGCGTATCACCGGAAAGCGCCCTGAAATTTGCCACGCTGAATGGCGCTTACGCGATCGGTTTTCATAAAGAAGTCGGCAGTTTGGAAACCGGCAAAACCGCGCGTTGCCTGGTACTCGACTGTAGCGACATGGCAGCCGGTAATCCTCACGAGATGATTCTCAGCGCTTCGCAGGCCCCCCGCTGGTTAATCTAAGATATTAGTAAAAATATTTTCTGACGGAGACTAATAATTCCCTATTGCATATGTCAAATATTTTGCTTATTTATTGGTGTGAGATTAAGAATTTTGAGTCTCGCTAAACTTGTCAAATACGCCTTTACCAGAATAGCAACCAGGATGACAGACAGGATTTTGTCAAATAATTAATGGATCTGCAAATATTCCCAATCATAAATTTTAACCAAAGGAGTTGTTATGATCAGAGAACAGGTTCTTAAAGACTTAATTCATTTCCCGCAAAATGATTTTCCGGTCACGAGTGCCTACTTCACGCTCGACAATGTCGCCGGGAATCGCAAGAGTCATATAGTCGAAATCAAGAAACAAATCCGCTATAAAAAAGAAAAAACATACTTTCAACAATTGTCGCCAGTCGAACAGGAATCGGTGCTCTCGGATTTTGATCGCATCCTGCGCTGGTATGGCGAAGAACTGAATCCCGCCGAAAGCATCAGTTCGATCTGTTTTTCATCCAGTGGCGCCAATCTCTGGCAGACAATAAATTTCAAGAGGCCGCTTCCGCAGAACACACTGGTGATTCAGCCGACTCCGTACATTCGTCCCTACACCATGCTGTTCAGCCATTACCGCAATTACGCCGTAGTATTGATCGACCGCTCCAAAGCCCGGATTTTCGAATCGCGGTTAGGCGAGTTCAAGGAGCATTTTTATATCGAGGACAATTCCCCGGAATCCGTCAAAGTCGGTGGTTTCAAAGGCCGCCAGGAGCGTAAAGTTGAGCGCAACATCCACCAGGCTGTCATTCAACATTACAAAGAGGTGGCCCAGGTGGCATTCGACCTGTTTCAGAAATATAAATTCCACTGGGTCATTCTGGGTGGACGCAAGGAATCTCTAACAGAATTTACCAAATACCTGCATACTTATCTCACTTCCCGCATCGCCGGACAGATGGAAATCGAACCATCCGCATCATTGAACGATGTACTGAAGAAAATCGAGGCGACGGAAGAAAAAGCCCGTTTAGATTACGAAAACACGCTGATCATGGATTTGCAGGAGAAAAAATCGGCCGCCCAAGCGGTAGAAGGCATCCAGGCTGTTGTGCCAAAAATTCTGGATAATTGGGTCGATACGTTAATCATTCAGGAAAACTTTATGACCAAAGGCGTATTTTGCCGCGATTGCGGTTACCTCGGTTTGAATCCGGTCAATTCCTGCCCGTCACAATGCGGACCACTGGAACGGACAAATGACCTGGTCGAACAATTATTGCACCGGGCTCTGCTGCAGGGCGTCAACCTCCAATTCGTCACCAGCAGTATGGAAAAACAAGGTGGTATTGCGGCCACTTTACGCTTCCCAATCGGCGGTTAAAAATGCGATCGGAGTCGGTTTTAAATGTTTTTAGACGCTCAATTGATCTTCATGGAGCCGCATATTTCAATTAAATATTTAAGTAATTCGGCTAACTCGCTTATTTATATCAATTTTTTACTTGACATTATACCATGGAGAAATATATATTCTCCTCGGATGCAACGCTATAGTGTCAAACTGAGAAAAATAGGCACTGTATATCTGAAGGTGTGGGACTATGAAAAACAAAGTTTTTTACGCATTTTTGTTACTGGCAATTTGCCTGTCCGGTTGTAGCCTTTTCAAGGCAAAAGCCGAGAAAAAAGTCGAGCCGACCGCAACCACCGCGCAAAAGAATGCGCCGGCGACAGCGGCAGCAAATGTTCAAAGCACTCCGACCGGATTACCGGCACCGCCCCGCGAGGTAGCCGCTGCTCCCGTGCAGGCTACCAGCGCTGATCAAAATTATGTGATCAATGAATTGACTTTTGAAGTAAAAAAACTCTCCGCCGAAGTCAAACATCTGCAATCCGCCTTACAGGAACTGCAGGCTAAAAATCAAATGTGGGCCAACCCGCTCTCCATGTACGATAAAGAAATCATCATGGAAAACGGAGCATCGGTGTACGGTAAAATTATCTATCAGGATGATAAAATCGTTAAAGTCGAAACTCTGATCGGCTACCTCATCCTGGACAAACCGCAAATTGTGCGGGTCGTTACCAATGTGACCGAGAAACCGGCTGAACAATATGTTCCGGAAGAGTTAGCCACCGATATGAAAGAGAGTTCACCGACAGCCAGCCAGGCGCCGTACGTTTCCAAAGTCGGCGAGCCGTCCAAGGTCACGGAACCGGTCAGCCGTACAGCCAATTGCGTACTGGTCGGTAACGTTAAAGAGCGCAAAGACCGCACGGGTAATACCATTTTTTCCGGCGAAATTAAAAACATCGGCAGTCGCCGGGCGGACTTCGTGAAAATCAACTTCGTATTTCGTAAAAACTGGAGCGGCGATACCGAAACCCGCACGGCTTTCGTGGAAGGTTCCTATTTCACGTTCGAAGGTTCGGGGATAACCAGTAACAATTCCCTCCTTCCGGGCGCCAGTGGAAATTTTGAATTGATTATTCCCAAAGAATTCGGGACATTCATCGGCTATTCTTACAATATCGACTGGGAGATCTATCAGTAATGCACAAGCGGTTAACATACCTGTTACTG
Source organism: Fidelibacterota bacterium (assembly GCA_043808945.1). Lineage (GTDB taxonomy): Bacteria > Fidelibacterota > UBA2242 > UBA2242 > UBA2242 > JAGNGI01. The sequence goes on along the minus strand of JAZDEI010000257.1, from coordinate 1,682 downwards.
CCAATCTTGTTGATCAGTGGTTTGGTTTTCAGTCAGGATAAAAATAGTCCGGCCAATCCACCGGTTGACGATACCAAGAAACAGATTGACCAGAAAGACATCGAAATTCACAATCTGAAAGAAGAGCTGGAATACATAAAAAAAGAACTGCTGGATTTAGAGAATGCGAACATTTCTCTACGCGATTCACTGAAGGATAAACAGGATTCATTAGGCACTAAAACAGTCAAAGACGAAAACGAAAACCTGCGGATTTATCATAAAACCATCGAGGATGACCACCAGTTAAGTCAGGATATCATTACCGAATTAAAGGGTACTCCCGCCACGGCCGAGACAACCGGCCAAAGTAAAGCGGTTTTAATTGACGACAGCGATTTTCGTACTAAATACAACGAAGCTTTAAATCAGTATTTTGATGGAAATATCCAGGCCAGCCAGAAAAACTTCAAAAAACTGCTGGAATTGCGCCAGAATCATCCGTTATCAGATAATTGTCAGTACTGGCTCGGCGAATGTCTGTATGCGCAGGAAAAATACTCCGAGGCGATCGGTGTGTTCCAAAAAGTAAAATCCCTCGGCGATGGCAATAAAGCCGATGCCGCTTTGTTCAAAATCGGCTTAAGCTATCTGAAATTAAATAAACGCAGCGAAGCCCGGGCCGCCTTCAGCGATCTGGAAAAATTATATCCGAATAGTGATCTCGTACCAAAAGCCCGTCAATATAATCTTTATCAGGAAAAATTTTAACGTATCAAATTGACTAAATTTTTACTTATGCTGACCGTACCAATGCTACTTTCCGCCCAGACAACCGACACCTCCGGTGCGGCTGGCAAGGCTGATTTTCTGTACGATTTAGGGATAACTATAGAGCCGGCGAGGGAGTCTGCCCCCCTTCATAAAGGCGTTGCTAATCCAAATTTGGTTTTAATTCAAAACCAAATAGACTCCCTCCTTTCGGCTTTTTCCACCATGCAACAAAAGATCTCTTTCCTGGAACAGGAAAATGCTTCCCTCCGGAAACAGGTCACAGATCTCTCAAATCGCGTATTTCTTTCACCTTTTGCCGCCCTGACGGCGCCCATTCAACTCTACTCACGCAGTGAAGGGGAACATTTCCTGCAAAAGGGACGCGATGCCTACCGGGCCAAAAACTATCTGATTGCAGTCGATTATTATTCGAAAGCGATTGCCAGCAACCTTTCCGGTTCTACGATCGGTGATGCTTATTACTGGATTGGCGACTGCTACATTCAACTGCAGGACGAATACCTGGCGATCGAGTATCTTAAAAAAGTTGTTGAGTTTCCGCTGTCGGAGAAATTGGATGATGCCCTTTTCCTGACCGGAATTACGTACCAAAAGCTAGGCAACGGCCAGATGGCCGAGGTCTTTTTCACCCGCCTTTTAAAAAGATTTCCCGATGGCAACCTGGCTAAATTAGCTGGTTTGGAGCTAAAACGGTTGAAGGGTACTGATTGAACATTAAACGGAGCTTTGCCCAATGACCAGACGATTCATTAAAATTACGATATGTCTCGCGGCGGCCGCTACTCTCGTGAGCAGTGAACCGGTTACGCGCCTGTCTTTCTCCCGGCCCGGATACATGATGAAAATTCCGGTCAGCAGTATTTATCGGACACCCTATGTTTTCCGGACTGGTTTTTCTACCGATGTCT
>JAZDEI010000256.1:0-2291 GCA_043808945.1 Fidelibacterota bacterium | reverse complement strand
TGAAACATCTTCTTGATAGGTATTGCGATTTTTGATAGATTAATTCAGCGCGATGATTGAGAGATTACCTATATTACAACGCCTGCCATGTAAGAATTTTAATACGGATACGGAGCAATTGCATCAGCAGAAAATGGATCTGAATACCGGTGGCCTAACATTCCCATTCCCTCTCAATATCAAGCGGTTAGACTCACAGACTTCAATTATAAATTCAGGCGAATTATCGATCCATGTTTGTTGAATATTAATCCCGGGAAGTAAAAATGTTGACCAGTGAATTATCCCAGATGGACGTTCTTTCAACCAATCTGTACCAGTTAAAAAGTCTTAAGACAATGGATGAGAAATGTACTCATCTGCTGGAAATACTACGGAAATCCGGCTGGGGAAAAACCAGTTTATGTTTTCTAAACAGCAAATTTGAAACCCGCAAAACACTCTACGTCGGGTATGCTCCGGAGATGATAAAATTTTCCGAGGAGCATAAATTACCCCCGGAGAAAAGAAAAGAATTGCTTAGCTCAACGACTGATCGTTGGCGGATTGCACCATTTTATTATTTACCGTGGCGTGATGAGCGAGCCCGGTATATTGTCAGTGACGGATTAAGTACGGAAATTCCTCTCAAATACAAAATCGAATGGCATAAGAACGATCTGTTGTACGGTCCGATATACTACGATGCCCGTGCGGTCGCGGTTCTGACAATGGACGAACCAAAAGATCATGCCGTTCCGAACAAAGTCAATTTACGCGTACCGACTATCATTCACAGTATTATCAATGAGATCATTCAACAGTATTTAGCCGAAGAGCAATATGCGAATTTTAGGACTATCTATCGCTCAATTGTCGGTCGGGGTACGATCGGCATCATCGAACTTGATATCACCGGCAAAATCATCGACGTAAATGCAGCCGCCGAACAGATTCTGACCATTTCGAAAACTAAACTGCTCGGCAATATCTATCACAAAGTATTAAATGACAGTTTCATTGCGCGGATCGCACCACCCATCCAGGAAGCTATCGAGACACTTGTACCGGTCGAACTGGACGCCGATTATGCGGATTTCAATCAAAATATCCACAAAATCAAAATGCAGATCGCTCCGCTTCATATTCTTTATGATTATACTGGTATGATTTGGTCGCTCAGTTATTCGGAAAAGTCGGAGATTTTTTCCACCTATCAAACTGTTTTAAAAATTTTAAAGGCGATCAACGATAATTTTTCCGGCGATTATCTTGACATACAAAACCAGATGATTAAACTGATGTGTACTGAATTCCAGTTTAAATATCCACGACTCTATGTGCTCAGTGAAGATCAGATCACTCTTAAATGTGTTCATTCTTATGATCCTGAGCTTGAAGATTTTAGTTTTTTCGATCATCCGTACAATCGCAACAGTCTGGCGTCCAATGCAATTCTTGAGAACGAAATAGTCTATTCAACCCTAAAAGAACGTAATGTCCGTGATCTGCGCCGCATCTGGGAACGCTTGAAAACCAAGGCCGCAATCGCCATTCCCCTGCATATTATGCCGAATGTAAAAGCCGTTTTGGTCTGTGATATTGAAACCAGTGAATTTTTTCTGGATGAATCGAAGAGAATTACTCTCTCATATTTTGGGAATCTGATCAGTATAACCTTACGGCCGGTTTTCGATAAATTTACCACCGGATAAACCACCCAAATTGTTGTTGCATTCTATCTGCCGGCCAATTAGATTTTCACAGTAAAATATCGGCCAGATGAAAAAAATATCAAAACTCAGTTCTTTATTGATGACCGCTGTTTTTGTCAGTCTGTTCGTTGCCTGCTCTCACAGAGTTACCCTTAATGTCATTGTTGACAATCCGGAGATTTGGCAGAACCACCAGAATGTAAAATTATTTCTGCTTAAACCGAATGACTATCTGGCACTCGAACAAATCCGTTCGTCAAATAGCTCTTTTCTGATCAAGTCGCTGTATCAGGCTAATGATAGTCTAAGTGTGCTTTATCGCGAATATATGCTCGGTGAAATGACCTATAACAAAACCAAATCCGAAGCCGAAAATGAGAATCGTAAAATTGCGGTTGAGTATGGTCGCAATGTTAAAGTATCCATTATCCGGATTCAGAAAATCGGCAATCTCTGGAAATTTGGGGCAAAAGTCAGCAATGACGGTCCGGAAATCATTGACGGCATTTATCTGTCACTCACCTACGGCAATGACCGGATCACATCCGGTTATTTTCTCCCGGTAAAATTACAGTCGAATGAATCGACCGTTTGCGA
>JAZDEI010000255.1:0-5942 GCA_043808945.1 Fidelibacterota bacterium | reverse complement strand
CTGGTTACGACAAAATATGATGCCAAAATCGCCGAAGTGCGTCTGGCATACCTGATGGGAACCCTGAAATAACCGGAGTGAGTGATGAAAAAAGGTAGAAAAAAAATATTGATACTTATACTGATCGTGATAGCGGTCAGTGGTATCATTTTTATGAATATGAACAAGAAAAAGGAGAAACCTCTGGCGGTCCAGACCGAGAAAGTCAGCCGCCAACGGATTGTCCAGACGGTAAATGCTTCCGGCTCACTGGAGCCTGTTTCAGAGGTGAAAATCAGCGCAAATGTCGCCGCCCGGATTACCAATATTGCCGTTAAAGAGGGTAATATTGTCAAAAAAGGTGATCTGCTGGTAGAATTGGACAAAACACAGTATGAAGCCGCTTATGAAAAATCTGTTTCTTATGTGCAGTCAAACAAGGCCAGCCGGAAAAAAGTAGCCAGCGATCTGAAGCGCACCAGAGCTCTTTACACCGGCAATTTGGCGTCTGAGGCGGATCTGGAAGCCGCCGAGGCTCAGATGGAATTGGCCGAAAGCCAGGTCGTTCAGGCGGAAGCCGCATTAAAGCAGGCCAAGGACGATTTAGACAAGACCCGGATTACGACCCCGATGGGTGGTATTGTTACCAGTGTCAAGAAGGAGGTTGGTGAAATTGCACTCGGTTCCGTCTTCCAGGAAGATGTCATTCTCGTTATTTCCGATATGTCAAAAGTGAAGGTCGAGGTCGAAGTCGATGAAACTGACGTCGTCGATATTGCCATCGGTGACACTGCCAAAATCGAACTTGATGCCCTACCTAATAAGAATTATATCGGAACCGTTGCAGAAATTGCTCATTCGGCCACTACAACCGGCGCTGGTACGCAGGAGCAGGTGACAAATTTCATGGTCGAAATCGCTGTGATTGGACAGGATGCACGTTTTCGGCCAGGTATGTCGGCCACGGTCGATATTGTCACCGATACCAAGGATAGCACCCTCGCGGTTCCGATTCAGGCGCTGACTGCCCGTCAACCGTTAGAAAAACCGGCCGAGGCCGATTCATCTGGCAAAAAACCAGGCTCCGGTGCTGAAAAACCGGGTATATCGCCCAAACCTTTTAGCCAGACCAAAACACAGGAAGTCGTGTTTGTAGTTAAAGCACCGCAGATCAGCGATACGACCAAGACTAAAGCTAAAAGCTTTTTTAAAACGCAATCCAGTCCGCGTGCCGAACAACGTACGGTCAAGATCGGCATCAGTAGTGATACGCATTTTGAGATTATCGAGGGACTCCAGGAAGGCGAAGAAATCGTTACCGGCCCTTACAAAGTCATCAGCAAGGACATTAAGGACGGTTCAGCATTGAAAATCACTAACACAAAAGAAGAAAAAGGAGCAAAAAAATGAAAAATTTATTCATTTTATCATTTGTATTGTTATTTGCCACATTTTTATGCGCGGCCGATTCGCCGAATGCAAACGTTTTATTCAACGAATTGGCGTTAGTCGCCGAGCAGGATACGGTACAGGAAAATACTACCAAGTCCGATGAGAAATCACTGGATGAGATCGTCGAAGATGAAAACTGGAAAAAACGCCTGCCGCTTACCGATTGGGATTGGAATTGGGAAGACAAGGATGTTGATAAACACGAAAAAGGTCGCAAGCGGGGATATTTTCGTGGCGGCGCCGGCGGCTGGGATGTTTATTATTTACCGCTGAATCTGGGCGATCTGAACACAGAAATGGGAAATATCGGTCTCAATAACGGCTTTAATAATTATATGATTATGACTGGCGGCGGCGGCTGGGGCTATATTGGTAAAAGTATCCGGATCGGTGGACTCGGGGCAGGAGGTAAAGTAATTGCCCACGGTAAACCTCACGAAATTCAGAAAGAGGTCACTCTTTCGATTAGTTTCGGGGGGGTTACGATCGACAAGGTTTGCCATCCGTTTAGCCGGACTGAACTGTATCTCGGAATAATGGCTGGCGGCGGAAATTCCACGATTGATTTTGTCCAACACGGTTCGAATGTCGACTGGGACCAGATAATTACCGGTTACACTCCCGATACGATGGCGACATCTCAGGCTTTCCACGATTATCGGAGCACAATTTCGACGGATTATTTTACCTTGATGCCAAACGTCGGCTTTCGCTACAATATTTTCCGTTGGTTTGCGGTTGGCGCAAATGTCGGTTATGTTTATACTCTAATGGATCAGGAAGGTTGGCGTATGGATCATCAACGAGTTGAAAATGTACCGGATCTGGACTTTACCAACGTGATCTATCGTGTCAACTTTTATTTTGGTGGTTGATGGATTCTTTAATTGAATTAAAGGATATCGTAAAGACTTATTTAGTCGGAAGTGTTGAGGTTCACGCCCTGCAGGGCGTGAACCTCACGATCCGGCCGAATGAGTACGTTTCGATTATGGGACCGTCCGGTTCCGGAAAATCGACCCTGATGAATATTATCGGGTGTCTGGATACTCCGACTTCCGGGCGCTATGAGCTGGAAAATTTGCCGGTGCACGAGATGGACGATAATCAACTGGCCGAAATCCGTAATCGCAAGATTGGATTCGTGTTTCAAACGTTTAATCTTCTGCCGCGGGCGAATGCTCTGCACAATGTCGAATTGCCCTTGATTTATAGCGGAATCCCGGCTGCCCGCCGGAAGATTATAGCCGAAGCCGCTATCGCAAGAGTCGGTCTTTCCGACCGGAAAAATCATAAACCCAACGAACTTTCCGGTGGCCAGCGTCAGCGGGTGGCAATCGCCCGGGCTCTGGTCAATAATCCTTCCTTGATTCTGGCGGACGAGCCGACTGGAAATCTGGACTCGGTCACCGGCGAGGAGATCATGCAGATTTTCAAAGAATTACATGAGGCCGGTAATACAGTCGTGCTCATTACACATGAAAAAGAGGTGGCTGAAAGAGCTAACCGCATCGTCCATATCCGTGATGGCAATATTGCCGAAGACATCAGGACCTGACACCATGACGTCGTTTCTGATCAAACTCTGGGAAAATATCAAAATCGCTCTGCGGGCGCTTCTACAAAGCAAGATGCGTTCGGTACTGACCACGATCGGAATTATTATAGGTGTTCTGACCGTGGTTTCGGTTGCCTCGATCATCGAAGGATTAAATCGTGGATTCGCCAATCAAATAGCCAACCTCGGCAGTAACGCGCTCTTCGTCCAGAAATATCCATGGGTGGCAATGGATGATTTTTACAAATACCGCAACCGGCCGAATCTGAGTATGCGGGAAGCCGATTTCATCCGGGAGCGCATGAAATTAGCCGAAGATGTGTCACCTTTTACGGAAACAAGGCAGGACATCCGGTATCGTAATAATACTTTGAACGGAATTTCGGTCGTTGGTGTGTCCGATCGCTACGATGTCGTCACCGGGCTTAATATCGGCGACGGGCGTTTTTTTACGGCTTCCGAGATCGAACGAGATAAAAATAATATCATTATCGGCTGGGACATTAAAGAAAAATTATTTGAAAACCGAAATCCGTTTGGCGAACGGATCAAAGTCGGCGGATCGACCTATACCGTGATCGGCGTAACCGAAAAACGGGGCAATTTTCTGGGTGAGAGTTTGGATGCCGATGTTTATGTTCCGCTGGGAACGATATTTAATAATTTCGGCTGGCACCGTAGTATAACGATTGCAGTTAAGGTAATCGATCCGAATAAATTAGATGAGGCCAAAGATGAACTCCGTTTTCTGATGCGGATGGCCCGCAAACTGAAACCGACTGAGGAAGATAATTTTTCGATTAATCAGCAGGAAGTGTTGATGCAAATGTATAACAAACTGACGAGCGGACTCTATACAGCCGCCATCGGGATCGGCACTTTGTCGCTGCTGGTTGGCGGGATCGGAATTATGAACATTATGCTGGTCTCTGTTACCGAACGCCGCAAAGAGATCGGCATCCGCATGGCGCTGGGCGCGAAACGCAAGGTTATAACCTTCCAGTTTATCGTTGAGTCAGTGATAATTTGTGCGGTCGGCGGGATCATCGCTATCATTTTGAGTTTTTTTGTTTCGATCATCATCAGCAAAATCACACCGTTTCCTTCCGCCGTTCCGGCCTGGTCGGTTTTCATGGGATTGGGTTTTTCAGCGCTGGTCGGTCTGTTTTTCGGAATTTATCCGGCCAATAAAGCTGCCCGTTTAAGCCCGATCGAATGCCTCAGGTATGAGTAAAAAAGGCAATTGTTGAAGATTGCATGTTGGAGATTATAAATTGCAAATATCAAATTTCAAATTGAATGATTCCGATATGTCGGGACTTCGCAGCGCTCAGATATCGAGTAACTATGAATGACCATAAATGACTATCAATGACAATAAATGACAAAATAATTAATGTATATTCGCGTTTATTCGTGGTTAAATAAATGAATTTTGACGAAGGTATCAAACTCGCTTTTCAGACGGTAATGGCAAATAAATTGCGCTCATTCCTGACGACGCTGGGTATCGTCATCGGCGTCATGTCAGTGATCGGCATGATGGCGATCATCAATGCACTTGATCGTTATATGACCAAGACATTGAGTGCGATCGGAGGAAATGTCTTCTGGATTCAGAAATATCCGGCCGTCCAAATGGGCCATCTCGATCACAAATACCGCATGCGTAAAGATTTGAAATACGAACATGCCGAAGCGATCATGCGCAATGCCACATTGGTAGCGGCCGTGTCTCCGGAATACTATCGCTGGGGTAAGATGATTAAGTATAAAGAACAGGCTACCAATCCAAGCGTCATGGTTTACGGCGGCGATGAATTTTGGGCGGATGTCAATGGTCGCAATATCAGTGAAGGTCGCGCGATCAGCCGAATGGACGTGCAACATCGTCGTTCGGTAATTGTGCTCGGTGCGGATATTGTCGATAAATTGTTCCCGTTTACCTATCCGATCGGTGAAGAAGTCAAGATCGATGGGATCCGCTATGAAGTCATCGGCGTGATCGAAAAACAGGGCCAGTTTCTGGGCGGCAGCCAGGATAATATGGTGACAATCCCGTTCTCGACATTAACTAAAGTTTACGGCGATTGGGGTTCGATCGGCATTGCCGTTAAAGCCCGGAACTCGGAACAAATCCTGGATGCCATGGATCAGGTCACGGCCATTTTGCGAATTGCCCGGAAAGTTCCACCCGGCGCCGATAATGACTTCGAAATTGTTACCGCCGATTCGATCATGGAGACTCTGCGGAGCCTGACCGGCTTCGTTTTTATAGCGGCCGTAATTATCTGCGGAATTTCTCTGCTGGTCGGTGGCATCGGCATCATGAATATTATGTTGGTTTCGGTGACGGAACGGACACGCGAGATCGGCATTCGCAAGGCGATCGGCGCCAAGAGACGGCACATTCTGACGCAATTCATGACCGAGGCGGTCGGTATCTGTCTCTTCGGCGGGATTATCGGAATCCTGCTGGGCGTGGTGATCGGAATTCTGATTGCGCAAGCCCTTAAATTGCCGCCGGTGATCCCGGTCTGGTCGATCTTCGTCGGCATGGGATTTTCATTGGTGATTGGCGTGATCTTCGGTACTTATCCGGCCATGAAAGCCGCCAAACTCGATCCGATCGAAGCGCTCCGTTACGAATAAAATGTATACCGCGGATTAACGCGCATTTTATTTACCCAGATAAGGATTGAAATAACCATGCCGCAGGCGCGGAAATTTAGCTTTATAATGTTCGATCAAATTCCGAATGCCGATTCCGGTTTCCTCCGACGGTGCGAGTTCATCCCAGTACCATTCCGGATCAATGTTCAGGTTGCGCCACTGGATCATATCGACGTCATATTCGGTGAGTAGTTTTTCAAAAGCGACGATTTCGCTTGGCTGGTCAGTGAAACCAGGAAAGACGAAGTAATTGACTGAGACGAAGCGCCCGGCGTTTTTC
>JAZDEI010000254.1:0-7399 GCA_043808945.1 Fidelibacterota bacterium | reverse complement strand
GGCCCATGACTTGGCGCGATCAAGTCTATTTCGAGATTCCTGATCTTCTCAAGGTTCTGGCGGGCATTATTGCGAAACGGCATCATGATTTCGGCGTAATAACGTTTGGCAGACCGGTAAACCCGGTTTTTATCGTCAACCAGCAATTCACTGGTTGCCAGGTGCGAACCAAAAAAATCGCACGAAAAGAGGATCTTATCTTCTTCCAGGTAAGACGACATCGTCTCCGGCCAATGCACCCACGGCGTGAAGATAAATCGCAGGTTCTTATTTCCCAGTCTTAATACTTCTCCGTCGGCGACAATTTTGAATTTATCATCCGGAATCAGCAGGTGATCCTTCAGCAGATTACAACATTTTTGGTTAGTAACAATCCGGGCCATCGGAAATTGCCGCAAAATTGCCGGAATTGTCCCAGAATGATCCTGTTCGGCATGATGAGATACGACATAATCGATCTGCTCGATGCCGAGCTCATTTAAATTATCGAAGAGAACCTGTGCTTTGGCCGGATCGACGGTGTCGATCAAAACCGTTTTTTCAGAGCCTTTGATGAGAAAGGCATTGTAAGTGGTTCCGTCCGGCAAAGGAATCAGTTCATCGAACAATTGCCGATCCCAGTCGCGCGCCCCGACGAAAAATACGTTAGGTTTTAAGACCTGCATGGACAATCAGTCATCCTGAGGTTCAAAATCCTCTTTCTCGGCGCCGCATACCGGGCAAACCCATTCATCCGGTAAATCTTCGAACGCCGTACCTTTTTTAATACCATTATCCGGATCGCCTTTACGCGGATCGTAAACATAGCCACAAACTGTGCAAACATAATTGGTCATAATACCTCCTATAAATGAATTGATTTACATTTTTATCGAATTAATAATTTTCAGCCAACAGTTCGAAATAAGCCCTGGGATGGTTGCAGGCCGGACATTTTTCCGGTGCCTTCGTCCCTTCGTGAATGTAGCCGCAGTTTCGACAACGCCACCGCACGACTTTTTCTTTCTCAAAAACCCGGTTTTCGAGAATATTTTTTTGTAGAGTACGGTAATTTTTCTCGTGCTGGGCTTCCACTGCCGCTATAGCCCGGAAAACCTGTGCGATTTCGGCAAATCCCTCTTCATCGGCTACTTTGGCAAACTCGGGATACATAACCGTAGTTTCATAATTCTCGCCTTCGGCTGAAGCTAACAGGTTCTCAGCCGTCGTTCCGATCACGCCGGCCGGAAATGCCGCCGCGATTCCGACTTCCCCGCCTTCCAGAAATTTAAAGAGGCGTTTGGCATGTTCTTTTTCGTTATCGGCAGTCTCGGTGAACACAGCCGCAATCTGTTCAAAACCATCCTTTTTGGCTTTGGATGCAAAATAGGTATATCGGTTGCGGGCTTGTGATTCACCCGCAAACGCGGTCAATAAATTCTTTTCGGTACGGGTTCCTTTCAGACTCTTCATTTTAGTCTCCCTTCAATATTTAATGTTGCTAACTGTTTTCCACATGATAGCCAGCCGATTCGATCGCCTGCACGAGCGTTGCCTGCGGAGTATCGCTTTCGACCGACACAATTTTAGTCGCCAGATCGATGTCAACCTTGTTTGGATCGGAATATTGGGTTAATGCATTTTTAATCCGCATCTTGCAATGCTGACAGCTCATCGTCGGAACATTAAATGTATATTTCATAGATCACTACTCTCGGTGTAAAATTACTCACAGAAATGCGATTTTAAAATTACATTGTTTGCAATGGTCAAAAAACCTGTTCGACGCCTTTGATTTCGGGAATGGCTTCTTTCAGACGACTCTCGATGCCCATCCGGAGCGTATAGGTGCTCATCGGGCAACCGCCGCAAGCCCCGGTCAGCCTTAATTTAACAATACCGTCCGGGGTAACTTCGACCAGTTCGACGTCACCGCCATCAGCCTGTAACATCGGCCGAACGGTTTCAATTACTTTTGCTACTTTTTCTTTCATATTCGTTTCCTTTCTTGATTTTATCGACAATTTTTACATATACCTTTGAAATAGCCGTGTATTTCCTGAATCTGATGCCCTTCTATCTCGTTATTACTGCATAGCGGGCATTGTACGTCCAGATCGTAAATCCGGTTGCACTTCCGGCACAGAAAATGATGATGCTGGGAAGTAGTGATCTCGTAGCGAACTTCGGTGCCGGTAATGGTTATTGGCGACGCCAGACCGCTTTCAAGCAACAGATTTAGTGTGTTGTAAACCGTTGTCCGTGACATCGTCGGCATTTTTTTTACCAAATCCGCATAGATCATATCGACCGTCGGATGGATCGGATTCTGTTCCAGATATTCCAGCACACATAAGCGCTGAAAGGTCGGTTTAATATTATGCTGTTCCAGTTCACTTTTAATATTGTTCATATTTGTATTCATTACAAATTGATATTAAGAACAATTTTGAAAACTATCAAGTGTTTTTTAAGGTTTTTAATCAATTCTCTTTTTTCATTGGATTATTTTTTTTATCTTCCTACGTTAATTTTTGGAGGTTCTTTATTATGAAAAACATTGAAAAATATCTTGGTAAGGACGCTGATTTTCTGCTACAACATAAGTGTTCTACTATTTCCAAGGAGCAGTTACATTTGCCCGGACCGGATTTCGTCGAACGGATCCTGATCAATTCCGATCGCCCGATCAATGTACTGCGTAATTTGCAGACGATGTACAATACCGGTCGCTTAGCCGGAACCGGTTATCTCTCGATTCTGCCGGTTGATCAGGGCATCGAACACTCAGCCGGTGCCTCTTTCGCACCGAATCCGATCTATTTCGATCCCGAAAATATCGTTAAACTGGCCGTCGAAGGCGGATGTAATGCGGTTGCCTCGACTCTCGGCGTACTGGGAATGGTTGCCCGGAAATATGCCCACAAGATACCTTTTGTATTGAAAATCAACCACAATGAACTACTCTCATATCCGAATATGCACGATCAGACGCTGTTCGCCAGCGTTGATCAGGCTTTTGATATGGGGGCCACGACAGTTGGAGCGACTGTTTATTTTGGTTCGGAGGAATCGCGCCGGCAGATCATGGAGATCAGCGAAGCATTTAAATACGCTCATCAGCTGGGCATGGTCACGATTCTCTGGTGCTATCTCAGAAACAACGCCTTTAAGACTGCCGATAAAGATTATCATGTCGCGGCCGATCTGACCAGCCAGGCCAATCATCTTGGAGTTACTATTCAGGCCGACATTATCAAGCAGAAACTCCCGGAATGCAACGGCGGATATACGGCTCTGAAATTCGGCAAAACCAACAAGAAAGTCTATGAACAATTGACAACCGATCATCCGATCGACCTGACCCGCTACCAGGTAGCCGGGTGCTATATGGGTCGCGCCGGGTTAATTAACTCAGGCGGGGCTTCCGGCGATGACGACATGGCCGATGCCGTCAGAACCGCGGTCATAAACAAACGCGCCGGCGGTATGGGACTGATCCTGGGACGCAAAGCTTTCCAGCGGCCGATGTCGGAAGGTGTTGAGATTGTCAACGCCGTTCAGGATGTTTATCTCGATAAAGACGTCACAATCGCTTAAATCCAACGGCAGACTCTGTCTTTCAGAGGAATATCATTGAAAATTGAAAATACTCAGATGAAGCCCCGCGAGGGGCTTTATCGTTAAAGCGAGGTGTAAAATGAGCGAGCAATCTTCTCATACGAATTGGTTTGGCGGCTTGTTTCTCATCCTGTTAGGCATGCTGATTCTTTTAGTGCAGTTCGATTATTTCAACTGGTCAGAACTCTGGCCGCTGATTTTAATCGGTCTCGGGTTGCTTTTCCTGGTTGGTTTCTTCATCAACCGGATCAACTATGGTTTACTGATGCCAAGCATGATTCTGCTGATTATTGGCACTCTCTTTCTCTATATGGAAAGAACGAGCTGGTACAATATGGACCGGCTCTGGCCAACCTTCGTTATGGCGCCGGGCGTCGGATTTTTCTTCATGTATTTCTTCGGTCCGCAGAATAATAGACTCTGGATTCCCGGTACGATTTTAATCACTATCGCCGCGTTGTTTTTTGCCGGTGAATGGTCGATTTTTCGTTACTGGCCGGTTATTCTGATTCTACTCGGAATTTATTTGATTGTCGGGAAAAAAGAACAAAAATGACGGCACAATCCGCTAAACAATCCACGGAACCGATCGACAATTTGCCTCCGGCTCCCGGCATTTGGCAGAAGTGGAAATCCTCCCTGCGTAATAAAATACTCGCAGGAATCATTGCTTTAACGCCGACAATCCTGACAATATATTTTATCAAAATATTCATCACCTTTTTCGACAGTATCATCAGCCCGACAATCGATCCGCTGATCGGTTTTCACGTTCCTGGATTGGGACTGATCCTCGCCATCACATTCATTTATCTGCTGGGATTGTTTATCACCAATTTCCTCGGCAAATCCCTGCTATCGGCTTTTGAAAAATGGCTGAATTATATCCCCGTCGTCAGAACAATCTACCAGACGACCAAACAGGTATTGAGCGCCATCTCTTTCTCAAAAAAAGGATTCGAACGAGTCGTCTTTATCGAATATCCGCGCAAAAATGTCTGGACAATCGGTTTTGTGACTGGCGAAACGGTAAACCGGGATGGCGTCCGCTTTTACAGTATTTTTCTACCGACTACGCCTAATCCGACTTCCGGTTGGGTATTATTTGTCCAGGAAAACGAAGTGTTTCCTTCCGAAATGAGTATCGAACAGGGACTGAAAACCATTATTTCAGCCGGAGCGGTTCTGCCGCCACAGGTCAATTTTAACGTGGTGAAATCGTCAGATAATCCCGATCCGGCTAAACCCGATCAGTTATAGCATTCGAATTAATTTGCAACGGAATACCCATTTCAAAATGAAAACAAATTTGTTGGAAACATGCGTTCATTCCATTAATCTTAAATGTTTGATATTGAAAGGCATTATTTAAAGATGAAAATCAAATATATCGATGGCCACAGATTTATGCGCGGCATTAAAGCCGGTACCAAGAAAATCGTCGATCATCAGGATTATCTGAATAAAATCAACGTTTTTCCGGTTCCCGATGCGGATACCGGCACGAATATGGCCGCAACGATGAAAACCGTGGTTGCCAATTCTTCACACAATACCGGTTCGATCGAGGACGCAACTCAAAAAATCGCCGACTCGGCTCTGGAAGGCGCCCGCGGTAACAGCGGGGTTATTTTAGCCCAATTTTTTTACGGCCTGTCCAAAGGCATCGGGAAAAATCATAAGGTAACCACCGCTCAATTCGGCGAGGCCGCCAATGCGGCCAAACAGCATGCCTACAACGCCCTCTCAAAACCGCGCGAGGGCACAATCCTGACCGTCATCAAAGACTGGGCGGAAAATGTTTACGAGAACAGTAAAAAGATCTTCGACTTCGAGGAATTGCTCAAACATTCGCTGGAGGCTGCCAGACGTTCCCTGGAAAATACGCGCACTAAAATCGAAGCCATGCGAAATGCCAATGTCGTCGATTCCGGCGCACAGGGCTTCGTCTACATTCTGGAAGGCATCAGCCATTTTATTGACCGGGGCCGGATCAACGAAATTGAAGAGGCTGACGAACAACCGTTCGAATCAGTCGCTCGTACGGAAGTCCTGCCGGAACAGATCACTTATCGTTTTTGCACCGAGTGTTTGATCGAAGGCAAAAATATTCCAATCGAAGATTTGCGCAACTTAATCGAACCATTTGGCGATTCCATCGTCCTGGCCGGTTCACCCCAAAAAGCGCGCCTGCATATTCATTCCAACGAACCCGCTAAGGTTTTTAAAATTGCCCGCCAGCACGGAGCCTTGCTCCATCAAAAAGCCGACGATATGCTCAAGCAGTACATTGTCGCTCACAATCCGCATCCGCAAATCGCGCTGGTGATTGACTCGGCCTGCGATTTGCCACAGGAATTCATCGACCGGACCTGTACGCATGTTATCCCGGTAAAGGTCGCTTTCGGCCAGTCGAATTATATCGATAAAATCACGATCACGCCCGAATATTTTTACGAAATGCTGGAAACCGAACCGGAACATCCCAAGACCTCGCAACCCTCGCCGGCCGAGTTTACCAATCTGTACGGTTACCTGCTGACTCACTACGAGTCTATCATTTCAATTCATATTCCGGAAATACTCAGCGGCACTTATCAGAACGCACTGAATGCCGCACGCTCTTTTCCCGACCGCAAAATCAGTGTAATCGACAGTAAAACCCTCTCGGTCTCAGTTGGTTTCATCGCTGAACGCGCGGTTGAATTGATCACCGCCGGCAAACCGCATGACGAGATCGTCGCGGATTTGACCAACGCCACCCGACGGACGCAATTGTTCGTCGGCATCCCGAATTTGAAGTATTTAATACGCGGAGGGCGGATCGGCAAAGCCAAAGGATTGGCTGCCAAACTATTTAACATCAAACCAATTCTGAATCTGGACGAACAAGGTCGTTTGGTACATTTCGCGAAGAGTTTCTCAAAAAAGGGCGCCTTCGCTAAAGTCCTGCAATTAACGACCGATTTTGCGGCTCTGAAAAAGAATCCGCGCTTTGTCATCGCACATGTTAACAATCTGCCGGTTGCAGAACATTTTGTAGCCGAATTGAAAAAACGTTTTGGCGTTGAAAATATCAACATCATGCCGGTCTCACCGGTGCTCGGCGCGCATGCCGGGCACGGTGCCGCGGCCATTGGCATATCCTGGAGTGAATGATGTGGTCATTATTATCCATCCTGATACTCAGTTATCTGGTCGGCTCGATTCCGACCGCAATTATCATCGGGAAAGTCACGAAAAAGATCGACATCCGGCAATTTGGCTCCGGCAACGCCGGCGGTACCAACGCCTTCCGTGTTTTGGGCTGGAAAGCCGGTCTGTTCGTTTCGCTTTTTGATGTCGCGAAAGGCGTATTCGCTACGGCAGTTATTTCACAAATCCGGATCGATGTGCCGCTCGTTAACCCAACCTGGTCAATGATCCTGGCCGGGCTGTGTGCCATCCTGGGACACACGTTCACGATCTTTGCCGGATTCAAGGGCGGCAAGGGCGTCGCCGCGGGAGCCGGGTTGATTATTGCCCTTTATCCCGTCGCTTTTTTACTGTGCCTGCTGGTTTTCGCTCTGGTGTTATTTTCGACCGGATTGGTATCCGTTTCGTCGATCAGCGCCGCAGTGAGCCTGCCGATAATATTGTTGATATTGAACAAATCCCATGTTATCGTTGCCGATTCGGTCTTGCTGATTTTCAGTGTCGTCATCCCACTTTTTATCATCTACACTCATCGTACTAATATCCGGCGCCTGCTGAAAGGCGAAGAAAAGCCCTTTGAAAAGCTGATTCTTTTTCGTCGCCG
>JAZDEI010000253.1:0-3330 GCA_043808945.1 Fidelibacterota bacterium | reverse complement strand
GTATTTGATTGATACGTTTGGTGACGATGGATTTGAATGCCCGAATGATCGTTGGAATGGAATCACATACCGGTTTCCCAAATTGTTCGATTGTAGGGGCACGGCGGCGCCGTGTCCCTACATCATCATCGATAATCCGGATAATTCCATGAATGTGATTGGGCATTACCACAAATTCCGTTCCATGCAATCGAACACACGGGCGAATTTCTGATGTTTTAAACCATTCCTGCCGGACGATTTCGCCGTATTAATTACACCGCATTTCACCCATTGTTACATCGCCGAACAGGCATTCGCGGTTGTGCGCACAGATTGTGATAAAATAAGCCCCGGATTGTACATAGTCGTAGCCCTTCAAACGGATACTGCGACGATGGTGATGTTCCGGATTGAATTTCATAGTCTATGTTTATCCAAAAACCCCGGCAAAGTCAAATGGAATTTTCGTCGTTGAAATGTTCATGGCACTGGCGGCAGTAGCGGCCGGAATTCTGCACGAAAAGGTGTTGCTCGTAGCGTTTCAGCTGGCGCAGGTAGGCGTTGCCGGTTGCTACACCACAATGCGGGCAGATATGATTGACAACCCGCTGACCGTCGCCCGGACGGACGGTGTCGCGCAGGATGACATTTTGCTGGCGAATAATCCGGCGGTCATTCGCAGAAAAATCTTCCGGCCCGGCGATCTGGCCGTCTACATCGAGAAAGGCTAAGTTCATCGGAACGCCACAGCGCCAGCAGACGGCCGGCAAAATATAAAGCGCCTTGGTGTACAGCGGAGCGCCGCAATCCTGACAGCGCCGGCGCGGGCAATGAATAATCAGTTCCGGATTAATCGTCGGACTCGCTACCAATTCCTCGAGTTCCTCGGCCGAGCGGATGCGGAAGATCAGCAGGGGAATCTGGCGCTGACTGCCGAAGACCAGCACGTTTTCGTCCGGCGGATGGGCCACAACGATTTCGACCAGGGCAGTCGGTTCACTGTGTTCGTTAATCAGGCTCAAATCCGGGCGGCAATCGCCGAAGACCTGCTCAGTGACCACCGCCTTAACATTTTCAAAGAAATTGAAGGAATGCTGGTTGCCGCATAACTGGCATTTCCAGCGCAGGACGAGCGCGACCTGCTGATTCAGCAGAGTCTGAATCTTCTCGAACAGCAGGCGTTTAGCGAGATAATGCAGAACGGTTTCGGCGTTGCATTCCGCTCCGGGATAATGGGCGAAGTGGTGGCGCATACGCGGGCCTTTGCGGGCCACGACCGGCGTGCGGCAGACCGGGCAGACACAGCCGCAAGCGAGACCCTTCTCGACCTGCGAGACATGCCGCAGGAAGCCGTCTTTCTCCGCGTAGGGAATTTTGATCGCGCCGGGCCGTTTTTCCCCGGAGCCATTCGCCTGACTAAAGCGGGCGCTGATGGCCTTGATCTGAGCAATGTCCATCAGTTTTTGCCGAACGTTTTCGTTTTCACGAAAGAATTTTAAACAATCGGCAGGCTAATCGAAAGAGTTTTATCTTTTAGGCACAAAACGCCGCAGGCTGAGCGAGAGTGTGATGACCGTAACCGAACTCAGCGCCATAGCGAGTCCGCCGAGTTCCGGCCGGAAGGTGATACCGAATAACGGATAGAGTACGCCCGCCGCGACCGGCACAAGCGCCGTGTTGTAAGCGAAGGCCCAGAAAAGATTCTGTTTGATGCGGGACATGACTTTACGGCTGAGTTGCAGAGCCGCGCCGACATCATTCAGGTCGTTCCTGATTAAAACTATGTCGCCGCTTTCGACGGCCACATCCGTGCCCGAGCCGATGGCGATGCCGACATCGGCCTGTGCCAGCGCGATGGCGTCATTGATCCCGTCACCGATGAAAGCCACGACTTCGCCCTGCGCCTGCAGCTGGCGGATAGCTTCGGCTTTGTCCTGCGGCAGAACTTCCGCCAGGACGGTGTCGATCCCGACCTGCGCGGCAATGGACTGTGCCGTGCGACGATTGTCGCCGGTAATCATCGCGACTTTAAAGCCACCGGTTTTCAACTTTTGAATGGCTGAAACGGCTGTATCTTTTATAGTATCGGCAATGGCGATGACGCCCGCCGCCTGTCCGTCGATAGCGACGAAAACGGCCGATTTGCCGGCCTCTTCAAACTGGCGGGTGGTTGTCAGAATTTCCGGCAGGAGTACGATCTGGCGCTCGCCGCAAAATATTTCCGTACCGATGACGATTTCGCGGCCGTCTACATTGGCGGCGACGCCCCGACCACCAAAGGCACTGAAATTTGTTGCTTCCGGGATAGTAATATTTTTATCCTGAGTATAGCGGACAATCGCCGCGCCGAGTGGATGCTCGGAATTATTTTCGACGGCGGCGGCGTTGCGGAGTAACTCTTCCGCAGAAATTGCGACAGTAAAAATGTCGGTTACAACCGGCTTGCCGGTCGTCAGTGTACCGGTTTTATCGAAAACCACGTGCGTGACGCGCGGTGCAATTTCGAGCGCCGCTCCGTTTTTAATTAAAATGCCGAGTTCGGCGCCGCGCCCGATGCCGACCGTCACCGCCGTGGGAGTTGCCAGGCCAAGGGCGCAGGGACAGGCGATCACCAACACTGAGATCAATGTCGTCAGTGCAAAAAGCAGAGTCTGCCCGGCGATGAAATACCAGAAAAGAAAAGCAAGGGTCGCGATCGCCAGAATCACCGGGATAAAATAACTCACAGCGACATCCGCCAGGCGTTGCACCGGCGGACGACTACCCTGGGCTTGTTCAACCAAACGGATGATCTGGTCCAGTACCGTCTCGCTTCCGACGCGTTCAGCCCGAACACGCAGGACGCCGTTCTGGTTCAATGTGCCGCCGCTGATCTTGTTGCCGCTTTGTTTGAAAACCGGCAGCGGTTCGCCGGTCAGCATGGATTCATCGACAAAACTTTCGCCGCTGGTGACGACACCGTCAACCGGCAATTTGCCGCCCGGTTTGACGATTACGATGTCATCGAGTGCGACCATTTCCAGCGGAATCTCGCTTTCGAGGCCGTCGCGGATGACGATAGCGGTCTTAGGCTGAAGACCCATCAGGCGTTTGATGGCGGTCGAAGTCTTGCCTTTGGCGCGGGCTTCGAGATAGCGTCCAAGTGTCAGGAATGTTGCCAGAAAAACGGCGGTCTCGAAGAACATAAAATCGCGCGTCAGGATGATCTCGAAAGTCCCGAGCAGGCTGGCGATGAAGGCGACGCCAATGCCCATGGCGTACATCACGTCCATGTTCAGACTGCGGTTTTTAAGCGCCTGCCAGGCTGCGCGGAAGATCGGGTAACTCAGGTAAATGAAAACCGGCGTA
>JAZDEI010000252.1:0-25618 GCA_043808945.1 Fidelibacterota bacterium | reverse complement strand
CTTCTCTTTGGTCAGTCCGGAGGCTTTCATCTGCCGGCGCTCCTGCATAAGCTGTTTTTCATCGTTCTTGAGAGCGTCCAGCACCTGGGCGGCCTCCTTTTGGCTTTTTTCCTTTTCCTGGCGGCTTTTTTGGGCCTGTTGCTGGGCCTGATTCTGCTGCTGTTTCTGATCCTGGGGCTGATCATCCGACTGGTCTTTTTGTTTGTCCTTCTGGTCCTGCTGTTTTTGATCTTTCTGGTTCTGCTTATCCTGCTGCGATTTTTGCTGTTGCATCATAAGCCGGGCCAGTTCGTAATTGTATTTGGCATCATAATCGCGCGGATTGAGTTCCAGCGCTTTTTTATAAAATGCCAGGCTTTCTTCGGCGCGACCGCTCTGGTACAGGCTGTTGCCGAGGTTATAGAAAACCGCCGATTTTTTAACAGGATCCTTGACCGCCAGGGCTTTCTCGAATTCCTGCAGGGCTTCATCCGTACGCTGGGATTTGTAGAGCGCCGCACCCTTGCCGAAATGGGCTTCTTCCCAGTCATTATGATCTTTCAGAATGCGGTCATAAGTCCGGATCGCCTCCGGGTAATTACCTTTCTGATACTGGCGCAGGGCCGGATCGGCGGCGCCGCAAAGGGTCGGCAGCCCGATCAGATAAACGAGCGCCAGTCCGGCCTGGAAAAGGGCCACAATTAATCTGTTCTGGCGTTTAAAGGTATTCATGGTATCAGGCCTTTGTTTTTTGGTATGCAGCGGGACGTTTCTCCGGAATAAAAATCTCAGCCGCCAGCAGAATCAGGGCGATTATCAGGAAAATCTGATAACGTTGCTGGTAATCGCTGTATTCGTGCGAACGCAGGTTCTTCTTCTCCATGCCGAAAATTTCGCGGTAGATTCGCTCGAAGGCGTCGTTATCGGCCGCCAGGTTGTAATATTTGCCGTTGGTCAACGCCGCGATTTTCTGGAGAGTCTCTTCCGCGAGAGCGGTGGTCACGACATGTCCGGCGCGGTCTTTTTTGAACTCGATCTCAGCGGTAGCCGGATTGCGCAGCGGAATCGGCACCCCGGTCAGCGAACCGATCCCGACGGCATAGATTACGACGCCCTCATCGGCGGCCTGTCTGGTCAGTTCTTCAATAGCGCCTTCATGATCTTCACCGTCGGAAATTACGATAATGACCTTGTATTTTTTCTCCTGAACATTAAATGATTTCAAAGCCGTGCCGATCGCATCCGCGATGGCCGTGCCCTGGGTGCCGATCACGCCGGTGTCAACCGCATCCAGAAACAACTTGGCGGCACTGTAATCCAGCGTCAGCGGACATTGCAAATAACTGGTTCCGGCAAAGGCTACCAGTCCGACCCGGTCGCCCTGCAGGCGGTCGATAAAGCGACCAAGTTCAAATTTGGCGCGCGCCAGCCGGCTGGGTTTGCTGTCCTCGGCCTTCATGCTGACGGAAGTATCCAGGGCGATGACGACATCCAGTCCCTTGCGTTTGACCTCGGTTAGTTTCTGGCCGACGGCCGGTCCGAGCAGGGCGATTCCCACAAAAACCAGCCCCCAGATCCATAAATGGTCTTTCAGGCGCCGCCAGGCCGGCCGGTAACCGTCCAGCATTTTCGGCACAAGGTCGCTGCCGGCATACAATTGCAGACTTTTTTTACGCTGAATCCGGGCATAAATCAGCCCGGCCAGCGCCAGCGCGTTCAACGTCCAGAACCAGAGATAAATGGGATGCAGGAACTTAATCATCAGGGCGTCCTCCGCCAGACCGTCAGGCCGAGCAGGCCGCTGAGGGCGATTAACAGGAAGCCGGGAATTAAAAAGTAATCGTAAAGATCATTGTAATTGACGAACTCGCGGACCTTGACTTCCGTTTTTTCCATGCCGCTGATCTCTTCATAAATCGTCGCCAGGCTCTTCTCGTCGGTCGCCCGGAAATAGCGGCCGCCGGTTTGGCTGGCAATGTCGTTCAGCAAAGCCTCGTCGATTTCGACATCCATCAGGCGGTACTGCACCTGGCCGCCGGGTAAAGCGACCGGATAGGGCGCCTGGCCTAATTTACCGGCGCCGATCGTATAAATTTTAACGTCAAAGGCGGCGGCCAGGCGGGCGGCGGTGCGCGGATCGATTTCGCCGGCATTGTTGCGTCCGTCGGACAACAGGATCATGATCTTGCTTTTGGCCTTGCTGTCGCGCAAGCGGTTGGTGGCGTTGGCAATCGCCATCCCGATCGCCGTGCCGTCGTATTTTTCCTCGATAATATCGACCTGGGTCAGCAAATCCTTCAAGACGCCGTAGTCAATCGTCAGGGGACACTGCAGAAAACTTTCCGCCGCAAAAACGACCAAACCGATCCGATCGTTCTGGCGACCTTCGATAAATTCGCGCGCGACCGATTTGGCGGCTTCCAGGCGGTTCGGCCGGAAGTCGATAGCCCGCATCGAGCTGGAGATATCGAGCACCAGCATGATATCGATGCCTTCCGTCGTGAATTCGCGCAGGGTGTTGCCGCTTTGCGGCCGGGCGAGAGCAATTATTAAAAGAGCGATGCCAAGCAGTTTGGCGCCCAACAGACCGTAAATCTTGGATAATGCCCGACGATTATTGACCTGCTGTAAATGTTTTACGGACGCATAACGCAGCGCGCCTTGCTGCTTGCGACCGATTTTCCAGTACCAAATGCTAATTACGGGTAAGAGCAGGAGCAGTAAAAGATAGCCCCAATTGGCAAAATAAAACATATCTTAATCTGGAACGTTACTCCACATAATTTTGCTCTATATAATGAGCGATCCGCAAAATTGTTTCCTCTTTAAAATAATTTCCGGTCAACTGAGCCCCGATCGGCAACCCGGCGGCGGATTTGCCCAGCGGAAAACTGAGCGCCGGAACGCCGGCCAGATTGGCGGGGACGGTATAAATATCACTGAGATACATGGCCAGCGGATCGGCGATCTTGCCGCCGATCTCGAAAGCCGTCGTGGGCGTGGTCGGCGTCAGTATCGCATCGCAGGACTCAAAAACCTTGACAAAATCCGTTTTGATCAGGCGTCGGACCCGCTGGGCCTTGTCATAATAAGCGTCGTAATAGCCGGCCGACAGTACATAAGTGCCCAGCATGATCCGGCGGATTACCTCCGAGCCGAAACCGGCATGGCGGGTCTCGCGGAAGACCGAGTCCAGATCGCCGCCGCGCTGGCTCAAACCGTAGCGGATGCCATCGTAGCGCGCCAGATTCGAAGAGGCTTCGGCCGTCGCTATGATATAGTAAACCGCAATGGCATACGGCGTGTGCGCCAGGGAAATATCCATGATGGTCACGCCCGACTTCTCCAGAAAGCGCAGACATTTTTTGAGGCGCGCGGCGATTTCCGGATCGAGACCGGTCCCGAAATATTCGGCAGGAACGCCGATCCGCAGGCCGTGGACGTCCTGGCCGAGTCCGACCTGGTAATCCGGCACCGCAACATCGGCCGAAGTTGCATCGTTTTCATCCCGCCCGGCGATCACCTGCAGCAAGGCGGCACTGCCCTGGACGGTCCGTGAAAAAGTTCCGATCTGATCCAGCGACGAAGCGAACGCGACCAGCCCGTAGCGCGATACCCGGCCATAGGTCGGTTTTAATCCGACAATTCCGCAGAATGCGGCCGGTTGACGGATCGAACCGCCGGTGTCCGAGCCGAGTGCCAGATCCACTAATCCACCGGCCACCGCCGCCGCCGATCCACCGCTCGAACCGCCCGGGACGCGGGTCTCGTCATTGGGATTGGTCACAACACCAAAGGCCGAGAATTCGGTCGAGGATCCCATCGCAAATTCATCCATGTTGGTCTTGCCGATGATCAATCCGTCGGCCGCCTGGATTTTTTCAACGACGGTTGCATCGTAAGGCGGCCGGTAATTCTCCAGCATGCGCGAGCCGCAGGTCGTCGGATAATTCCGTAGGCTGATATTATCTTTCACGCCGACAGTGTACCCGGCCAGGCGCCCGGCGCGGCCGGCCTGCATTTTGGCGCCGATCTCACGGCTTTTTTGGGCGACATCCGGCAGAAGTGTGATAAATGCGTTGTAGGGATTGCTCTTCAGGCGCTCCCGCAAGTGCCCGAGATCGGCCGAAAATTTGGTCGAATCCACCGCCTCTAGCCCTTCGGCTCCGCTTTGTCGGGGGCTGATCCGCTCAGTTTTTTGTCAGCCGAATTCGGTTTGGAATCCAGGTTGACCGAATCGTGGATTTCATCCTGAATCTCGCTTGTGGCTTTCTTGAATTCCCGCAGGCTCTTACCGAGGCTCTTGGCCAGTTCCGGTAAACGTTTGGCCCCGAATAAAAGTAAAAACACGATCAGGATAAGAATTATTTCGCCAGCTCCAATGCCCATAATAGCTCCTTTGCTG
Organism: Fidelibacterota bacterium; assembly: GCA_043808945.1. Classification (GTDB taxonomy): domain Bacteria; phylum Fidelibacterota; class UBA2242; order UBA2242; family UBA2242; genus JAGNGI01. The sequence continues at coordinate 21,234 of JAZDEI010000252.1, read as the reverse complement.
TTATCTCCAAAATCTGAGGATATAGTAGGCTATCGCAAGGCCTACGATCCCGATGAAATTAAATTTTAAGGTGAAACCCAGGGTCAGTGAAAACATGATCAGATCGATCACGGCCGGTCCCAGCATAATATCGATCGAGCGTAAAAACACCTCCTTGACCACTCCGTCCGGCAGGGACATCCGGATCAATTCCCCGGCCAATGAGCCCAGCATCGCCCCGAACAATAAAACCCCGATGACCAGAACAATCGGTATTTTTCGTGTTGGCTTTTCCATACTAAGCATTTCCCAATAAAGATTTAAATATTCCCAGCCCATCCGTTGAACCGAGAATTTCTTCGCCGGCCCGCTCCGGATGAGGCATCATCCCCATAACATTTTTCGATTCATTCAGAATACCGGCAATGTTCAGCCGCGATCCGTTGGGATTGGCGGTTTTAGTGACCGCTCCCTGTGCATCGCAGTATTGAAAAACGATCCGCTCCTGGTCCTGTAGAAGTTTGAGGGTATCGTCATCGGCAAAATATTGACCGCAGTAATGCGCGATTGGCATTTTTAAAACCTGCCCGGCGCTATATTGCCGCGTGAAATCGGTCGTATGGTCGGCAACCCTGAGATAAACCTCCTGACAACGGAAACGCATATGATCGTTCGGGAGCAGAGCACCCGGCAACATTCCGGCTTCCACCAGGACCTGAAATCCGTTGCAGATGCCGATGACCCGGCCGCCCTGTTCGGCGAATTTGACGATCGCCTGCATAACTGGTGAAAAACGGGCCACCGCTCCGGCCCGCAGATAATCGCCATAGGCAAATCCGCCCGGCAATATAATCGCGTCGAAAAGCCGTAAAGCCGTCTCTTTGTGCCAGATATACTCAACCCGGACGCCGAGCACATGTTTGAGGACATGGTAGGCATCGTGATCACAATTCGAACCGGGAAAGACCACCACGCCGAATTTCATAGATCGGCCTCTTCCAGTTCGAAGGTGTATTGCTGGATCACCGGGTTGGATAACACCCGGTCGCAGATTTCACGGACAGCCTGCTCGGCCTGGGTCTGTTTGAGCCCGGCTTTCAGGCGCACTTCAAAATATTTACCGGATTCCAGGCTGTCGATATCCTGATAGCCGAGCGTTTCCAAAGCATGCTGAATCGTCTTGGCTTCCGGGTTGAGTATCCCGTGTTTATAGGTCACGACAATTTTGGCCAACCACATTTTAGCGTACCTTTCTTCTTGCAAAATGCATGCGCGGTTCATCGTAGCCGATCAACCATTGCAGCAGATGCGTGATAATAAATACCATCATAACCGGGAAAATGACATAGGCGTTCCAGATGATCGCCGCCAGGATAGTCAAGAGTGCCGTAATAGTCCAGATCGTCGTGAGTTTGCCTTTTTTAAAACTGAAATTCGGTTTGGCCACGAAGCGGATGCGGCTGACCATCAGGAACGAAAGTACGACCACCAGCGGCAGAATGATTTTGGAATTGCCGTAATTGCCAAAAACCTTGTAACTGAACCAGATGTACGAGCCGATCGTCAGGGCCGAGGCCGGCACCGGCATGCCCGTAAAATAGGATTTTTTCTCGAGGGTCGCGTGTAAGTTAAAGCGCGCCAGACGCACGCCGCCGAAGAGGGCCGGGAAAAAACTGATGATTCCGCCGGTAAATCCGAGATCGGCCACGAACAGTTCATTGACCAGCACGGCCGGTACCAGGCAAAAAGAGACCATATCGCAGAGCGAATCGAATTCAATTCCAAAGTCCGAGGCCTGATGGGTCATGCGGGCAACCGCGCCGTCCAACGAATCGAAAACCATCGCGGCGATGATGAGCGTCACGGCCGTTATATAATGCCCCTGGATGATCTGGAGCAGGGCCAGAAATCCGGAAAACAGGTTGAGCACCGTGAAGATGCTCGGTAAAAAATTATGTTTCATTTTCATGCAATTTCTCCAATAACGGTCTCGCCGGCCCTGACCTTTTGCCCCAACCGGGCGGTAATTTTAAGCTGACGCGGTACGATTATTTCAACCCTCGAGCCGAACATGATCATCCCGAAGCGCTCGCCTTTTAATAAACTCTGGCCGACGGCGACCCGCGAAACGATCCGGCGCGCAAAAAAACCCGAAATTTGGGTGACCACGACTTTCAGGGCGTTATTTTCGAGGGTCATGCGGCATTGTTCGTTTTCGAAGGAAGCTTCCGGTTTGAAAGCCGACAAAAACTTGCCGTTTTTATGCTCGATCTGCCGGACAACACCGTCGCAGGGGGCGCGATTGACGTGCACACTGAGCGGCGACATAAAGATCGCCACTTTCTGGCCGTCGCCGACGAAAGGATCGCTGACAGCCTGGATTAGAACGATTTCGCCATCGGCCGGGGCAATCAGGACTGTGGCATCAGCCGGCGCGACCCGTTCCGGATCGCGGAAAAAATAAATCGAAAAGACGAAGATAAAGAGCGCCACCCAGAACAGAATCATAAAAATCCGCGCATTTAAAAGCACTCCCAGGTACATTGTCAGCATGGCAATGATCAAAGCCGGGACAATAATGCGGGCTCCCTCTTTGGCAATCATGATTGCACCGGGCTGATTCGCTTTAACATCTCACTGTAAACGCCTTCCACATCGCCAAGATCGAAGCGGAAACGATCCTTGTCCATTTTACGGTTGCTGCCCTTTTCCCAGAACCGGCAGGTGTCCGGGGAAATTTCGTCGGCCAATATCAGGGTAGCCCGGTAACGCCCGAACTCCAGTTTGAAATCGACCAGGGTCACTCCGAGCGGATCGAAAAAAGACTGCAATATCGCGTTGATTTTAAGCGCGGCGGCCTTGATTTGGACCAATTCGTCCGCCGTCGCCAGTCCGAACCGCACGACGTGGTCGTCATTCATCAGTGGGTCGTGAAAGGCATCATTTTTATAGTAACATTCGACGATCGGTTCTTTAAAAACCTGTCCTTCCGGGATCCCGTAGCGTTTGCAGAGACTGCCGGCCGCCACGTTGCGTACGACCAATTCCACCAGAATGATTTCAACCTTGCGCACCAGCATTTCGTTGGCACTAACCGGCCGGACGAAATGGGTCGCGATGCCGTTCTTTTCGAGCACTTCGAACAGGCGGCAGCTGATCTGGTTATTGGCAACTCCCTTGCCGGTTATGCGGCCCTTTTTAAGGCCGTCGAAGGCGGTGGCATCGTCTTTAAAATACTGGATTACCAATTCCGGGTCGGCCGTAGCGTAGACGATCTTGGCTTTGCCTTCGTAAATTTTCGTACCTTTTTCCATCAGCACCTCGCTAAGGCCCGCTCGTAAATTGCGTGGATGCGGGCCAGCACTTTTTCAAAATTAAATAACTGCTCAACCTCGCCGGCCGTCAGCCATTTGCCGACATCCTGGTCTTTCAGGAGCAATTCCCGGAAACTGGCGCCGGTCTGCCAGACCGGCATGGCATTCTGCTGGACAATGGCGTAAGCCTCTTCGCGGCTGGCTCCTTTTTCGATCAGGGCCAGCAGGATCTCCTGCGAAAAGATCAGACCATGGGTTTTGTCTAAATTCGCGCGCATTTTTTCAGGATAAACCTGCAAATCAGTCAGAACCCTGATGGTCTCGTTCAAAATGAAATCCGCACAGATGCAGACATCCGGCAGAATGATCCTCTCGTTCGAGGAGTGGGAAATATCGCGCTCATGCCAGAGCGCCACGTTTTCGAGGGCCGTTACGGAATAGCCGCGCAGGAGGCGCGCCAGACCGCAGATGCGTTCCGACCGAATCGGGTTGCGCTTATGAGGCATGGCCGAGGAACCTTTCTGACCCTGGCTGAAAAATTCTTCGGCTTCGAGCACTTCGGTCTTTTGCAGGTGGCGGATTTCGGTGGCGATCTTTTCGAGCGTGGCCCCGATCAGGGCCAGAGTTGCGACGAAAAAGGCATGCCGGTCGCGCTGAACGATCTGGTTGCTGACCGGTGCCGGAACCAGGCCGAGATTGCGACAAACCCGCTCTTCCACTTCCGGATCGATGTGCTGATACGTTCCGACCGCGCCGGAAATCTTGCCGACTTTGACGTCTTCGAGAGCCAGTTTGAAACGGCGAATCTGGCGAGCAATTTCAGCCCGGTAGATCAGCAATTTCAGACCGAATGTGATCGGTTCGGCATGCACACCGTGCGTCCGGCCGATCATCAGGTAATCCCGATAGGCCAGACTTTTAGCGGTTAAAACCTGTTCGAGGCGCACCAGATCGTCCAGAATCAGGGCGCCCGATTCGGCCAATTGCAACGCCAGAGCTGTATCCAGCAAATCGGAAGAGGTCAGGCCCTTATGGACATAGCGAGCGGCCGGACCGATATTCTCACCGACGTTGGTCAGAAAGGCGATGACGTCATGTTTGACCTGTTCTTCAATTTCCAGAATCCGTTCGGCCTGAAAGGCTGCGCGCGATTCAATTTCATGGAAGGATTCCGTCGGGATCAGGCCGCGCTGATGCTGAACCCGGCAGACTTCCAGTTCGACTTTCCACCAGGTGGCATATTTATTTTCTTCCGACCAGATGCGGCCCATTTCCGGCCTGGTATAACGGGTTATCATGGCTTATTCCAGCTCCAGTTGCACTTCCGCTTCACGGTTACCGCGCATATATTTAATCCTGATCTTGTCGCCCGACTGCCGGTTGCCTTCCTGATAGACGGCCCGCAGTTCCTCGTCATTGGTGATTTTTTTACCGTCGGCCTGGGTAATGATATCGCCGACTTTGAGACCGGCGCGCTCAGCCGCGCTGTTGGTCTCTACTCTCGTGACGATAACGCCACTCGGCGACGATAAATTTAGGTAGTTGGCCATAAATTTATCGATGTTCTGCACCGAAAAGCCGGTCTTGATATTTTTTTTCAGATAGGCCACGATGGTCTTGACCCGATCCACCGGAATGGCGAAACCGATCCCGATCGAGCCCTCGCTGTATTGACTGCCGGTGAAAATAAAGGTATTTATGCCGATGACTTCGCCGTTGGCATTCACGAGCGGGCCACCGCTGTTGCCGGTGTTGATAGCCGCATCGGTCTGGATCATATCCTGGTAAACCCGGCCGCTTTGCTGCCGCCCGAAATCCAGGTGATTACCGGAAACGATCCCGATCGTCGCGGTCGGTTTATAATTAATGCTGAACAATCCAAACGGATTGCCCAGGGCAATGACCCATTCGCCGATCATGATGTCATCCGAAGAACCGAGTTTGGCATAAGCGAACGACTTGCCGTCGATTTTAAGCAGAGCGATATCCGAGGCATTGTCGACCCCGATCAGTACGGCCTTATACTCCTTGCCCCCGATCAAAGTCACGACGATCTCTTCGGCCGCCTCCACCACGTGCGCATTCGTTACGACGTAACCGTCGGCGCTGATGACGAATCCGGAACCCAGGCTCTTGACCCGGCGGCGGTGGATCTGATCCGGGAACAGCATGTTCCAGAGCGGATCGTCAAAAAACGGCGAGGTCACATATTCCTGAATCGCCGTCACGTTGATGCCGGCCACGGCCGGACTGACCTTTTCGATGGCCTGGGTAATGGCGGTCGAACGGGAATTGGTTATGGCCGGTTGGTTGGCTGCCTGGGTCCTCGCGAACGTCAGGGCGACCAGCAGGCTAAAAATCAGTGCCAGGTTTTTCTTACTCACTTTTCGACCTTTTTCCAATCTTCCAGAAACTGGGCGATGCCTTTATCCGTCAGAGGGTGTTTGACCATTTTTTCCATTACGGAAAACGGAATCGTGCAGATGTGGGCTCCGATCAGGGCCGCATCGACGATATGGAGTGGATTGCGGATGCTGGCGACGATAATCTCGGTCGCGAAACCGTAATTATCGAAAATCGTCGCAATTTGTTCGATCAGATCCATTCCGACGGCATGGATGTCATCCAGGCGGCCGACGAAAGGACTGACGTAGGTCGTCCCGGCTTTGGCCGCCAGGAGGGCCTGCAAAGGCGAAAAAACCAGGGTAGTATTGGTGCGGATGCCCTTTTGCGCAAGGATTTTAATGGCCTTTAAACCTTCCAGGGTGATCGGAATCTTGATGACGATATTTTTATGCAGCCCGGCCAGATCTTCGGCTTCGCGGATCATACCTTCGGCATCTAAACTGACGACTTCGCCGCTGACCGGTCCGTTGACGGTTTCGCAGATCTTAAGCAAAATATCTTTATAGTTGCCTTTTTCTCTGGCCAGCAGAGACGGATTGGTCGTAACCCCATCCAGAATTCCCCAGGCCTGAGCCTTTTTGATCTCTTCCAGATTGGCAGTGTCGATAAACAGTTTCATTTATTATTCCTCCAAATATTTGACATTCCATAGTAACAGTCCCTGCGCCGGGGCTGTGTAAACTTGCATTTCAGTACTTATATTTCCAAGAAGATTCTTGAAGGCCGCAATGCCATATTTCCCTCTGGCAACCTCCATCATCGAACCGACCAGCATTCTGACCATACTGTGTAAAAACCGATTGGCCGTAATGGTGTAAACCAACAGATCGTTGTGCCACTCCCAGCCGGACTCAAAGACCATACAGATCTTGTTTTCGGCTTCGGTGGCGGTCCGGCAAAGGGCCGTAAAATCGTGTTCACCCGGCACCAGGCCGGCACAATTCCGCAAGGTCTCGAACTCGAACGGAAAACTGACTAACCAGACATAATGCCGCCGGAAGACCTCCGCTTTCTGGGCGATCCGGTAGCAATAGGTCCGCCTGACTGCCGAAAAGCGCGCATGAAACTCCGCGCCGACCGCATCGCATTCATCCACGTAAATATCATGCGGCAAGGTCGCATTGAGCGCATTTTTTATCGTGTCGGCGGTTAACGCCGTCTCCAGGTCGAAATGGGCAGTCTGGCGCATGGCATGCACACCGCTGTCCGTTCGGCCGGCTCCGATTACGGTGACCGGATTGGCGCGGTTCAACGGCCTGAGGGCCGTCTCAATTTCGGCCTGCACGGAACGATCACTGCGCTGACGCTGCCAGCCGCAGTAATTGGTCCCGTCGTACTGCAGGACGATTTTAAACCGGCGTTCCACTTAAACCCACCCCACGGTAATAACCAGCACTCCGATCCCGGCAACCGTCAGCACCCAGTCGGCCGGACTCCAGTGTAATTGCCCCAGGTACGAACGCCGCACCGCGGGATTATAACCGCGTACGGTCATGGCGTCGGCCAGCACCTCCGCCCGTCGGAAACTGACGATCATAAGTGGTACCAGGATCGTGCGCAGACGATCAATCCGGCCGATCAATGTGTCTTGCCCGGTATCCATGAAAATCCGCCAGCTTTCAGCGATGCGCTGATATTCTTCGCGCATGAGCGGGATGAAGCGTACGGCAATGAAGATGATCTGGAACAGATCGTCGATCGGCAGGCCGGTCCGCCGTAAAGGTTTCAGGATATGATAAATTGCGTCCAGGGCCGGTAGAGCCTGAATCCATTGGGTCGCCAAGGCCATTAAAAGGATGAAGTTGCCGATCCGGAGCGTAAAACCTAACGGTCTGAAAAACAATACCTGCCAGGAATCCCTTACAGCCCCCCGCAGAACCGTCGCCAGCAGATGCGTCCCGAATAAAATGTGGATCCCGAAAGTCAGCGGTAAAAACACCAGCAGAATCCGGAGAGACCACCGGGTTTTTCCAGCGTTGGCGGTCAGGCCGGCCAGAATCGGCAGAAGCAGCCCCGCGACTATAGCCTGACCATACCAGGCCGAAATGCTGAAAATCCCGATCGCCGCCACGATCAGCCATAATATTTTTACTCTTGGATCGGTTGTTTTCACGTCAGAATATCAGGCTGAGCGAAAAGGCCAATCCGTTGTCAGACGGACGGCAGGTTGATTCAAGGTCAAAGGCCGGTTTTTCCAGCCGGTTCCGGGTCAGGATGATGATATCCAGCATACTGACGATCCGGTTGGCGACCAGGCCACCGACCGCAAAAGTGGCATACTGCAGAGCAGTCGCGCTTTTAATCCGGATTTTATCAAACGATTTGCGCGAGGCCTCACTGTCCCAGGCCCAGTAATATTGCCCGGTGAGCGGATAGAGCAGATTGACCGACCGGTTGCGCAGTTTCTGTTCGTTATACTCGTAGATATTGGCGTAATTGCCGATGTCGGTGAAATAATAGACATCCTTGCCGGCCGGATCGATCCCGGCATGGGTCACGGCATAGGCTTTCATATTGGCGGCGACCGACTGTCCGTACCATTCGAAGGCCCAGTAGGTCACCCAAAGGGCAATTTCCGCAGCGTTAAAACCATAGCTCCGCCGGACATAATTAAGACTGCGTTCGCCCCAACCGGGCACGACGGCCGATTTCATTAAAAGCAATCGGGCTTCGTTCTGGGTCAACTTCTTGAGCGTATCCGGCTGAGCGGTCGCGGCTGAATCGCTCTGAGCCGCGCCAACGCTGGCCAGGCTCAGGATTACCAATAATCCGAAAATTTTCTGCCGAATGAAATAGTTCATGCTGTCCTTTTTTTTACGAATGAATAGCCAATTAATATCACCGTCATTATAACACCCAGTTGCGCTATCCAGTTCCCAAATTTTACATAAAGAGTGGTCGGCCGGCCCTGCGCGATCGTGGCCGAAAGCCAGCCCAATCGCCCAAAATCAAGACTTTGGAGCGTACGTCCGCGGGCGTCTAAGATCAAAGAGATTCCGGTATTGGCCGAACGCACGACCGGAATGTGATTTTCAATGGCCCGGAAACGGGAAATCTCAGCATGCAGGAACGGTGCGGAAGCGTTGCCGAACCAGGCGTCATTGGAAACGATCACAAGCAGTTCAGAACCCTGGCGGGCGGCCTGGCGGATCAGGAACGGAAAGGTCGATTCGTAGCAGACTACCGAATTGAAAGCCAGCACCGTGTCGGCGGCTGCCCGTTGGTCGGGTTTCAGCGGAATCCGGAAAACTTTGACTTCAGTTCCGGCGTCAAAATTGCCCTGCCCGAGGTTGATGCTTTTCAGATCGGGAAAATAGCCGGAAAGCGGGATGTATTCCCCAAACGGCACCAGCTGCATTTTGCGGTAATCTTCGATGCTGGTGGAATTCGGCCGCAGCAGGAAGGTTGCATTGTAGACTTTATAATCTGCGGAATGGTGCTTTTCGAAATCGGGCACACCAGTCAGCAGGTTGACATTCAGCGCCGTCAGGTGTTGCCTGATTTTAGTCAGCGAACCGAAATAATTCCGCCGCAAAAAGGTTGGCGTCGCGGTTTCCGGCCAGACGACCAAATCCAGCGGACGAACGGCAACCGAATCCGTCAGATCGTGGAGCAACTGCATGTTGTTACTGAAAGCTTCCTGATCCCATTTGGCATTCGGATCGACGTTGGGCTGAATCAGGCCGACGCTGACCCTCCGGCGATCGCCGGCATCCGCCGCATCGTTCAGGACGATTAATCCATAGATTTCCGGCACAAAAAACAGTCCGAAAATAACGGCCAGCCGCCGCGCGACCTGGCCGGGATCGTTCCGCTGTTCGATCAACCTGAAAATCAGGACATTGATGACGACGATCCCGGCGGAAATGCCATACGAACCGACAACCGCGGCGGATTGGATCAGCTGTAAAGCATGCGACTGGGTGTAGCACAGGTTATTCCAGGTAAATCCCAGCGTCCCGTAACTGCGCAGGTATTCGACGGCCGTCCAGACGATTGGAAACGACCAGATTCCGGCCGTTCGTCCAAGACGGCGTCCGATGAAACCGATGATTATACCGATTGCAGCGTAATTCAGCGCGACAAAGAGCACTCCGGAAAGCATCGAAAGAGTCGCCCAGTACCAGGTCGTGCCCTTGTTGAGAGCTAACCAGTACAGGATACCCAGATTCAACAGCATTCCGAAAATCAAGCCCTTTTCGAAACCGAAGTGAAATTCATCATCCGTAAAGGCTTTAATCAGCGGCACCAGCGCTACAAACGCCAGAAAGCCCAGGCGCAAGGGCGGAAAGGCCAGAACCGTTAAAATTCCAGATAACAGTACGAGCAACCAGCCGCTGATTTTTTTGGGTTTCATCTTATGTCGGACGCGCGTCTTGTTCGGGTTTAAGGCGGTCGCCTTAGCTCTTCATCGTGTCCTTTAATAAACGGCCGGGTTTGAAATGGGTCTTGCGGCGCGCCGGTACATAGACTTCTTCATTGGTACGCGGATTGCGGGCTTTCGGTTTGGCTTTGGTCGGCTTCACTTCGAAAACACCGAAATTACGGATTTCGATCCGGATTTTCGGATCAGGTTCGCTGAGCATTCCGCGTAAAACCTTGAAAACGCCGTCTACGACCTTGGCCGTCTCGAACAATTTCGTATCGCACGTTTCAGCGGTGCGTCTGACGACATCTTTTTTCGTGTAAGTTTTGGCTGTCATGAGAATTTCTCCTTTTTTTTATTTACGTTCGACTGATATTATACCCTGCACATTTTGCAGTTTAATAATGATTTTATTGAGATGACGCAGGTTCTCGACCTGCAGGACCAGCGTGAGATGCACGATCGATTCATCGACATTACCATCGATGCTGATGATATTTGTATCGGTATTGGCCATTATATCGGTGACATCCTTCAGGAATTTCTTACGTTCCTGGGCCATGATCTTCAGGTTCACCAAAAATGCCTGGGTACCATCGATATCCCATTCGACATCCAGCAGGCGTTCATTTTCCTCCAGCAGGGACGGGATATTGGAACAATCGCTGCGATGCACGATCACGCCCCGCCCGCGACTGACGAAACCGATAATCTCGTCGCCCGGAATCGGATTACAGCATTTGGCGAATGAGACCATCAGGTTGCTGATGCCCTGAACTTTAATGCCCTTGATGGATTTACGGGCGGTCTCAATGAAAAGTTCGTCCAGGTTGCGTTTATTCAGCTCTTCCTGCTTTTGGGGAAAGAGTTTCGAGTAAATCGACGGCACGGTCAGAACGCCGCTGCCGACCGCCGCGTATAGTTTTTCCGGTTCGCTGAAGCCGAGTTCCTCGACGGAATCCTGCACGATTTTTAAAAAGCGCATGTTTTTATTGCGCTGGTTTTCCTTTTCGAGCATCTGCTTACCGAGAATAACGCTTTCGTCGTACTGGGTTTTGCGCAGATAGCGTTTGATCGCACCGCTGGCCTTGGCGGTTGTGGCGAATTTCAGCCAGGCATAGCTCGGCCGGTGCGCATCCGAGGTAATGATCTCAATGGTCTGACCGCTTTTAAGTTCGGAATTCAACGGCACCATCTTTCCATCGACTTTGGCGCCGATACAGCGCGAACCGACCTGGGTATGGACTTCAAAAGCAAAATCGACCGGAGTCGCGCCCTTCGGCAGGCGAATCAGATCCCCCATCGGCGTAAACACAAAGATTTCGTCCTTGAAAAGATCGATCTTGAGCGTATCCATGAAATCCTTGGGGCCATTCGATTCGGTCTGCAGGACTTCGATCAGGTCGCGCAACCATTTGACGTACTTGTCGACGTCATCCGGTTCGACGCGGCCCTCTTTGTAGCGCCAATGCGCGGCGATACCTTCCTCGGCGATGTCATCCATTTCAGTTGTACGGATTTGAATTTCAACTACCCGGCCAGCCGGCCCGTAGACCGTGGTATGGATCGACTGGTAATAATTGGCTTTATGACTGGCGATGTAATCCTTGAAGCGATCCATGACCGGCGTGAACAGGTCGTGCACAATGCCCAGCACCGCATAACAGTTTTCTTTCGTATCGACGACCACCCGGATAGCCAGGAGATCGTAGATTTCCTCGAAAGGCTTGTTACGGATTTTCATCTTCTTGTAAATCGAATAGAAATTCTTCGGGCGGCCGATGATGGTGGCTTTAATGCCCTGGTCGGCCAGGGCTTTCTCCAGCGGTTCGGTAAAGATCTTGATGTATTTTTCGCGCTCGCTGCGTTTCTCGTTGATCTTTTTTTCGAGGAACTGATAAGCATCGGCATCCAGGGCTTTCAGCACCAGGTCTTCCATTTCGGATTTCAGTTTGAACATACCGAGGCGATGCGCCAGCGGAGCATAAACGTCGCGCGTTTCGATCGCGATGCGGCGCTGTTTGATGGGCGGCAGTGATTCGAGCGTCTGCATATTGTGCAAACGATCGGCTAATTTGATAATCAGGACCCGGATGTCCTGAGCGACGCTCAATAGCATTTTGCGGAAATTATCGGCTTGCTCTTCCTGGCGGTTGCGAAAGATTATGCCGCTGATCTTGGTAACGCCTTCGACCAGTTTGGCGACTTCGGCCCCGAATTTTTCCTCGATGTCGCTGAATTTGACATTCGTATCTTCGATGACGTCGTGCAATAAACCACTGGCAACCGTGATCGGATCCATATTCAAATTTGCCAGAATACGGGCGGTCTGATAGGGATGCTCAAAATAGCTCTGACCGGACTGGCGCCGCTGGCCGCGGTGGGAATCGCGCGCAAAAATATAGACTTCCCAGAGAAAATCTTCCTCGGATTGGGAGAGAGGCGCGCGTTCGTTCAGCTTTTCGATCAGAACGTAGAATTTCTGAGGCCGCTTTGCGGTGCGCGTAAAGACTTTACTGAGCAGTTCCGGAGTCATTAAAATGGTGACGTTATTATTTCTTCCCTTTGCGAGCGTTTATTTTCAAAGCGGGTGTATTTGTCAATAAAGACGACTTCAACATTGCCGGTCGGACCGTTGCGCTGTTTGGCGACCATGATCTCGGCCGTCCGCTCGTCATCTTCGGCCGATTCGGTGCCGTCGCGTTTATCGTATAAGGATTTACGGTAGATAAACAGGACCACATCGGCGTCCTGTTCCAGCGAACCGCTTTCGCGCAGGTCGGATAATTGTGGTTTGTGATCGGTCCGCCCTTCGACCGCGCGGGACAGCTGCGAAAGCGCGATGACCGGAACGTTGATTTCTTTGGAGAGGGCTTTCAGGCTGCGGGAAATTTCGGTGATCTCCTGCTGGCGGTTCTCGGCGCGATGTCCCTTGATCAATTGTAAATAGTCGATGATCAGGAGCTGAATATCGTGTTCGGCTTTGGCGCGCCGGGCCTTAGCCCGGATGTCCATCATCGTCAGGACCGGCGAGTCGTCGATAAATATCTTGGCGTTCGACAATTTTCCGGTTTGCAGGCTGAGTTTCTGCCATTGGTCTTTGGGCAGTTTCCCGGTGCGCACCAAATGGCTGTCGAGTCGCGCCTCGGCGCATAAGACCCGCAAAGCCAGCTGGTAATCCGACATTTCGATACTGAACATGCCGACCGGAATATCATATTCCACGGCGGCGTTGCGGGCAATCGTCAGGGCCAGGGCGGTCTTGCCCGTCCCGGGGCGTCCGGCCAGGATGATTAATTCACCCGGATGGAAACCGGAAGTCAGATCATCCAGGTCGAGCAGGCCGGTCGGTACGCCGGTCGTATGTCCTTTACGGCTGTGAATCGAGTCGATATATTCGAAAGTCTGGTTCAGGACATCCACAAAATTTTTAAATCCGCCTCTCAGCCGGTTCTCGGAGAGCGCAAATATTTTCTGTTCGGCCGTATCCAGGACATCAAAGGCCGTATCGCGGGCTTCGTAAGCCAGTCCCTGAATTTCATTGGAAGCCACGATCAGACGGCGAAAGATTGCGGCATCCAGTACGATTTTGGCATAATGCTCGACATTGGCGGCTGAAGGCGTGGCTTCCACCAGCCCGGTGACGTAGTAAGCGCCGCCGACCATTTCGAGCATTTTACTGCGTTTCAGGCGGTCGATCACGCTGACCTGGTCAATCGGCTGTCCCTCGTTGAACAGATCGATCATGGCGTGGAAAATCTGCTGGTGGGCGTCCTTGTAAAAGGCCGTGTGATCGAGATACTGCAAAGCCTTGCTGACCGCTTCCTTGTCAAGCATCATGGCGCCGAGCACTGAAACTTCAGCCTCGTCAGAATGGGGTGGAACCCGTAAAAACTCGCCGTCGTTCTGGGCCATTTATTCTCCCGTCTTGTTTAAATAAAGGGTTTTAATTTTTTTAAAATCCTCCCAGGCGAACTTCTTCAAATTTTCGTTGCGCAGCAGCGCCGCCGGGTGATAGGTCACGATCAGATCCACATCGTGATATTGGAAAATCTGACCGCGCATTTTTTCGAGGTTATATTCGATCCGCAACAGGGTCCGGGCGGCCGTCAGGCCGAGACAGACGATCAGCTTCGGCCGGATGATGGCGATTTGTTGCACGAGGTAGGGCTCGCATTGCTCGACCTCGGCACTGTTCGGCGTCCGGTTTTCGGGTGGCCGGCACTTCAGGACATTGGCAATATAAACCTGCTCGCGTTGCAAATCGATGGCGCTCAGGATTTTGTCCAGCAAATTGCCCGCCCGCCCGACGAAGGGTAAGCCCTGCAAATCTTCATTGGCGCCCGGCGCTTCTCCCACAAAAAGCAGATCGGCGCTGGGATTTCCGCTGCCGAAAACGACTTTAGTGCGGGTCGCCGATAAATGACATTTAGTACAGGCTAAGCAAACTTTTTCTAACTGGTGCAATCGTTCCGGGGTCTCATCGGGCGCGCTTTCACCCTCGGAAAGCAGATAGATATCTTCCGGGTAGAGCTCGGCCTGTTGCCGGAAATAGGTTTTAATTGCGGTGTTTGGCTCAGTCATTTATTTTTTCCATTGATTGAGAACGGTTGTCAGGATCGACTCTGCGATGTGGCGCTTGGTGTCGAGCGGAAAGGTCCATTCGCCGCCATTCCGCGCCAATAATGTCACCGCGTTGGTTTCATGCGCGAAAGCCGCTCCGGCTACTCCGGGGTCGTTCCAGACGATAAAATCCATCTCTTTGGCCTGCAGTTTGGCAAACGACCGGGCTTTGGCGCCTGGCTGACTCCCGGATTCGATCTCGACGCTGAAACCGGTCACGCAGGCCCTCCGGTTAACCGCCCGGAAAGCCTGGATGACTTCCGGTGTAAATTTCAGACTCAATTCGTTAAAGCCGCTCTCTTTCTTGATTTTATCCGCCAGCGGCGCGACCGGAGACAAATCCTCGACGGCCGCCGCCATGAACAGGAAATCGGCGTCGCCGGCACCGGCTGCAACCGCCGCCTGCATTTGCGCGGCAGTTTCGACCCGGATCGTTTGGGCGCCGACCGGCAATGCCAGGTCGGCCGGGCCGCTGATCAGGGTCGTGTCGGCCCCTTCGCGCACCGCGATCTCCGCCAGAGCGTAACCCATTTTACCGGTTGAACGGTTCGAGATGAACCGGATCGGATCGATGAATTCGCGGGTCGGGCCGGCCGTGACGATTACTTTTTTACCTTTGAACCAGGCGTGACCGTTCAACCGCCGGTCGACTTTAGCGAGGATCGTTTTCTCGTCCGCCAATCGCCCTGTACCGTAAGTCTGGCAGGCCAGGGCTCCTTCCTGCGGTTCGATAAATTCGTAACCGAGTTGGTGTAATTTGGCGATATTTTCGCGGGTGATCGGATTGGCATACATCGCGGCATTCATGGCCAGTGCAAAAACGGTCTTGTTGCCACCCACCAGGATCAGGGTGCTAAGCAGATCGTCTGCGATGCCATGGGCTGTCTTGGCGACGATATTGGCGGTCGCCGGCGAGACCAAAATCAGATCGGCGGACGTGGCCAGATCGACATGCCGGGTCTCGATTTTCGGGCCGGCGAACATGTCGGTCAGAACCGGATTGTGGCTGAAAGTTTCGAAGATCAGCGGCGTCATGAATTGGCGGGCGGCCGCAGTCATGACGACGCTGACATCCGCTCCGTAGTCGTTGACTAACCGGCGCAAAAGACTGGCGGATTTATATATGGCAATTCCGCCGGTCAGACCCAGGATGATTTTTTTACTCGGACAATTCACTATCGAATTCCTCGAGCGGTTTTTCTTCTTCGGGAGTCGTATAGTGATAATTAATCTTCTCGTCCATAATTTCGTTGACCGCCAGAGCCGTCGGTTTTTCGAAATTGTCCCAATTCGGATCGTCATTGATCTCGGGCGGGGTTTCTTCGAAAGTCTCCTCCTGATCTTCGGTCATGGTCGGCAGCGGATATTGCGCAATGCGCAGGGCATTGATCTGGCGGGCGCGCTTGGAAGCCACGACGGCCAGCTCGAAGACGTCATCCGAATTTTTGGTTAATTTTCTAAAAGCAAGTGTTTCAGTCATGGGTGACATGCTCCTCTATGATATACATTATTTGGTCAATGGTTGTTTCTAATTTGTCATTGACTATCTGATAGTCGAACTGTTTGCTCAGTGCGATTTCTTCCGGAATGCGGGCATTCCGTACGGCGATGGAATTTTCATCTTCGGTGCCGCGCTTTTGCAGGCGGCGGTCAAGTTCGTCCTGGGTCGGCGGCAGCAGAAAGATGCTGATGGTCTGCTCCGGATATAATTTCTTCAAATTCAGGGTGCCTTTGACTTCAATGTCCAGCAACAGGATTTTGCCAGCGTCCAGGGCCTCCGTGACGGCGGATTTCAGTGTTCCGTAATAATTGCCGAAGACTTCCTGCCATTCGGCCATTTTATCTTCCCGGATATTTGCCAGGAATTGGGCCTTTGAAATGAAGTAATAGTCCACGCCATCGCTTTCATTCGGGCGCGGCGGGCGGGTCGTGCAGGAGACCGAAAAGACAAAGCGCTCACTCAGTTTGAGTAACGCGTGACAGACCGTGGTTTTACCGGTTCCGGAGGGGGCGGCGAAGGATAACAGCAGACCTTTATTTTTCATATAATATTCTGAATTTGTTCCCGGATTTTCTCCAGCTCATCCTTCAGACTGACAACCAGGTGCGAGATGGCGGCGTTCTCGGACTTACTGCCGGCGGTCGTGATCTCGCGGTTCATTTCCTGAATCAGAAAACTCATTTTCTTGCCGACCGGTTCGTCACTTTGGATCAGCAGCAAAAACTGCTGGACATGACTGCGCAGGCGGGCACATTCTTCGGTGATGTCTAATTTTTTAACCAGGATGCCAGCCTCCTGAATCAATCGATTTTCATCCATTTGGCAACTCTGGCAGAGTTCCGTGATATTCTGTTTGTATTTCGCAAAATACTCCTGGCGCGACTGGCGGGCCAGTTCTTCAACTTCCGTACTCTGTTGCAGGATCAATTGCAGATAGTTCTCCAATTCTGCCCGCAGAAATTCACCTTCGCGCCGCCGCATGGCGATTAATTCGGCGACCGCCGTTTTCAGCAAGGCTTTGACCTGGGCCAGAATTTCCGGAACATTGACCGCGACGGAATCGACCTTGAATATTTCCGGATAACCGAGCAGATTCTGGAATGAAACCGGTTCCGCGATCTGCAATTCCCGGGCGAGGTCGGTCAGAGACCGGTAATATTTTTTCAGCATTTCGGTATTTAACTTCACTTCCGGAGCCGTATTCGATCCGTTAATTTTCACGGCGACGCGCACCCGGCCGCGCCGCAGGTCATCGGAAATCGAACGTTTCAATTCTTCGGCAAAAACTTCCATCTGCTCCGGCAAATTGAGCGACAGGTCCAGAAAGCGATTGTTTTCGGACATAATCTCAACGCTGATCACATCCGCGCCGGAGCGACTTTCCTTCTTGCTGTAGCCTGTCATACTTTCCAACATACGATCTCCATTAAAACGCACGCAAAATTAGTGATTCTGAACCTAACTGTCAAACTTAAAATTTCAACTTAATCTATATTTTATAAGAAATTGAATATTAATTTATTTTTGTATTGCAGTCTTTTCGGGCTTTGAATAAAGACGGATTTTACCTATTTTCCGTCGTGTTCAACAGCTGGTTTCATATCGTAGAGTTCGGGCGTGAATCGCAAAACCTGCTGATCGGTGCGGTCTGCGGATCGGCTTTTACTTTCCAGAAAAACCATCTGCATATCCCGCTGAGCGGCGCCCGGGAATGGCAGTCGCTTCATTTTTCCGTTCAGGCGCCGCTGCCGTTTGTAACGCTCGAGGCCAATCTGCCGCAACCCCGGCACAAGGTTGCGGTCCTGACTGATCTGACCGGTAAAATTATTACAGAGGTTGCCTGGCATAAAAATGACCGCCAGCTTCTGCTGACTCTCAACGATGGCGTCCTGCGCATCCTGATCCGGCTGTACGGCATCAACGGGAATGTTTTACTGTTCGGGCCAACCGGCAATATCATCGCTTCCTTTAAAAAAGTCAAAAAAGCAGTCGCTTGCGACCCGCATCAATTTGAAAGTTGCGGCCGGTCATTTCCGGATGCGGAGCGGTTTGCGGATTTACTGAACAGTCATCCCGATCAATCGCTGGAAACGTTTCTGAATAAATCCATGCAGCCGGTTTTACCGAAAACATTCATCACCGAACTCTGTTTTTTGACCGATCTGAATCCCAAGACATTGCTGATCAATTTGAACGCCGGCCAGACCACTCGGATCGCCGCAGTACTCGGCGATTTGGTCACGGCCCTGGCAAAACCGGCGCCGCGCATTTATCTGACCGGGCCGCCGGTTTTCAGCCTGCTGGAATTAGATTCGCTTGCCAAAACGGAGTCGATCGGTTTTTCTGCCATCATCACCGCCCAGAACCAATTCATCCAGACATTTTTAAGTCGCGACCGTTTCGACGAGAAACGGAAAGCGCTCAACCAGCAGGCTGAAATCCTGCTGGCCACCGCCAGCCGTAAACTGATCCGACAGCAAAACGACCTGGCCGGATTGCCGACCTCTGCCAATTACCGCGAATGGGCCGACACGCTGATGACTGCGGCTCCGGCGGTCCCGGCGCACTCCGGCTCGGTCACCCTGCCGATCCTGACCGGCATGCCGGGTTACGATGTAACCGATTCCGACCTGCCGGCCACGGTTACGATTCCGCTCGATCCGAAACTGTCAGCCATCGCCAATGCTCAGCGCTATTATGCAAAATCCCGTCAGATCGAAGCTTCCCGGCGCGAACTCGCCGGACAGATCGCGGAAACCGAAGAATCGATCCGGCGCTACTCCGCCCTTAAACAACGCCTGTCCAACGCGACCGATTTCAAAGAATTACGCGCGATCGGGGATCAATTGCCCGGCGCGGTTCGTTCCGGCCTTGCCGGCGCAGCGGTTCACCAACCTTTTACCAGAATCGTGCTGGAAGGCTGGGAAATCCTGATCGGAAAAAGCGCCCGTGACAACGACGAATTGACCGCCAAGATCGCCCGGCCGCATGATTTCTGGCTGCATGCCCAGGGTACGACCGGCTCGCATGTTATCGTCCGCAATCCCGGCAAGGTTGCGGCTCTGCCCGGTCATATTCTCCAAAAAGCGGCGCGACTGGCGGCGTTTTACAGCAAAGCCAAACATTCCGCGGTCGTGCCGGTCGCGTACACGCAGTCCAAATACGTCTCGAAACCGCGTCAGGCCGCGGCCGGGGCGGTTGCGATTAAATTCGAGAAAAGTCTGATCGTCGAACCCCTCGATCCGAAAAAGTTGCTTTAATTTCTACGGCGCGATAATTCCGGCCTTGCCTATCGTCGCTTTCCTATCTAATTTCAGGCCGTTATATAAGAACAATGAGAAAGTCCGTGATGAAAAAATATATCGTATTCTGGATAATTACCATTACCTGTCTGACACAATCCTGCAGCTTTTACGGTCGCCGGCGCGGGCCGACGGAATGGTACCGCATCCCCAAGCCGGATTATACAATTCCGGAATATGCCCAGTTTTTAAAAGGGCTGAAAATTTGTCTCGATCCCGGTCACGGCGGGGATGCGCATATTGGACTGTATAAAAGAGGCCCGACCGGCGTGCGGGAAGCCGAGATGAATCTGCGGGTGGCTTTTTACCTGCGAGATTTTCTGGAAAAGGCCGGCGCTCAGGTGATTCTGACCCGCGATGGTGATTTTGAAATCGATCTGGATAAACGAGCGGAAGTTGCCACTCTGACCAAGGCCGATATTTTCATTTCCCTGCATCATAACGCCACCGATAATCCGCGTACTAATTACGCTTCGACCTGGTACCACGGTGACGCCGATTTTAGGCCGGTCAGCCTGGATCTGGCCCGCTATATCCAGCAAAGCCTGGTCGATTATCTGCGTTTGCCGAATCAGCTGCCGGCCGGTTTGTTGTCTGATTATCTGATGTATCCGGACGGATTCGGGGTTCTGCGCCACCTTACAGTGCCCGGCATCCTGCTGGAATCATCCTTTTTCAGCAATCCAAAAGAGGAGAAATTGCTCGCTAAACCGGCTTATAACCGACTGGAAGCCTATGCGATTTTCCTCGGAATTGCGCGCTGGGCGGCAGCCGGTATTCCAACGGTTATACTCCGGGAACCCCATCCCGATACAACGATTACGTCCAAACAACCGACGATCTGCCTGCAGATCAGAGACGGTCTGCATAAGCGCAAAGGCAGCTGGATGCTGACCCGCGAACAATATTTCAGCCGGCAGGTGACTTT
This sequence comes from Fidelibacterota bacterium, assembly GCA_043808945.1. Taxonomy (GTDB): domain Bacteria; phylum Fidelibacterota; class UBA2242; order UBA2242; family UBA2242; genus JAGNGI01. Next base: position 815 of record JAZDEI010000252.1, on the reverse strand, counting down.
TTTCCTGGATGATTCGACTACACCTTTCCTGCTGGATCGCGACCGGAACCTGATCTTCCATACACCCGAAAAACCGCTCTTGAACGGCTGGCATACCGCTCAGGCGGAAGTCACTAATTACTTTGGAAATCACAATCTGCCGCGCATTGCCCGTTTTCGGATCGCCGGCCCGGCCTGCTATTTATATGCCCAGGTCTGGTGTGATCGTCTGCCGGCGGACGGACTGGCGTTTACCGGAATCAGCACCTTCGCGCTCGATTCTGATAGCCTCGCGGTGGCCGACGATGATACGATCGGCGCTATGACCGATTACGGGCGATTAATGACCGGAAAAATGCCGGTCCGCGCCGGAAAAGCCACTTTCTATCTGCAGGCCGCGCCGCTTCCGGGAACAGCCAACCTGAAATTCGCGACGGGAACGGCGCGATCCGCTTTGACAGTGGCTTTCAGTGATACAAACACGACTCTCGTCGAAGGATTCTGCCTGAGCCGCCCTGAACAAACACCGCTCGAAAATGTAAACGTGACCCTTCTGCCGGATTCGCTCCGGCAGTTCACTAATTCAGACGGAGTTTACTTTTTCCCGCAGATCACACCCGGTGAGCATTACCTTCAATTCTTAAAAAACGGCTATTTCAGTCAAAATCGGACCGTTCGGGTCAGCGACGGAATCAGTAATATCGATACCCTCAATCTGCAAAAGGTATTCGGCGGCGTCCTGCACGACTATATTGTGGTGCTCGATCCGCGCTTCGGCGGCCAAGAGAGTGGCACGAAAATCAGTCCCGGCCTGAACTCGGCCCAGCTCAATTTGC
>JAZDEI010000251.1:0-2235 GCA_043808945.1 Fidelibacterota bacterium | reverse complement strand
GGGAGTAAAACTAAGTGGAGCATTGTAATCAGTCGCATGATTACCATTAACAAGAAATGAAATTATTAGTGTGTATTTGTGTTAATTAGTGGTTAAGAGTATGGTAGAATTGATTGAAAAAGAATTGGTTCACAAAATCGTCGGTTGTGCTATAACCGTGGCGAATGAACTTGGTCACGGTCTTCGTGAGAAAACCTATGAAAAAGCACTATGTATTGAACTCAAACGACAGAATCTCTCATTCAGTCAGCAAATGAGTTTTCCGGTTTATTATGACAATCAACTGATCGATGAGTACATTCCAGACCTGATTGTTGAAGATAAAGTAATTGTCGAGACTAAAAATGCCGGGTCGATTCTTGATGAACATCGTGGTCAGGTTCTGAATTATCTGCGGATTACAAAGAAGGAAGTGGGAATAATATTGAATTTTAAACATCCTCGTTTACAGTGGGAACGATTGATATTAACAAAAAATAAATAATATTAGTGTGTATTTGCGTTAATTAGCGGTTGGAGAAAAAATGGGGAAGACATTTAGCGAGAAGATCCTGGGAAAGAAGGCTGGCAAGCCAGTTGTACCGGGTGAGATCGTCGAGATCGAACCGGATGTAGCCATGTCGCATGACAATACTTCGGCCATTTCCTCGACATTTTATAAAATCGGTGTCGATAAGGTTTACGATCCGGATAAACATGTCGTAATTCTCGATCATTGTACCCCGGCTGCCAATGAGAAATTCGCCCAGAATCATAAGGACATTCGCGAGTTTGTTGCGAAGCAAGGAATCAGAAATTTCTACGATATCAATCAGGGAATCTGCCATCAGGTTATTCATGAAAAAGGGCACGTTTGGCCGGGGGCTTTGATCGTCGGCGCCGATTCGCATACGACTTCCTACGGCGCTTTCGGGGCGTTCTCGACCGGCATCGGGCGCAGTGAAATGGCCGCCATCATGGCGTGCGGCAAAATCTGGCTGAGAGTGCCGGAGACATTGAAAATCGTCTGTGATGGCGAATTTCAGCCGGGAGTTACCTCGAAGGATTTAATGCTGAAAATAGCCGGCGACATCGGAGCGGACGGCGGATTGTATCGCGCCATCGAATTCTGCGGGCCGGGCATCGACGGGATGACGCTGGCCAGCCGGTTCGTCCTGACTAATATGGCGGTGGAAATCGGCGCCAAGAACGGCTACATGATCCCGAACGCCGAAGTTCTGGCTTATGTCAAATCGCGCGCAAAGCAAGAGTTTGAAGTCGTTGAATCCGATCCGGATGCAAATTATGACGAAGTGCTGCATTATAATCTGGCTGACATTGAGCCGATGGTCGCCAAACCGCATACCGTTGATAATGTCGCTCCGGTTGCAGTCGTAGCGGGCACGAAAATCGACCAGGTTTTCTTTGGCAGTTGCACGAATACGCGCATCGAGGATTTCGAGGTGGTCGTCAGTATTTTAAAGGGGAAAAAAGTTCATCCCGGCGTGCGGATGCTGGTTTTCCCGGCGTCGCGTGAAATTTATCTCGAGGTGTTGAAACGAGGCTGGATTACCGAATTGGTGGAAGCCGGTGCAGTCATCATGAATCCCGGTTGCGGACCGTGCATGGGTAACCACGAAGGCGTTCCGGCCAAAGGCGAGGTGACGCTTTCAACCTCCAACCGCAATTTCAAGGGACGTATGGGCAACAAGAACGCCGAAGTTTATCTGTGCAGTCCGCGAACAGCCGCTGTTTCGGCACTGACCGGAAGGATCGAAGACTTTCGGGAAGTGATATGAAAATTTCAAATTGGAGATTTCAAATTGCAAATATCAAATTTGCTGAAGAGTAAAGAACATCTGAAAATGAATGAGTTGTCAAGATGAATGCCGAAGAATTAGCCGAACGCATATTGGATTTTAACGAAAAAATAATCAAGATTTGGCCGTCTCTTCAGATTTCTTTTATAGGCAGCCATATCTTTAGACAATTGTTCAGGGCTTCAAGTTCTGCCGGGGCAAATTACGAAGAAGCCAGAGGCGCAGAAAGTCGGGCAGATTTTCTTCATAAAATGCAAATAGTGTTAAAAGAACTGCGCGAATCTGCATTTTGGCTGAAACTTCTCAAACGCGCTGAACTTCTTACTGAAGATAAAATTGGACCACTATTCAGTGAAGTCGAAGAATTGAAGAGAATTTTCTCAAAAGCCGTAATGACCTCGAAATCCCCTAAAAATATTTAAAATCTGAAATGTTC
>JAZDEI010000250.1:0-5811 GCA_043808945.1 Fidelibacterota bacterium | reverse complement strand
GGTCGGCATGAGCGGATTCTGAAACAGGGCACTGGTGGAACTGGCACGCCCGGACAACATCAGGGTCGTCTTGGCTTCATATTGGGGCGGGGTCGTAAAGGTGATATAAACCGTGAGCAGCATGACCACTACAAAACTGATTCCGATAATCCAGCGGCCCCTGTAAATGATCCGGAAATAATCCTGCAGGGATACTTCCTTCTCCGTCTCTGAAAAACTCTTTTCGGGATAACCCGAACGCATCTGACCGTTCATCGCTTCCATTACTAAGTGTTAGACTCCTTTCTCAGAATAAATTGCGGATGTATCCCTGACATTAATCTGATATTTAAGAAAATAGACCAAACCAAAGGCGGTCAGGACAATAAAACCGACCGCGTGCATAATGACGGCCACGGCCTGCGCATTGGACAGATTCAGTCCCAGGTAAACCAGGATGCCGATCGTGGCGGCGTGATAGGTCCCGACATAACCCGGCGCCGACGGCACTGAAATTATCATGGATGTTACAAAAAAGATTAAAAGCAGGGCCGACAGGCTAAAATAGAAATGCAAAGCCGCTCCCATAATCCAGGTGTTGACGATGCAGATAATCCAGATCAGGGCCGATTGCAGGGCAATCAAACCCAGATGGGGCGTCCGGCGCAGGGTCGAAATTCCCTGCCAGAAGTGATTGATGGTCTTGGCTATTTTGGTATTCGTCGACATGTGCATTTTTTGCTTAACGTACTCTTTCAGGGCTTCCCGTTTCAACTGCGAAATATATATCAAAATTCCGAAAATTAAAATGATTAGTGCGGAGACTGCTCCACTGTAGCGCACCCAGGCCGGCATTTTCGGGAAAAAGATGGCACCCAAGATCATGATCACTAAAAAAGTCAGGGAATCCAGAATCCGTTCGACCACGATCGTACCGAGCACCGCTCCGGCCGGGATCTGCAGAGCCTTGCTCATCGAATAGGCTCGCAGAATCTCACCCAACCGGAAAGGAAAGACGTTGTTTCCGAAAAATCCGATCATCTCCATCTCAAAAACCGGTTTAACTCTCAAATCACGGATCGGATAAAGCAGGTATTTCCAGCGCCAGGCGCGTATCATAACCATCAGGACCATCACGACCATCGCTAAGCCGAAGATCCCCAGATTGGTCTGTTCCAGGGAAGTCAGGAATTCGGCCCCGTTAAATTTCCTAAAACCCAGATAGAGGCCCAGGGCGCTGACCAGAAAGCCGATCGCCGTCTTGGGACTGAAAATCTTTCTCCAGAGACTGTCTGATTTGGTTTTCATGGTCGCAGATCGATTAATTCTTCATTCTTTTTAAGATCAATATTGAACAGACCGGAATCGGCCGGCGCCAGAGAAATCAGGGAATCGAAGGCAATGCTGACCGAATTGTTCTGGAAATCGCAGTAATCCGCGGACCGGACGGTTTGACTGTTACTCGTAATTGTCAACTGCAGCGCCCGGATATAGCCATTTTCGGCTTTGGGTTTCAAATCCAGCCGGGTCAAACCGCTTTTATTTTTAGCGGTCTTGGTGACCGTGAATTGATCCAGTGCGCCGCTTAAAATATCACTGACCAATTTCAGACTCGAACGCGGATTGAACTCCTCGACGATCACCTGGTGGTTGACCTTATCGCGCGTCCAGAGCCAGCGTCCGTCGTAGACGATCTCCTCTTCGGTAAAGACGATCCGAAAACGATCGCCTGGTCCCAGAAAAAAAGTCCCGCTGTTTTCAGTGTGGTTTTTAGTATTCCGGATTGCCTGGCTGATCGTAAAACCAACCTTGAACGGTACGGCCGCGTTATAATGCCGGGCGACCTGATCCAGAACGGATTTAGCCGGGTCCTGGGCTGATACTAATATCGTCAGGACGAAAATGGCGGACACTATTGTAGCGCAGGATTGGCTTAATTTTATTTCGGAATTCACGGCTTTAATTTAGTTGGAATCGGTTATGCGTACTTGACAATTATCACAGAAATTTAATCTTCGTCGTCATTTATTTTGTCTTCCCTGAGACGCTCCAGGTAATCTTCATTGACCAGGACATCGCGGGCTTTACTGCCGGTGAAAGGTCCGACGATCCCGCCTCTTTCCAGATCGTCTATCAGGCGGGCGGCCCGCGAATAACCGATCTTCAGCCGGCGCTGTAAAAGCGAGATCGAACCCTGCTGGTGGGTGGCGACCAGTTTGAGGGCTTCATAATAGAGCGGGTCTTTTTCGCCGGTATCGTAGACCCCGAACTCATCGACGCTCTCTTCCTTGACGGACGGCAATTCGACTTCCCCCGGCTTGGGTTGATTCTCGATGTGTTCCAATACCCGTTCGATCTCCTCCAGGGAAATATAGGCGTTATGGACCCGCAGCGGTTCCGGGTTCTGCGGAGTGGTGATTAAAAGATCGCCGCGTCCCAGCAGTTTTTCGGCACCGTTCAGATCAAGAATGGTGCGCGAGTCGACTTTGGAAGCGACCTGGAAGGCAATGCGGGCCGGGAAATTGGCCTTGATAACCCCGGTGATTACGTCCACGGATGGGCGCTGGGTCGCAATTATCAGGTGAATTCCGACCGCCCGCGCCATTTGCGCCAGACGGGTGATCGGCTCTTCTACCTCTTTGGCCGAAGTCATCATCAGGTCGGCCAGTTCATCGATAATCAAGATGATATACGGTAAAAATTCCTTATCGAGTTCACCGCTGACGACCCGGTTATTATATTCATCGATGTTGCGCACGGTGGCGCCGGCCAGAATCTCATAGCGGCGCTCCATTTCCAGCTCAATCGAGCGCAGCGCCACGATGGCGTTGTCCGCCCGGGTAATGACAAACTCATCCAGGTCTTCGCAGGTGATCAGGTGATAACCTTCCAGGGCTTTGAAGATCGATAATTCCAGCTTCTTCGGGTCGATCAGGACGAATTTGACTTCGTCCGGGCGGGCCAGGTAAAGCATACTGGCGATGATCGTATTGATGCAGACGCTCTTGCCGGAGCCGGTCGCGCCGGCGATCAGTAAATGCGGCATGCGCGCTAAATCGAGCGTATAGATTTCGCCCGAAGTCGTCTTCCCGAGTGCGATCGACAGTTTCGATTTAGCCGTCGCAAATTGGCGGGATCCGATGATGCTGCGCAGGTAAACCATCTCCGGATTGCGGTTCGGAATTTCGACGCCGACCACGGATTTGCCCGGAATGGGCGCCACGATGCGAATGCGTTTGGCCGACAGAATCCGCGCCAGGTCATCCGCCAGAGCCGCAATTTTGCTAACCCGCACTCCGGTGGCCGGTTCAATCTCGTAGCGTGTGATGATCGGCCCGGGTGAGACATTGACAACTTTGCCCTTGACGCCAAAGGTCTCGAGGGCATTTTCCAAAAGCTGGGCGTTCTCGGCCATCTCTTCCTTGGTCACCGAATCCTTCGATTCCGGCGGCATTTCGAGCAGGTCGAGATCCGGCAGCTGATAAACTCCGGCCGTCGCTCCACTTTTAACTGAGGGCCCGATTTTCTTCTCGGGCGGTTCGATGCGGGTCTCAGCCGCTTTACGGATCTTTAACGGTCTGAGCGGTTCTTCCTCAGCCGGCAAATCTTCGATCATCTCAGCCGATCCCTCTGCGGCCAGTATTTTCGGGCTAATTTCCGGTTTCTGCGGCGCAGCCGGTGTTTTCTTTATTTTAAGTTTGCGACGCAGGAGCAATTTTTCGAGCGGCCCGTAAAAGCTCCACGAAAAATAGCCCCGGATACTGATCAAGGCCAGTACTGAAAGTACGATCAGCGTCCCGCTAAAACCCAGAAAATCGTGCATGACTTTGGCAAAGACGCCCCCCACCAGGCCGCTGTAACGGAAACCGAGACTGCTGACAATGTTGCTTTTAACGGCTGGCAAGCCGAGTGCCACCGACACTAAAATCGCCAGGAAGGCGGTGTACAGACTGAAGCGTATTAATATTTTACGATCTTTGGCGGCGAACAACCACCAGCCCCAGACGAGCATCAGGATCGGCCCAATCACGACCGCGACCCCGAAGGTGTACTTGATCAGATAGTGGGCGATATAAACGCCGATGATGCCCATCCAGTTCTGGATGGCGATATTTTTCGAGATAGTCGGTTCTTCGATGGAATTATAGGAAGCCAGACTGAGGGCGATCAGGATCCCCAGGGCAATCAGTAGAATACCGAAAATTTCCTGCCGGCGATTGTTCATTGGGTTCTGGCCGCTACGAAAGGAGTATTGACGACGACGGCTTTCATGAATTTGCCCCGGATTTCGATGTCGATCTGCGTTCCGATCGGACTGAATTCGGTCGCGACATAAGCCACCCCGATGCCCTTATTGAGGGTCGGCGATTGGGTCCCGCTGGTCACCTGACCGATCTCTTTTCCGTTATTAAAAACGCGGTAGCCATGCCGCGGAATACCCGGTTCGAGCATCTCAAAGCCGACGCTCTTGCGCGGCAGGCCGGCGGCCTTAATCTTCAGGAGAGCTGCTTTGCCGACGAAATCCGGCTTATCCAATTTCGTGATCCAGGCTAGGCCGGCTTCGAGCGGATTGGTGGTCTGGTCGATGTCGTTGCCGTACAGGCAATATTTCAGCTCCAGGCGCAGGGTATCGCGCGCGCCAAGGCCGATCGGTTGAATATCGTAACTTTTGCTGGCCGCAAAGATCGCCTCCCACAGGTGGGCGCTATCCGCAGGCTGATGATAAATCTCCAGCCCTATTTCACCGGTATAGCCGGTGCGCGACAGGATTGCGGATATTCCGGCAATTTTGCCTTCCCTGAAATGATAAAATTCAATCTCGTTCAGATTAACGTCCGTCAGCGGTTGCAAAGCCTCCAGGGCTTGCGGGCCCTGAATTGCTAAAAGTGCGGTTGAATCAGAAATATTTTCGATTTGAATATCTTCAGGAAAAAAATCAAGATGCGGAAAAACATATAAAGGACCATCTTCTGACGGTATCCTTCGTATACTAAGAAATCCATTTATCCAGTTGAAATCCTTTTCGAGGTTCGAGGCATTGACGACCAGCATGTAATGATCGGCAAAACGATAGACGAGCAGATCGTCGACGATCCCACCGCCCGGGTAGCACATCGCCGAATATTGGACCCGACCGACCGCCAGTTTGGTCACGTCATTGATCGTAATTGCATTTAGGAATTTTTCGGCGTTTTCGCCTTTAACAATGAACTCGCCCATATGGGTCACATCGAAGACGCCAACCGTCGTTCGGACGCGGCGATGCTCATCCATTATTCCGGTATATTGGATCGGCATCCAGAATCCGGCGAACGGAACGAGTTTGGCATGCAGGGCGACATGTTGATCATAAAAGGGAGTTTTTTTGGCATTCGTGGCGTTATCCATGATTTCTCCTGTTACATTTTATTGAGGGCTGATTTGAGGTACTGCTCGACGGTCGCGTCGTTACCGAGTTCCTGAATGGCCTTGCGGAAAGCGCTCAGGGCATCCGCCCGCCGGTAACCGAGCGAAACTAAGGCTTTCAGGACTTCATCGCCATGCACCTGATTCGTGATCGGCCCGCTTTCGGCCGGGAGCGCGTCATCCACCTTGCCCATTTTTTCGCCCAATTCAACGATGATGCGTTTGGCTGTTTTTAAACCGATGCCCGGAATGAGGGTCAGGGCTTTGACATCGCCGGTGATAATCCGTTTCCGGAATTGCTCCGGTGAGGCCCCCGAAAGAATCGTAATGGCCATTTTCGGACCGATCCCGGAAATATTGATCAGCAGTAAAAACAATTCCTTCTCGGCCAGTGTCGCAAAGCCGTACAGCGCCTGAATATCTTCC
>JAZDEI010000249.1:0-5658 GCA_043808945.1 Fidelibacterota bacterium | reverse complement strand
AGCCAGCGCGGCTTGCTGATCAGAGTCGGCACTTCCGCCGGATCGTCGGGATCATCAGCGAGATAGCCCCATCCTTCCTTTTCAGCCAGGTCTTTGAAGGAGTTTAGATTTTTTTCCGGGCAATAACCTTCCAGGTAGACAATGGCCTCTGCGACTCCCATGCCATCCCGTACGTTGGCCCAGCGATACTGTTTTTCCAGCGTATCGCGGTAAACCCGGATTTGCTTTTCACTCGCACTCAGATCATTGAGCCGATCGGTAATTGCCGTCAATCGTTGTTTTCCGGTGGCGACGTTGCCAGTGACCAGGGCAAAATCTTCTTCCGGGACGAATTCTTCCTTGAAATCCAGCTGTTCATCGGCCGTTTCCGATACCAGCGCAATGAACATCTGATTTTTATTCTGAGCGATAATTTGGACTGATTTGTCGGCCGGGATTTGTTTGGCCTGATTTTTATCAATTGTATATAAACGCAGAAAAATTCCGCGTTCCCGTATCAGCGCCAGGTCGGCGCGGGTGACTTTTCCCCAGACGGAATACCACCGCAGTCGTTCCCGGTCAACTTCCAGGGCAGAATTGATCTTTTGCTTTTCGGCGTGCAGATTCAGAATCTCATCGACCAACTTTTCCGCTGGTTCAGTCGTTTGCGAAGGCGGCGTTCCGGTTGTGACGCTCTTAATCATTTCAAGTGCTTTGTCGGTTTGCACCAGATGCTTTTCCAGCATGGATAAATCTTCGGAAACCGGCGCGACGGTCGGTTTGACATGCAGAACGCCCAGATGGCGCAGTTTTTTCAGAGCGGCGTCCCGGGACGCGCTGCTGACAAAAACCACTAATTTCTTCATCGGAACGATCATTATCTCACTGGTTCCTTTTTATTCTGAATCTTGGATTTGGCGATCTTGCCCCGCACGACTTCGGCCGTCTGGGCGTCGCCGATAAAAATCTGGATCGTGCGAATATTCTCCCGCGCTTCGGGAATTTTTACTTTTTCAAATAAATTGATGCGCTGAATCGTTATGCGAAGTTCTTCCAGTAAAATATCAACCTGCTCATTGAGAGTTTGGATTTTAAAGCGACGCGCGATCTGTTCTTTTAGCATTTCTAGGGCTTGATCGATCCACAGCGGAGTTGTGAAAAAATCGTAATCTATTTCCTCAAATTCCACCCGCTGAAAAATCCGGATATCGATCCCGGCGATATTACTATCATCCAGAACAATTTCCCGCACTTTTATCAATGACTTAAGATCGATCGGCTCAGCCATAACATCGACCCATTTGAAAACTTCTTCGGCGATCCGCTGAATCTCGTCTTCGAGCAGTTCAATCTCGTGGCCGAGGCGGCGAATTTCACCGACCAACTGGCTTTTCTTCAATTCCAGGGTCGGTAAAAAACGCCGGTAGCGGGCAAGCGCCTCACGCTGGGTCTTTAATTCATTCTTGGTATGCTTGATCTTGGCCATTTTATTAACGGAATAATCTATTTCAGTCGGTTATAACTTTTTCCTCTGCGGACGCTTTCTCTTTTTTCGGCCAGAATTTTTGAACCAGTTCCGATTTCATACCGGTCTCTTCCGGATTAAAACATTCCGCCAGAATTTGCCAACCGCGATCCAGGGCTCCTTCGAGCGGGATGTTGACTTTCAAATCCATCAGCGCGGACTCAAAACTTACCCCGTATTTCAGAAGTTTGCGGTCCCAATCACTCATCCGGAAACCCATCGCCCGTTTTTCTTCGGTTTCCTTGAACTGGGCATACAGCTGGATCATGCCGTCCATGATTGCGCGGTGATCTTCCCGCGAGCTTTTATTGACCTGTTGTTTCAGACGGCTCAGCGAACCGAACGGCTCGATGCGGCCGTTTCGCAGATAAAATTGACCTTCGGTAATGTAACCGGTATTATCCGGTACCGGGTGGGTGACATCATCGCCCGGCATCGTCGTGACGGCCAGAATCGTGACCGAGCCGGCACCTTCGAAATCAACGGCTTTTTCATAACGGGCGGCTAACTGGCTGTAAAGATCGCCCGGATAACCGCGATTGGATGGAACCTGTTCCATCGTGATAGCAATTTCCTTGAGCGAGTCGGCAAAGTTCGTCATATCGGTCAGCAGAACCAGCACGTCCCGCCCCTTGAGCGCAAAGCGTTCCGCCACGGCTAAGCTCAAATCGGGAACCATCAAGCCTTCCACGATCGGATCGGAAGCGGTATGAATGAAAAATACCGACCGACTCAGTGCGCCGCCCTCTTCCAGAGTATTTTTGAAAAACATATATTGGTCGTACTTCAATCCGATCCCGCCCAGCACGATCATATCGACTTCAGCCTGCATGGCGATGCGCGCCAGCAGTTCATTGTACGGCTCGCCGGACACCGAGAAAATAGGCAGTTTCTGGGAAATGACCAGCGAATTGAAAACGTCGATCATCGGAATATTGGTTCTGACCATCCGCCTGGGGATGATACGTTTGGCCGGATTAACGGACGGGCCGGCGATTTGGATCATGTTTTCAGTTAACTGCGGGCCTTTGTCGCGCGGTACGCCACTGCCGTTGAAAATGCGGCCGAGCATATTATCCGAAAAAGTCACCTCCATCGGGTGTCCCAAAAACCGGATTTCGTCGTTGGTGGCAATGCCCTGGCTGCCGGCAAAAACCTGGAGCGAAACGATGTCGCCGTCCAGTTTAATGACCTGCGCCAGCGATTTACCGCGCTGGGTGGAAATCTCGGCTAATTCTTCAGAGGCCACGTCGCTGGCACGAACGGTAATAACGTTGCCGGTTACGCTCAAAATTTTATTATAGACTTTTTGCATCGCGGGCTTTTTCCTTAATCAATTGATTAATCATCTGTTCCTGTTCTTGAAATTTCTCATCCTTCAGGTCGATATAATTCCAGTCGATGAAGGCCTGCCGCAGTTTATTGAAAAAACCGCGGGCGTCGTTTTTATCGGTCAGGTTGAATTTGGTCATCAACACGCCGTGGACTTTGCTGAAAATATATTTCTGGCGCTCGGGATTGCTGGCGCCGTCGACCTGGTCGAATGAATTTTGCTGGAGGTAAACCGCATCCAGAAATTCGGACTTTAGATAAACTTCAAAATCGTCCAGCGAAGTGCCTTCTTCGCCAACCACCAGCATCATCTGATGCACTTCATTGCCCTTGAAGAGCACCTTGCGGGCGTCTTCGATCAGATTCAATGGAATAAAGCTGGTGTACTTCGACCAGCTGTCAAGCGGATGAATCGCCGGGAAACGCCGCGCATTCGAGCGATCGCGCGAAAGTCCGTGGAAAGCACCGACGACTTTCAGAGTTGACTGGGTCACCGGTTCCTCGAAATTTCCGCCGGCCGGACTGACCGTGCCGCCGATGGTCAGACTTCCGGTCTTACCGTCGAGTAATTCCACGATTCCGGCGCGTTCGTAAAACTGGGCGATGCGGGATTCAAGATAGGCCGGGAAAGCTTCCTCGCCCGGAATTTCTTCGAGCCGACCGGAGAGTTCGCGCATGGCCTGCGCCCAGCGGGAAGTCGAGTCGGCTAATAAAAGCACATTCAAACCCATCTGACGATAATATTCGCCAAGCGTTGCGGCGGTATAAACCGAGGCCTCGCGCGCCGCCACCGGCATCGAACTGGTATTGCAGATAATGATCGTGCGATCCATCAGCGATTTGCCGGTGCGCGGATCGGTCAACTCGGGAAATTCGCGCAGAGTTTCCACGACTTCACCGGCGCGCTCACCGCAGGCCGCGATAATCACGACATCGGCTTCGGCGAACCGGCTGGTCACCTGCTGGAGAACGGTTTTTCCGGCGCCAAAAGGCCCCGGAATACAATATGTGCCACCCTTGGCAATCGGAAAAAACGTATCGATAATACGGGTCTGGGTAACCATCGGTTCGGTCGGTACAAATTTATCCCGGTAAACCGAAATCGGAATTTTCACAGGCCAGTCAAAGTACATTTTCAGATCGGTCTCAGCGCCTTTTTCATCAACGATGACAGCAATCTTTTCGTTAATATTATAGTTGCCGCGCGCTGCTATCGTCTTGATTGAATACTCGCCGCGCAGGTAAAACGGCACGAAAATCTGGTGTTCAAAGATGCCTTCCGCGACGACCCCGAGACAGATTCCGGCCCGGACATTATCACCGGATTTGACGCGTGGCTCGAAAGCCCATTCTTTCTTCGAATCCAGCGGTTCGATAACCGCACCGCGTTTCAGGAAGAATCCAAACTGGGCGGCCAGATCATGCAATGGATTCTGCAATCCGTCATAAACCATCCCAAGCAGGCCAGGTCCCAATTGTACCGAAAGCATCTGCCCGGAAAATTCTACCGAGTCGCCGATCTTCAGACCTTTGGTGCTTTCAAAAACCTGCATAAAGGCCAGGTTGCCGCGAATTCGGATGACCTCCGCTTTGAGCAATTCGTCACCGGCGACCGCGTAACCGACTTCATTTTGAATGATATCATTTTCGCAGGCAACTGTAATCATATTGCCGTTGACACCGATTATTTTTCCGTATTTTTTCATAAGCCCATTTCTAAATATTGTTGATATTTTTCACGACCGAGTTTCTTGTTGTATGTGAACAGCTTTTTCAAAATCTGGAGCCGCAGATAATACAGAATCACAAAGTCCAGATCGAAATTGTGGCCGGCCTCCAGCACTTCCAGAAACTGCCAGCGCCATAACAGCAAATTCTTTTCGACAACTAACGGATTTCCTTCTCTGACCAGATTGGCCGGGAGGGCCATGATTTTATAATCCTGGCTCTTTTGCCGGGCCGTACGCCAGTTGACCAATTCCTGGCGCAGGGACAATTCGAAAACCTTGATCTTTTTGATAATTTGCGGATCATCCGGTTTGATTTCGGTGGCCATAAAATCGACCCGCTCCAATTGCCTGTAATCAGAACCTGACAGCCACTTGTGGGCTTCGTCCAGAAAATTATCAATCGTCAGCGCCGATTCCCGCTCGAAAAAAAGCACGGGCAACTGCGCCACAAGGTAGTAATATTTATCCATTCTGTTCTAATAATGTGCGGATGGCCGGGTTTAGAAATTCCTGTAAAACTTCGGCGATACTTTGGTCGGTGAAGTCATAGTAAACCTCTTCACCGTTGCGCGAAACCCGGAAACCACTGGCAACACCACGGTCGACCCGGAAGGTCACCGGCTCCTTGAGACTGTCGCGGGTAGCCGCCAGGACGAGAGCCTTTAATTTTTCGACGTCAGCTTCCGAGACAACGAATTCCAGGTGGGTGTCCGAAGCGGAAGATTTAACCATCGTCAGAATGATTTCCTTCATGAATTCCGGCGATAGTGTTTTAGCAATTTCTTTCTTGAAAACGCGGTCGAATAATTTCCGGAGATTTTCCTTGGTGACGAGAATCGTATCGCGGGCCGCCTGGCGAATGGCCGCTTCGGCGTTGGCGTGCAGTTTATCGGCATTTTGCTGGCCTTCGGCCACGATCTGGCTGGCAGTCTGGCGGGCGGCATTAAGAATTTCCTGCGCGTTTGCCTCGGCTTTCCCGATTATCTCCGCCGCGGAATTTTGCGCCTCAGCGATGCCTTCCTGCTTTATTTTTTCTATTAAACCGTCCAGTTTAATATCCATAAAAATCTCCTGTATATCGAATTGATCTTC
>JAZDEI010000248.1:0-11000 GCA_043808945.1 Fidelibacterota bacterium | reverse complement strand
TTGCGCGTGGCCGATCTGGCCAGTTTCGACGTTTCCATTAACCATAAAGATGCCGATTTCCATACTGTCGAACAACGCCCAAGCCTTGTGACCGATAACCTGAAAACCACTGAGAGTCTTTCGGCGACCGGCCGGGTTTACCTGGAAAAATTTACCCCTGCCAGCTGGGGCTTACATTTGCCCGTGAGTGGTTCCTATACTCAATCGGTCGCAACGAGAAAATATATTTATGGCAGTGATATTCTCATGGAGGATAATCCGCCGGACAGCTTGCTGGATATATCCCATAGTTATGGTTTGAATACCACTATCGACAAACGAGTATCAGATTTCTGGCTGACCAAGTATACGATTGACCAGGTCAAGATCAGCCTCAACGCCTCCTGGACCGATGCGTCGTCAGTTACGGTATTGGAATCAAAAAGTGAATCCTATAAGGCCAGCATTTCTTATCAGGTGCCATTCCCCAAAGAAAAATATTTTCAGGTCTTCAAGTGGACTGAAAAAATTCCGGTTGTCGGTGATAAAATCAGCGGAACCCGCTGGTATTATTTGCCCAACAACCTGACGGTTTCGGCAGATGGCGGTAAAAGTAAATCATACAGTATTCCGCGCTATGGCACGACGGTCACTTCCAATAACGATTTCGGCCTCGATCGCAGTTTAGCGTTGGGATATAAGATGTTTGACAACCTGAATGCCAATTATTCATTGAACGCCAGGAACAACATGATAGAATTTTGGCAGAATCAATGGGATATTTTTAGATCTTTCAATCCCGGAACAGTCGAAAACATCCGCGAATCCTATTCTGTCAACTACAGTCCGAAAATCTTCAAATGGTTCACTCCCAGCCTGAGTTATAATTCCAATTTTAATTGGAGTGAACCGATTACCAGTAATACTAACAGTATCGACGTGATTTCAAACCAAAACCGGGTGAGCAGTACTTTTAGTTTGGATCTGGCGACAATATTTTCCTCCTTTTTTAAGTCCAGCGCCCCGGCCGCCGCGGCGACCCCGGCAGAGCCGACCCGGCCGACCGGTGGTCGTCAAGGCAGACAAACCTCCGGACAGCAACCCGCACAAGATCAACCGCCGGTACAGGGACAACCGCCCGACGACCGGCAATCAACTGTAGACCGGCAAGCACCGGATGGAAAACAACCGTCAGGACAACCGCAGCGCCAGACACCCGGACAAACGGTAAAAACTCCGGAAGGTGTCAAACAATCCATTAGTTTAACCCAGATGGTTGCCAAGTATCTGAAGAAAATTCAGACGATCAACGTCAGCCTCTCATCCAATAATTCGATTAATAACAGGTATCGGCTCGGAATGCCCGATTTTTCGTACCGGATGGGATTGACTCAGGACCCGGGAATACCGTTCGACACTACTGAAATGATAGCTTCCAGTCTTCAAAACACATCGCAGGGCCTGGACGCATCGATTCGCTCCGGCCTGAATCTGTTCACAAACGTAGTAATCCCGCTCAGTTTTTCACAAACCATGTCGGTTACGCAATCGCAAGGCACCGTCAGTCGAACTCTGACTCGTGATTATATTCCGCTGGGTTCGAAAGGTAAAGACGGCTTTCCTTTTCCCAGCTGGTCGATGACCTGGGGTCAGCTCGAGAAGTATTCATTTTTTTCCAAGTACCTGAAAAAACTGTCACTCGATCACGGCTTCTCCGGCAAGGAGTCGATCATTACCCAAAATGGCAAAGAAATGAGCTCTTCGTATAAGTTGTATTTCCAGCCACTGATCGGTATTTCCATGCAATTTAAAAATGATATCAGCGCGACTGTCCGTGTGACCGGCGGACAGACGACCAATAATCCCGCCGGCGGGACAACCAAGATCGATGAGGCCGGCGTTTCCGCGACGGCCAACTGGCAGAAAAAAGGCGGTTTCACCATTCCTCTGCCATTCCTCAAAGATAAACGTCTTGAGAACAATATGACTTTCTCGGCTAATTTCGATTATACGACTTCGACAACGCGCACCCGCAATGACACAGCGAAAAAATTTGCCCTGACGGCTAAAAGTAACAACTGGAAAACCACACCGCGGATCAACTATACATTTACAAAAAAAGTCACGGGCGGATTATTCTTCGAATATGGCGAAAGTTATAACCGGCAAACCGGCAAGCGGATCACCCGCAATTACGGTTTTGACATCAACATTGCAATTCGAGGTTAGTAATGAAAAAAGGTTTTTGTCTCGTTCTACTGCTTATTACGGCCTGCAACTCCGGGACGAATGAATTTGACGGCGAACGCGCTTATCAATTTCTTAAACAACAATGCGACCTCGGTTTCCGGAATCCCGGCTCGAAAGGCCACTCGGATGAACGCGCGATGTTGATCGAATTTCTCAAACCATTGGCCGATACGCTGATCGTTCAGGATTTTGAACGCTATATTCCGCAGGAAAAGAAAACCCTGAATCTTACCAATATTATCGCCGGATTCAACATTCGGGGCAATAACGATTTGACGAATGAAAACGATTTGCTGATCGGTGCCCACTGGGACACCCGCCCAAGAGCGGAGTACGATCCCGACCCGGACAAACGGCAGACGCCAATCCTTGGCGCAAACGACGGAGCCAGTGGAGTGGCCGTCCTGATGCAATTGGCTGAAGTTCTCGCCCGTCAGATACCTCAGCGAGCCGTATATCTGGTATTTTTCGACGGCGAAGACTATGGTTTTCCAGGGTCGGTGGATTTATATTGTCTCGGCTCTGAGTATTTTGCCAAAAATCTGCCAATCCCCAAACCGGCAGAAGCGATCGTGATCGATATGATCGGCGACGCCGATCTGAGAATTCCGGTTGAACGCAACTCGGTCAATAGCAATCCGGTATTGGTGCGAAAACTGTGGTCGTTGGCGGCCCGGCGCAGATACAGTGCCTTCGTCCATCAGATTGACGAGGAAATTTACGACGATCACCTAATGCTGATCCGGCACGCGGGTATTCCTTCGGTTGATTTGATCGACTTTCAATATCCCAATCATTTTACTAATTACTGGCATACGACCGCAGATACTCCGGACAAATGCAGCGCCAAAAGCCTGCAAATTGTCGGCACCATCCTGTGCGATTATATTTTTACCACTTTTAGCGATAAGTAGAACATGTCTGTGAATCCGGAATCATCAACCCGCTGGCTGAAAATTGCCGTCCCAAAAGGCGCTTATGACCTTGAGATGTTTACAGCGCGTCTGACGCAATGGGGCATGCTCGGCTTGCAGGAAGCTGACGATCGTTTCGAGATATATTTCCCGCTGGCGTTGAAGCCCGCCCTGCCGGAGCTTTTGGCGGATTTTTTCCGGAACCGGCCGGATATCAAACCGGTCATCACGGAAATCGCTGATGACGGTTGGGGCTATAAATGGCAGGAATATTTCAAACCGCAAATCATCAGTCCGCGCATCACCGTCCGTCCGTTCTGGGAGAAACCAATAAGGGCTGTCGCGATTGAAATCGTTCTGAAACCCGGCATGGCGTTCGGTACCGGCACGCACGCTACCACACACATGGCACTCGGCCTGCTTGAAAAATATCTCCGTCCGGGCATGAATATCTTAGACGCCGGTTGCGGCAGTGGCATCCTGACGATCGCGGCGCTGAAACTGGGAGCCGCCAGAGTTGCGGCCTGGGATATCGATCCGTCAGTGATTACCAATTTCGACGAGAATCTGGAATTGAACGGCATTACGGAAAATTACAGTTTAAATATTGGCGATGTGACGCAATTGTCTGTCCATCGGCCATCCGGTGAACATTCAGATAGGCCGAATTATGATTACGACCTGATCGTCAGCAATATCGAGCGCCAGCCCAACCTGAAATTACTGGCGGCTCTTGTTCGGCAGGAAAAACGCCCGCTCGTTATCTTTACGGGGCTGCTGAAAGAAGAATATGAACTTTTTAAAAATGCTGTTTTAAATTACGGGCGTGAAGTTCTCGATAATATTACGGAAGACGAATGGATTGCGCTGGTGGTTAAGTAAATGAAAAGGATAATAATAGCCCTGTCGCTACCATTGATAATCATCGCTTTTTGGCGCTGCGAAAGTAATTCACTGGAAAAAAGCGCCGAGACCAATCCGGTAATTAAAAATGTCACTTTCAGTTATTCCGAACTAAATAAGAGTTTGTTCATTGCCGCCGCGGTCACCGATCCGCAGGGTTGGGAGAATATCGATTCGGTGGCTTTTACACTATATCAAATTGACACAGTAAGCTCCGAGACCGGTCAATTGTTTCTGAGCGGTCGATTATCCGACGACGGCCCGCCTGCGGACATTATCACGCAGGATGGCGTCTTTTCGTACTTAATCGATTCGGCGGGACTGGGCGGTTATGAAGGCTATTACCGGGTCAACGTGCGGGCTTATGACGCGGACGGAAATCTCAGCGATTCGGTTACCGCGACTGAATTGGTACAGGCCAACAGTCCGCCGGACGTTTTTATGCTTTCCGCGCCGACAACTTTTGAGAAGGGCGATACACTGAAATTTTATGCGCGGGTAAGTGACCTGCAGGGTTACGATGACATTGCGGCCGTGCCGTATTCGATTCTGCGTCCCGATGGTGAATATTTTAACCGTTTTTTTTCTCTGCATGATGATGGAGTCAACGGCGACGAGCTTGCCCGGGATGGGATTTTTACTGTTTTTCAGCCGTCGAATGCGAACAGCGTTTTGCAGGGACTGTACGTCTTTTATTTTTTTGCGCAGGATTACTCCGGTGCGATCAGCGATACGATTAAGGTCAGAATCACCAATCCGGGCGTGCATGTCACTGAGCCAGCTTACTCATCTACTCTGCATTACGGTGATAATCTGCACATCGCCTGGGAAAGCGCCTATATCAGCCAGGTAAAACTGGAATATTCTTACAACGCTAATGTCTCTGCACCGACCTGGAATACAATCGCCACCGTGGTCGCGGCTGTGGGCGAATACAACTGGGTCGTACCGTCCGGTTCGACGACTAATTACTGTAAGATTCGGGTTTCGGATATCACCACCTCAAAGCGCAACGATGTGAATGATAATTATTTGGTGATTGCTCCATGAAAAAATGCCTGACCGGTTTAGCGTTTATTGCAATTTTAACGGTCGCCGGTTACGGGCAGGCTTTTCGTTTGGCCAAGCCCAATCTTGATGGTTCCGATAATACTTACGCCGGTTTGCCAAGCAATAGCGTGACCGGAATTGTAGCGCAGGGCGATTCGCTGATGTGGATCGCAACCGGCGGCGGATTGAGTCTGACCCGCGATTTTGGAGACAATTTTGCCAGTTTTTACCCGGCGCTGAATAACCTGCCACGCGGTGGAATTTCCGCGATTGACGTAATGGGTGATACGATCTGGGTGGCCGGGATTTTCGACTCGACAACAACGGTCGGTTCAATGCAAACCGGCGGCGGTCTGGCTTATTCCATCGATCAGGGAGCCAACTGGACCTTTGTTGCGCAACCGGTCGACAATGCCAATGACAATTATGATGACTGGGACGGTCAGAGTGTCGAATTTTTGCCGGTCACAACCCCGGTAAACAATACGACCTGGGACATTGCTCTGACGAAAGATTACGTTTATATCGTGAGCTGGGCTGGCGGTATTCGCCGAAGCGCCGATATGGGACTGACCTGGCAAAGAATTCCATTACCATCGGATGACATCGACCGTCTTGATTGCGGCGATGAAATCACGTTTGAGATCAATCCGCGCGATCCGCCGGAAGGCAATCACAATCATAAAGGTTTTAGTGTGCTGGCTTACGGCGACACGGTCTGGATTGGGACGGCGAACGGCATCAATCTCGGAATCGTCGAATCCGACTCTTGCATCAGTTGGCGTAAATTTACGGCGCAGAACTCACCGATTTCCGGCAATTTTGTGGTCGCTATGGCGCGTCAACTCTGGTGCGGAAAAGAGACGATCTGGGCGGTTACTTTACCGGCCGAATCTGCCGGTGAATACCAGGCTGTCAGTAAAACCAGTGACGGCGGCCTGACCTGGTCAACAACCCTGATCAACGAGCGGGTTTACAACTTTGCCTTTCAGGATTCGATCGCATATGCCTGTTCCCAAAACGGATTGTATAAATCGATCGATGGTGAAAACTGGGCGGTCTACACTCCGATCGTGGATACGGCCTCCGGCGAATATATTTATTCCAATTATATATATGCAGCTGAAGTCGATCGCCGTGAAGGTCAACCATACCTATGGGCCGGCACCGGCGATGGCATTGCCAAGACTGCCAGCGATGGACTGACCTGGTCGGTCTATCGCACCGCGCTTTCGACCGCTACAGCCGGGCAACCCGATATTTATGCGTATCCCAATCCATTTGCGCCGTATCATAATAATGTTGTGAATAACGACGGCCATGTTCGTATTCAATATAATCTGGATAATGTTGCGACGGTGCGTCTCGAAGTGTTCAACTTTGCGATGGAACGGGTTTATCGCGGTGAATGGCAATCTGTTGAGAGAACCGGAGATCACAGTCTGGCCTGGAACGGTCGGGCGATGAACGGCGAAGTCGTCGCCAACGGCACCTACTTTTGTAAATTGACTAAAAAGATCGGTGAAAAAGAAAAGGAATACTGGACGAAACTGATTGTAATCAAATGAGTCGGCATGCGGAAAATCTTTAGTCTGATATTGGTAATTAGTGCGTTTTGCGGTCTGCTGTCCGGCGGCGCAAATGACAATGCCGGTTATGCCGGGGCATTTCTGCGTATGGGGCTGGGCGCACGGGCGACGGCCATGGGAAATGCCGGTGTCGCTTTACCGGTTAATGGCTTCGGCGTCTACTACAATCCGGCCGGCCTGGCGTTTTTAAAGGAACGACACCTTGCGCTGACCTATTCCTTTCTGAGTCTCGACCGCCAATTTCATTTTGTGGGAATTTCTCTGCCGCTCAAACCGACTGCCGGAGTTGGTATTTCCTGGCTACATGCCGGCGTTAAAGACATTCAGGGGCGTACTTCGACCGGTATGGTGGACGAAACCTATGAAACCGGCGAAGATGTCTTTCTGCTTTCGTTCGCCAATGCCTTTCATCCGAAACTGTCATTTGGGCTGAATTTTAAGATTTTACGTAATCAATTACTCGATATTCAGGCCACTGGCCTGGGATTCGATGTCGGTGTATTATATAGACCGGTGTCATGGTTGACGGCCGGCCTGCAATTCAAGGACATCGGCGCCAGCTATACCTGGAACACGCAGGAATTATTCGAAGAAGAAGGTAGTAACTATATCGAACGTTTTACTCAGTTTGTAAAATTCGGAATGGCGTTGCAGGTCATGCCGCAATTATTGTTCAGTGGTGATGTTGAGGTTTCCGACCAAAACATTTATCAGGCGCATTTCGGTGCGGAATACACACACCGTAATTTGGCTTATCTGCGGGCCGGTATGAACAACCAGAATCCGACTTTCGGCGCCGGACTGGCCTACGGTTTTCTGGCCAATACCGATACTCAGTTGGATTATTGTTTGGTCGTAGGCATCATCGGAGAAGGGGCAACTCATATTTTTTCATGGCAATTTAAATTTTAGTGGATGATATGCACAGAAAGATACAATATCTCGTTATAACGTTTATCTTGGCCGCAATTCTGCGCGGAGAAACCGGTGAATCCGGATTGGCTTTTCTGAAAATGCCGGTGGCGGCCCGTCCGGCAGCCACGATGGGCGTATTTTCCCAGATCAGCGGTTCGCCATTCACCCTGTTCGATAATCCGGTCGGTATGCTGAACGCCTCACCCCGGCTGGGCTTTACGCACAATTTTTGGTTTGCGGATGTCACCGGTGATGCACTGGCTTTTACGCTGCCGGTCGCCAAAGGCAATCTTGGGGCTGGCTTGAATTTCGTCAAAATTCCGGGTATCGCGATTCGCGAAATCCCATCTGACGAATCGCTGGGTGACGTAGAAACACAATATCTGGCCGCCGCGCTTGGTTATACGTACCCGATTTTCCGGCAACTTTCGTTTGGTTGTACCGTGAAATATCTGTACGAATATCTGTACACTTCGAGCGCCAAAGGAGTGGCTGTGGATTTAGCCGGACACTGGGAAGTACCCAGCGGCCTCGATTTGTCATTTTCGCTCCACAATCTGGGAAAAATGCAGACTCTGCGCGATCAGGCTACGGCTCTGCCGACCTATTTTAAGATCGGGATCGTCCGTCCGGAGATCTTTGCCGACAGTCCGGTGAATGTATCGCTGGGTTTAAATCTGATCAACAATTTAGTAACGGAAAAAACTTCTATGCAGGTCGGCTTGGAAATTGCGCTCACGAATTTAATCAAATTGCGGAGTGGCTACGAGCGCGTCGGTACAATCAACCGTACGGCTTTGGGCGCCGGACTCAATTTCTCGCGCTTTGAGTTGGACTATGCCATAATTTTTATGCCGGATGGACTCGGTTACCCGAACCTGATTTCTCTCAGCTATCGCCCGGAACTTTAACCCGGCATTTGCACCAGTTAAATTTCAAAAAAATAAAATCCCTAACACGATTTAACTCTGAGAACCGTTCATTTTTTGGTTATGAATAAACGGATAAGATTTTTTCTTTTTCATAACTGTCCTGTATATTTACGGGGAATTTCACCATTGATGAAAAATGAAAAATAATGGATTTACTTCACAGCATAAAGAATACATAGCGCGTATCAACCGGGTTCTCGATTACATTGAAATCCATCTCACCGAATCCCTGACGCTTGAAGAATTAGCGTCAGTCAGTTGTTTTTCGCCATTTCATTTTCACCGCATATTCCGGGCTTTTGTCGGGGAAACCGTCGGCCAGTACATCAGCCGCATCCGGCTCGAAAAGGCCGCCACGCTGTTGTTATCCAATCCGGATAAATCCATCACCGCGATCGCGCTCGATTGCGGATTTTCCGGTTCGACTACCTTTGCCAGAGCTTTCAAGGAATCTTTTGGAATCAGTGCCAGCGCCTGGCGCGAAACCCATCGATCCGATCAGAGCAGGAATTGTAAAGCGGTTAGCAAAAAACGTCAACCGCTTCGCAAGCCCGGCGAAGTATTTATTCAATCCTCTGGGTACATTTACGCCGGTAATCAACAACAATTAACTTGGAGGATTGAAATGAACACCAAACCAAAGATGACGGCAGATGTGGTCGTCAAAAAAGCGAACGAAATGACGGTGGCGTATGTCCGCAACATCGGCTCTTACAAAAACAATCCGGCGCTGTTCCAGCGGCTCATAACCAAATTGTGCACCTGGGCCGGTCCGCGCGGATTATTGAAAAATGCCAAACCGATCATTGCCATTTACCACGACAGTCCGATCACCCCTGAGGATAAACAACGCCTCAGCATCTGTATCGAAGTGCCGGAAAATACGGAAGTCGGTGGCGAAATTGGGAAAATGACGATTCCGGCCGGCGAATATGCCTACGCTCGTTTTGAATTGGAAGCGGGACAGTTCGAGGAAGCCTGGAATATGGTCTACAACGGCTGGCTGCCGGAGACTGGTTATCAACCCGATGACCGTCCCTGTTTCGAGGTCTACTACAACGACCCGAAAGACCATCCCGAACACAAGTTCGTCATGGATGTCGTCATAGCCGTCAAACCGGCCTGATAGATCCATAAATAATAAACCACATCACAATTCAGCCCGTGAAAAATTTCATGGGCTGAGTTCATTTAGCAAATAGTAATTCCGGTCAATAAAATTGTAATTGAAGCGTGGCGCTAACCGGTAAGTGATCTGAAAGCATCACCCGAAGCGTGGAGGCCGAAACGACAGTCCAGGTACTGTCAGGATAACAAAATATATAATCGATCTTTGCTTTAGGATCGGAAGACGGAAACGTGTAATCAGGCGCGGAAACCGGCATCCAGCCTGCCATTCCCACACTGATTTCAGGCGATTCAGGATTCGCGTTGAAATCGCCCGCCAGGATCATGGGATGCGGATTCCCCTTCAATATGCTGGTCAGAGCTTCAACCTGAACTTGTCTGACTTCTGAGGAAGGATAATCCAGATGTGTGCATATAAAAGTGAATAATTTTCCATCGGGCAATTCTACATTGGCAAGAAGCATGGCTCTTTGTTCTTTTGATCCCTCGGGCATGGGAAGTATGACCCGTCTGGTTTCGGTGAAAGGATATTTCGATAAAATACCGATGCCGTAGTATCCATTGGCAAAGGGAATCGTTTTGGCATAGGATGTAAGCATTCCGGTTCGGAATCCTAATTCCGTGATAAAGTCCTTCCCGTTTTGATGCGGAATCCATTTACGGGAAGTTTTGACGTCCACTTCCTGCAATGCCACTACATCCGGATTTTGGCTTTTGATAAATTCAGCTAATTCTTCGAGAGTAGCCAATTCTCCAAATCTTAGGTTATAACAAAGCACTTTGACCCTGTTAATTTCCTGGGCATATAATACTGAGAAAACACCAAACAGGGATAGAAAAATCACGATTTTTAGTCTTCTGTACATTTTTATCCTTCTGGATATTAACAATGTTTTTCTATCAAAAAATATATGAATTATAATCTTCAGCATAAGATAAGCAACCTCACGATTATTTTATCAGAAATATTTCGTGCTCATTTCCCACATTTCGGATTCGGAACTTTAACTGCGGATTGACGCCGATAGCTCAATCTCAGTTTCAATCCTTGTTCTGTTGGATTAGGGATTCAGGCAATAAGGAAGGGGCAAATGAATGAGGTCCAGAATGAAGGTTTTGGACTGTTTATCCCTTTCGGTATCTATGGGTACTTGCTAATTAATTAATGACCCAAGACAACCTTTTTCAGGCGACGATAATCTGAGTGATGTTTTCAATTTGCTTTTTAACGTCAATAATTATCCGTTAGGTACCACTTGATCGAATAGAGTAAATAAATGACCCCTGAGTGTTTCGGAATTATACATACATCTGGATTATTTTATCGGCGATCGATTATT
>JAZDEI010000247.1:0-8172 GCA_043808945.1 Fidelibacterota bacterium | reverse complement strand
TGTGATATTTTGACCAGCGCCTCCATTGCCAGGGCGATCGTATTATCGGCAGAGATGACAAAGGCATCGACGTTCCGCCGGGCCAGCGCCTGTGCCGCCTGTAAAACGTCGTTGGAAGAAGCGACCGCGACGGTTTCGACTGCCAGATTTTGCTTTTGACATTCAGCCTGAAGTCGCTCTGCCGCAAATTGGGAATTGGCTTCGGCTGGATTATAGGGCAGACCCAACCGGCGACACTCCGGCAAAATGATCTTTATCATCCTGATGAAATATTCCATATCCAGAGGATCGTAAACGCCGGCTACATTTGAGTCCGGCAGAACCAGCCCGATCTGTGCCGGGCTGAAAGCGACCGTAAAAACTACTGGAATATTCCGAATGGTCTGGGCCGCGGCGATCATGCAGGGTGTGCCACTGGTGATGACCATATTGACTTTAGCGGTCAGAAAAGATTGCAGGATCAGGTTAATGTTTGGGATTTCGCCCTGGGCGTTGCGGTACAGAATGCGAATATCACGACCATCGACCAACCCCGAATCTTGCAGGGTGGCAATCAGGGCAGTGCGGGCTTCGTCCAGCAGAGGATTTTCAGTAATCTGGACAAAGCCGATCGTGTACAGGTCGGATTTGGCCGAACAACCACAGGCGGAAAAAAGTTCGATTAAACCCAAAAATGTCAATATAATTTTGATTTTCATTCTGCAAACTCCCGGCTTCACGTTGGCTGAAATTAAAACTGCCGGCAGGGTTTTAAAAGAGTTTTATATTAGATTACGTACGATACGAAATATGAAGATTTATCTTATCCAGCCGCCGATTGAGGATTTTTATTCCACACCTTCGCGCAATATCCCGCACGGATTGTTCTCAATCGCGGCAAATCTGCCGAGACATGAAATAAGTCTGCTGGACTTTCGTTCCGGTAAATCCAGAAAGATCCGACCACCCGGGGAATTAACCGCGGTCGGGCCATTTTACCGGCTGGATGACGCCTCACCCTTCGGATTGTACAAAGCTTATTATCGCTTCGGATTAGCTGCGGCCGAAATTCGTCAGATATTACCGGCCGATGGAGTGATATATCTGATCAGTTCTCTATTTACAACGTACGCGGAGACGGTTTATGAATTGATCCGGCTTATTCGTGTTGTCGCTCCCGGTGCGAAGATTATTATCGGCGGAGCGCATGCGACAATTCAACCGGAAGAACTGCTGACGCATGGGGCCGATTTTGTGATCCGGGGCGAAGGCGAAGTCGCTCTGCCCGCGCTTTTAAAGGAATTGGAAGGCACGCAACCGGAATTGGCGCGGATTCCCAATCTATCCTGGCGTGGTACTGAAGGAGCTGTTCATCACAACCCGGTTCGGTATATCGACAATCTGGACGCCCTGCCGTTTGCCGATTACCGGACGCCGGGCGCGCCGGTATATTATTATCGAAATAAGCCGCATGCCATGCTGGTTACCAGCCGGGGCTGTCCGTATCATTGTGCATTTTGCTGTATTCATCAGACGATGGGTGATCGTTACCGGCTGCGGTCGGTGGAAAATGTACTGGCGGAAATGGCTGAAAAGGTCGCACAGGGTTTTCGCAGTTTTGATTTCGAAGACGATCATCTGGGTGGCAACCGTTTCTGGTTCCTGAATTTGCTGAACGGAATTGCCCAACGTTTCGCCGGACTCGATCTCTCTCTGCAAGCCATGAACGGCATTACGGCGACCAGTCTGGATGATGAGATTTTAACTGCAATGCATCGGGCCGGCTTCCGGTCGCTAAATCTGGCGTTGGTCACTCCCTCGGAAATGCGGCAGAAGCAAATTCACCGACCGTTCGGGACTGATAAATATTTGCGAGTGACAGAAACAGCCCGGCAGTTAGGATTTTTTATTACGACGTATCTGATAATTGGCCTGCCCGGCGACCGGGCGGAAGAATTGCTGAAGTCGATCCTTTTTCTCGCTCCCCAACCGACGCTGATCGGGCCGGCATTGTTTTATCTGACTCCCGACACGGCGATCTTTCAGCACTATGCCAATTTGGGGGATGTTCCAGTTTCGCCGCTTTGCTATCGCTCATCGTTTTATCCAATTGAAAATGGAGAATGCGACCGGACGGCGGCTTTTACGCTTTTCCGGATTTGCCGCATATTGAATTTCATGCGGGAAGTGATCGACACGGAAGGTAATACTCGACCACCCGACATCACGCATGACCGGATTTTTCCAGGAAAAGGAATCTCCGGTCGCGACAGCCGGATGAAACTCGGACTGGGCTTGTTGCGATTATTGTTTGGACGCGAGATTCTTTATGGGACCGGTCGGAAAAAGGACGATTACTATCCGATCGAGAAAGAAGTTTACAGTCCGGAACTGATCCGGTTATTTCTGCATAGCGAATGGCGGATCAGCGGTATTCGCCGATCCATTAATCTGACGAAAAGCGAATTTTTCGCGCAGTATTTGTCATAGTAAATAGTTGGACAACCGGTATCGATCAGAATACAACATTGTCTTTTTGGCTTGGTGCGCCAATTTCTTTGTGAATTGGGCAATAATCAGTTGGCGCGGTCTGTTTGGTAAAAATTTCCGTTTCCAGCGGACAATATTTTGACGGCAGAAGTTTGGTTTCGGCGCAAATCTGAACTTCAACGATGCCGTTCGGTTGTACGAAATATTTACTTTTCCAACCTTTGGCATTGTGGGCGTCACGCATGAAGTTGGCCCAGATTGGCAGAGCTGCCGCAGCGCCGGATTGACGATTGCCCAGCGAGATTGCCGGGTTATCCACACCGACCCAAACGGTGGATACCATGTAAGGTGTATAACCGACAAACCAGGCGTCGTTGAAGTTGTTGGTGGTGCCGGTTTTGCCTGCGGCGGGTAGCCGGAAGCCGTAGGCACTGCGGGCGCCGGCTCCGGTACCGTGGTCGATGGCTGTTTCCAACAGGTTGGTGACCAGATAGGCTGTTTCTTCACTGAGAACCAATTCCTGGCGCGGTTTATATTGGGCAATGGTATTGCCGTAGCGATCTTCGATGCGGTTGATCGCGATAGGTTCAACCCAGATGCCATGATTGGCGAAGATTCCATAAGCTGAGTTCAGTTCGATTGGAATTACTTCACAGGCGCCCAACGCGAGAGCGTCGACCGGTAAAATGTTGGTTGTCAGGTGCATTCGCTGGGCCAGTTCGACGACGGATGCCGGGGAAATCAACTCCTGAATGATTCGCACGGAAACTAAATTCAAAGATTTTTTCAAACCTTCACGGAGAGTAGTATTGCCGCCGGTCGACAAATCATAGTTTTTCGGAGCCCAGCGCGTTCCGTCCGGCATATTTAAAACCACCGGCTGGTTCAGGAGTTGCGTGGTGACCGGAAATCCATTGTCAATCGCCGCGGCATAGACGATTGGTTTGAAGGCCGAACCGGGTTGACGTTTGGCTTGGGTTGCCCGGTTGAATTCCGATTCGCTGAAGTCGCGGCCGCCGATCATTGCCAGAATCCGCCCGGTTGCCGGATCGATGGCAATCAGAGCGCCCTGGACGACCAGAGAGGCCTGCAAAGATGGGCTCATTGGAATTTCACCCCGGATCATGCTCCGCACCTGGGCGAGGGAGATCGTGGAGTCTTTGACAAAGTCCCGCAGCTCGGCAAGATTATTCAGAAGACGGTTGTTCAACAAGTTCTGCTGATAGCGCAAATGTTGATTCAAAGCTGAATCTGCCGCGGCCTGGATTTTAGAATCGATAGTTGTGTAGATAGACAATCCGTCGCGATAAATATCGATCCCGAGTTTTTCATCTTCCCGCTGGAGCCATTGCCGGATATATTCGACAAAATAAGGTGCATGCCCGGCTGGCGGCTCGGGTTTGAAAACTTGCAGGGGCGTGTTTTTATATAAAGCGTATTCTTCGTCGGATAAAAATCCCAACTCGCGCATACGGTGCAGAACCAGGTTGCGGCGCTGATAGGCGCTAATGGGCCGGCGCAGTGGCGAAAAGCGCACGGAATGTTTGATCACTCCGGCTAAAAGCGCACATTCGTCAGGGGTTAGTTCATTGGCGTTTTTATCGAAATAACGGCTGGCGGCGGCCTGAATTCCATATACGCCGTGCCCCATCCAGGATGAATTGATATACATTTCGGCGATCTCGGATTTTGAGTACATCCGTTCGATCTGGATCGCAGTGAGCAATTCTTTTATTTTACGGCTAAAGGTTTTATCGAACCCGACCGATTCGTACAGAATACGCGCCAACTGCTGAGTCAGAGTGCTCGCGCCCTCTTTTTTACTGAGGGAGAGGATGTCGATAACCATCGCGCGGCTGAAATCGCGCAGGCTGACTCCCCAATGTTTCAGAAAACGACTGTCTTCAATAGCGATCACAGCCTGCACCATGGCCGGCGGTATTTGTGACATCGGGACATATATCCGGCGCTGCGTATACAATTCCTGCAGCACGACTCCGTCGGAGGAATAGATGCGGGTTACTAATTCCGGATCGAATTTCTGTAATTGTTCGACCGATGGTAAGTCTTTTGAGTAAAAAGCGGCCATCAGGATTACGATTAGGCTTAGTACACCATATACACCGGCCGCATACAGAAATGCTCTGAGCCAGGATATAGGTTTGATATTGTCGGCTTTGTGTCCCATCGATTCCCCGGTTTTTTAAACGAACATTCTCATTGAAACAAGAGTGGTGTTATTCATGTAAATTTTTTGCCGCCGGCCGGACATTGTTCCCCAGTTTGACAACAATCTGTTCCATCAGGACGGAGTAGACCTGCTTGCTGTTTTCGGCCGCTACCTGCACCTCTTCGTGCGTGATCGGTAAATTACCGATGCCCGCCGCAAAATTCGTCACCAAACTGATGCCGAGCACATTCAGGCCAAGCCGTTGCGCCGTGACTGCCTCGGGAACGGTCGACATGCCGACCACCGCGGCGCCCATCTTTTTGGCCGCCTGGATTTCAGCGGGGGTTTCGTAACTCGGGCCAAGTGTCCAGCAATAGACGCCTTCGTGCAATGGAATCCGATTTTGGCGAGCGATTTCCCGGGCGGTTGTAATCAATTCCGCTGAAAAAGGCGAAACTGTTTGGGCCTGTCCGTCGGGAGTAAGCGCGATTTGTGTAAAATTGATATAATCGGTAATGAGCACAAATCTGCCAGGTTTTAGATTGGCGTCTATTCCGCCGGCCGCATTCGTCAGGATCAGGTAGCGAATGCCGAGCCGCGCCAGAATTTCCACATAAAAAGTAACTTCGGCCAGACTACGCCCTTCGTAGAGATGTGTGCGGCCCTGCACGGCGATGAGCGACGAACCGCCGATTTGGCCGCAGACTATTTTTCCGGCGTGGCCGATGACCGTGGACGGTGGATAAAACGGAATCTCGCGGGTGTCGATACTGTCCGTCACGGCGATCTGTTCGGCAAAGTAGCCCAACCCGGATCCCAGGACAACCGCCACTTCGGCGGGCGAGTTTTTCAAACGCGGCTTTAAGTATTTTACGGCCGCGTCGATTTTAAACTGATCAGAAGATGTATTCATCAGGTTGCTATGGTTTCTCATTAACTCTCAAATTCTGCCGCAAATTAGATACTTTCTTCCAACTTGGCAATAAAAACTACAATCGCTTATCTTGAATTAACCGGGCGGAATGTTTATCTTTACGGCGTGAAAAGCACGTGAAACCCTTGACTATTGATAATTTTATCCTGAAAAATATCGGCGAATTAGTCACATTTGACAAACAGAGCGGCTCGATGCAGGTTTATCGGAATGTCGAGATGGTGTTTAAGAGCGGAACGATTGCAGCTGTCGGGAAGGATTTGGATTCGCCGGAATTCACGCGGATCGATGCCCGCGGTGGTCTGATCACACCGGGTTTTGTGGATGCGCACACTCATCCGGTTTTCAATGCCACCCGCGAGCAGGAATTTGAGATGCGCGTCATGGGGAAAAGTTATCAGGAAATCGCCCGGGCTGGCGGCGGAATTCTGGCCAGTGTGCGGAGTATGCAGGAGATCGGCCGCACAGCTTTGACCGGGAAAGTCCGCGCCCGGCTTGATGGATTTCTGCGACAGGGTACGACCACCATCGAAGCCAAGAGTGGTTATGCTCTGACGCTTGAGGGCGAGATCGATTCTCTGCGTCTGTTGAAAAGACTGGCTCTGAAGCATCCGCTTGATATTCGCACGACCTTTATGGGAGCGCATGATTATCCGGAGGCTTATCAGAGCAACCACACCGCTTATCTTGATTTGTTGATCGAGAAGATGTTGCCGCAGGTGGTACGGGAAGGGCTGGCGGATTTTTGCGATGTGTTCTGCGAGGAGGGTGTTTTTAGCGTCGCTGAATCGCGGCGTGTGCTGGAAGCTGCCAAATTCCTGGGGCTCGGTTTGCGAATTCACGCCGATGAGTTCAAACCGATCGGTGGCGTCCGCCTGGCGAACAAGCTCGGAGCCGTTTCTGCCGACCACCTCACCGCCATTACGGAAGAAGGCATTGAAGCCCTGATAGCCGGAAAAATCGTACCGGTGCTTTTACCGGCTACCACATTTTTCCTCGGATCCGATCATTACGCTCCCGGCCGGCGCCTGTGGGATGCCGGATTACCGGTCGCGGTCGCCACGGACTTTAATCCCGGCAGCGCCATGACTCAATCGATGGCGCTCGTAATTACGCTGGCATGTCTGAAAATGCACCTGCATCCGCTGGAAGCGCTTCAGGCGGCGACCTACAATGCGGCCTGCTCATTGAAAATGGAACGGTCGGTTGGCAGTCTCGAGCCGAGCAAACAAGCCGATTTTAGTATCTGGAAGTTTTCTAACTACCAGGGAATTCCCTATTTTCTGGGATTTCCTGCACTTGCCTCGGTTTGGAAAAGGGGAAGAAAAGTTTGGAACGATGCCCGGCCAATATAAATTCACCTGGAATAGTAAAAAATGTTTGACAAAGGATTTTAATTTCTCTAAACTTTAGCGCGAGAAATGAGAACAGCAAAACAAGAGGAGACGGACATTTGAAAAACAAAAACTCAGTTATAATTTTGACTGCAATGAGTGTTTTACTCCTGGGATTTAGCGCGACCGCACGAGCAAGTAATAAGTTGTTCTCTTCGATTCAACAGATTTGCTCGGCCTATCAGGTAAATATGAATAGCGCTGATATGAATTTAGTCACCCATCCGGATGGCAGCAAAGAGCTGACAATCAATGTCGAGAGCGGTCGTAATAACTTTGATCGGATTATGCTGATTGCATTTTATGCGGCTGGAAAGGCCATGAAGTACCATCAGGAATCGATCGATCAGGTGACGATCGTTGTTTCGATGGAATATAAAGGCAGTTCCAGTGTGTACGCCACGGCTACGATGGACGATATTGTGAAATATATCGATGGTAGTTGTTCATCGTCGGATTTTGTGCGGAAATTAAAGTTCAGTTAAAATAAACCTTATAAGGAGGAATTCATGGATCCTTTTTCATGGTCTTATACTCTAATGATGTATCTCAGAGGAATCGGCTGGGCCATCGTGGCTGCGATCGGTTTTTCGTTCGGCGTGGGCCTGGCGATCAAGGTTTTTGATTTGCTTTCATCCAACATCGACGAATGGGAAGAAATTAAAAAAGGCAATATCGGCGTTGCCCTGATCATTGTTTCACTGATTCTGATGGTCGGGCTTCTGGTTTACAAAGTTATCTAAACCAATCAGCCAATATTTTTCATTAATGAGCGGGTGCTGAGCACCGCTCGTTTTTGAACACAGGTCTAAATGAACAACCGCCAGTACAGGCTGGCGGTTCTATTTTTATATAGGAAAGAGAAGCGATTTTATCCGCGAAAAATAAAATTCGGCTTAGGTAGTCCAACCTGTTCCCACCAAATCCATTTCAGATATGCGATCACACCGGACAGGGCTGAAGAGTAGGAATCGTATACATAAGTGTCACTACCATCGACAACTTTCCAGGTGGTCGAATCCGCCGGATCGAGGCCATTTTCGGGATAAATTATATCGATAAGCCATTGGGTGTCATCCAATCGTTCGACAGCGTTATATCCCTCGGCCAACATCAATCGCACCATGACATTTGTATATCGTTCGTCATTGGCAAAAACATACAACGAGTCGATTGACAGCAGGTTTTCAGCATAGCCCTGCAAG
>JAZDEI010000246.1:0-5921 GCA_043808945.1 Fidelibacterota bacterium | reverse complement strand
GGGCATGATTGCCAATGTCGGTGTACGTGGTGATTATTTCACACCGCATAAAGACGCTTATACTGTTGATCTTCCGATGGATGAAGATTATGCCAATTTTTATAACCTGGTTTATCAGTATTTGCCGGGCGCCTGGGGCTCATGGGAACGCTGGGTAAAATTCCGGGAATTGCTTGACGATCCGAACGGCTGGCCAAAGAAGAAATACAACGGTCAGTTTGTGGTTTCGCCGCGTTTGGGAATCTCCTTCCCGGTGACGGTCAGCAGTAAACTCTATTTCAATTACGGCCATTTTTACCAGCGTCCCAATGTGACATTTCTTTATAACATGATAATTACCGACAGCTACTGCATTGTACCTTCGGTCGATCTCGAAATGGCCAAGACGGTTTCATATGAATGTGGGTTCGAACAGCGTTTCCTGAAGAGTTTCCTTATCAATCTGTCTTTGTATTACAAAGATGTTAAAAATGAGCCGCTCTCACGCACCTACGTGGATTACTGGCAGCAGTACAGTCTGAGTCGTTACTCCGGAGACTCTTTTGCGGATACCCGCGGCGCCGAGTTACGACTTGAAAAAAATATCGGTCGTTTCATGACCTTCTGGGCAAATTTCGAATATATGTTGCAGAGTTGGGGGAGAACCGGATATTCGACAATCTATGAGAATAAAGTAATTCAGAGTGATGTGGAACGCGATGCGAATGTTTCTACAACCGAGGTTGCCCCCAAAGGAAATCTGACTCTGAATCTTCATACGCCGGCGAACTGGGGTGTCCGAGTATTAGGTGTTAAACCCCTGAGTCGGATTTATCTGAACTTTATGTACGATTGGGAAGATGGAGGTAAAATTCCAATCATCATGGATCCAATTACACTAATATGGAAAAGGATAGATGCCGTTGATTATACCAACCTGGATTTACGTTTTTCGAAAGTTTTCAAGATTAGCGGAATCGATGTCGAATTCGTGGCGACGATCTTCAATGCTTTAAACCAGAAGCGGTTAAATATAAGCGGAATGAGTGTCACCCAGTATAACCGATATAAGGATTCGTTGCATTTACCCTGGGAAAGCGGCGATCAGCACGGCCATGATAAATGGGGTCAATACAATAAAGATCATATCGATACCGGCTGGTTTACGGCGCCTCTTTTCCTTAATCCAAGACGTGTCCTGATTGGATTTCGGATAAACTTTTAATTGGAGGAGATCTACGATGCAAAGGAATAATAATATGAAGAAAACATTAATAACAAATGTCCGTTTGGCAGGGATATTTCTTTTACTGATGGGCATCGAACTCGGATTGGTGCAGACTTCATTCGCTCAAAAGAATTACGGGGGAAAACCGTTGTTCATTAATGTGAATGCCATCAAATTGGACATGAAGAAAGTAAATGGTGAAGGTGAATTCACAACCCAGTACAGCTGGCGATTGACCGATGGTGATGAACAAAATGAAATCTTCATGTATCCGCAGGATGAATGGCATTCGCGGATGTTGTACCAGATTTTTAATCCAGTTTGTCCGGATGACGATGGTTTCATCGATGAAAAAGGTCAGCAAAAAATCATCCCGGAAACTTTTGTCAGCAATGGCAAAAATGACTTTTCGTGGGAAATCCGGCGCTATCGTCCGCCAAATGTGGTCGTTGACGGCGTTGCCCAGAATCAGGAATATACCTGGCAGGTCGATCCGACTCTAAAGTCGGATATCAAGGCGGTCTGGGAAGATGTCATTCCATTCTGGGGAATCCGGACTCATATTGAGGTCACCGGTTTCAGCAATCCGAACCATGACAATTATTTGATCTGGAAAGCGACCTACAAATTTACCGGCGAGACGAAACGAGCTATCGAAACTCCGGATAGTAATGACTTTTTCCCGGATCAGACTATGCGCTTGTGGTGGCCGCTCTCTTTTAGTTTCGGACCATCCAAGGGTGGTGAATATTATTCTCTCGGCGATTATGCTTGTGAGGGCGAAGATGATCTGGACAGCTGGTTCGGCCGTCCGAGCAATCTTGTAAGAAATGCAAATCGGGATTCGTTAAAAATTGCTTATTACTGGGATTATAAATCCCCGGGAGTCAAAGTCTACTCCAACGGCAGCAGTGATGACAGCGGCGATCCTGACCGGGTGACCGGACACCTGATCGCTCCTCAGATACCCGGTTTTGCATTGTTGCATTCGGCCAAGAACAGTTTCAATTTGAATGATGATAATCCCTCGCAGCCGTATGCCATGCCGCATGCGACAATCCTGGATGATTTATGGCTACGTCGCGATTTTGGCTTACGGGATACCTATATCGGAGATGATACCCGGGGCAAATTTCCGCTGGATCCGATAGCCGAAGGATGGATCAACGAGAACGACAAGCAGAAAGGTCCGATGCGCTTCATTACGATCGGGCCTTATGAACTTACCAAGAACAGTCAGGCCGGGATTACCGACTCGATCTGTGCCGTTTATGCTGTGGGAGCCGGCTCAATTTCCTGGGAAATGGCGCATAGCATCGGTGCAGATTGGTTAAGTGGCGTTATCACCGATCAACAAAAGGATGAATATATCCTGACCGGGAAAGACTCCCTGTTTCAGGCCATGGATCGCGCTAACTGGGCCTGGCACCGCGGTTTGGATATTCCCGATCCGCCGCCGCCCCCGGATGTGACTGTCACAAGCAGAGCCGATCGTATAGTCGTGGAATGGTCTTATCCCAATAATGCCTATTTCAAAGATCCGGATACCGGAGTGGATGATTGGTATTCCTGGCGAATTTACCGGAAAAAGGGCGCCTCCTATGTTAATTCTCCGGATGATAGTTATAGCGGTGAAAATTGGGAGATGATTTACGAAACGACCGACAGAAATGAAACCGTGTACGCCGATTCAGCCGTCACGCGGGGAGTAAGTTATTATTATGCCGTTACGGCATTGGACGACGGAACCCAAAATACCGATGGTCTGTTTCCGGGCCAGAAATTGGAAAGTTCGCGTTATGTAAACAGAACCGGCCTGCCTGCGATTCCTTATAAAGCCGGTAAAGAACGCTCCGACCTGGTGCGGGTAGTACCCAATCCGGCTACAATTGCCGCGGGAACGCTTGGTTCTCCGGGTGAAAAGGATCGGATACTTATCGCGAATCTTCCTTATAAATGTAAACTCCAGATTTTTACCGAGACCGGCGATCTGATTAAAACTATCCATCACATCGGTACAGACCAGGAAATATGGCACCAGCGTACCGACGCAAACCAGTATATTATGAGCGGTATTTACATTTTGTCGGTATTAGAAGCGGAGGATGCGACTGGTAAGTCTCTTTCCGATCAGTTTGTCAAATTTATCATTGTGCGATAGGAGGAAGTCATGAGGTATAAAAAAACGTTAATATGCATCGCGATCGCTTGTGTGCTTTTTACGACCGCACATTCCGATATTGTTAAAAAAGGACAGGTGGGTTTTCGGTTTCTGCAGAATCCGATATCAGCCGAAGCGATTGGCCGTGGCGGATTGGGATTGGTAAGTTTTCGGAATTCCAACGCTGTTTTCTGGAATCCCTCCGGCCTGGGATGGCTGGAAGGGAAAATGGATTTCAATGCCAGCTATACCAAGGGAATTGCCGATATAAACTACAGTGCGATGGTCGGAGCTTTTAATTTTGGTAAATACGGAGTGGTCGCTCTGGATTTTGTGGGAATGGATTACGGCGAATTTTATGGTACACGCTTCGCCGAGAATACCGAGGGTTACATTGATGTCGGGACTTTTCAGCCGAGCGCCTTCTCCGCCGGTATGACTTACAGTCAAAAAGTGAGTGATCGCTTTTCTTATGGTGTGCGTCTGAAATATGTCTATCAGGATCTCGGAACCGCCCTAATCGGTAATAGAATTGATGATACTACCTCCGTAATCGAATCTAAGAAATATAGACATGGCGAGCCGGCTATCGATATTGGCGCCACATACGATTTTCTATCGCATGGCATCCGGTTTGGCGCGGTCATGCGGAATTTTTCCCGGGAGATCAAATACGAGACCTATAAGTTTCCAATGCCCTTTGCAGTCGGATTCAGTATGACGATGAGACCATTTACTTTTTTCGATCTCCCACCACAACGGCATGATCTCGAAGTTGGTTTTGAAACCGAACATCCTCGCGATTTTAAAGAGAAAGTAAAATTTGGGGCTGAATATTGCTATCATAAGTTGTTGATCCTCCGGACAGGTTACATGTGTAACTATGACGAGCGCGGTTTGACTTTCGGAATGGGTATCTGCAAGGAAATCGACCGGTTTAATTTCCGATTGAATTATGCTTACCAGGATTTTGGTGTCTTTAATAGTGTCCATACCCTTTCGCTGGGAGTGACAAAATAAAATAAGTAACAGGTTGAAAGGAGGTTAAACGTAAAAATAGTGCGCAGAAATGTTAACGATAACACAAATAAATAAAAGGAGAGAAAAATGAAGTCATTTGTTAATTTTTGTGTAGTTTGTTGCATGTTGTTATTCTTAGTCGGAAACGTTTTCGGCCAGGATACGACTCTTTCGATTTTGGAAGCTAGTGCCGTTGGTCCGGATTGCTCACTGATCGGGCCGACGACTTCGGCCGGTGACGGAAAAATCGAAAAACTCAATTATGACAACAATGTCGTAATTAAGTGGATTTCCTTTGAACAGTGGCAGGGAGTAAAGTTCGATTTAGCCAATGCGCCGGTTGACCTGAAGGTGAATTTTGCTACCGATACGCTTTATTTCCGGATTAATGTACCAGCTGGTTTTGGTGATATTCCGGTTGCTTTGCGAAATGAAAGCGGATGGCCAAACCAGGTCGACATTACAATTACCGCAACCGAAGCCGTCTGGGACAGTACCTGGAAGGAATTCAGGATACCACTTAAATCCATGACCGCCGGAGGAATCTTCGATTCCACTGCGATTAATAACTTAGTGTTCCTGGTCGGAGAAGGATTTACTGCCGATAAAGCGGCGTATATCGATTTTATCCAGATCGGGGCTAATATATCTTTTCCGCCGGTACCGTCACCTCTGCCGCCGGCTCTGCCGACAGAGGCACCGGTTTCATTCCGGAAATTGACTCTTGATTTGTTTGAAGATGGGGAAACGGGAATGGACTGCGCTCTGATTGGTCCGACAGTTTCGTCCGGTGACGGTAAAGTATACGTTATGCCGTACGAGGAGACCAATCTGGTAAAATGGGTTTCCTACGAACA
The DNA here is from genome assembly GCA_043808945.1 of Fidelibacterota bacterium. Taxonomy (GTDB): domain Bacteria; phylum Fidelibacterota; class UBA2242; order UBA2242; family UBA2242; genus JAGNGI01. Next base: position 676 of record JAZDEI010000246.1, on the reverse strand, counting down.
GTGGCAGGGGCTTACTTTCGATTTAGCCAATGCACCGGTGGATCTGAAGGGCGATTTTCCGACGGATACGCTGTTTTTCAGAATTAATATCCCGGCCGGATTCGGAGATATTCCGATTGCTCTGCGGAATTCCAGCGGCTGGCCGAACCAGGTTGATATTACGATTACAGAGGCGGTCGGCGGTTGGGACGGTTCCTGGAAAACCTTTGAAATACCGATTGACTCGATGGTCGCCGGTGGTGTCTTTGATTCTACCGCGCTAACAAGCTTAGTATTTTTGGTCGGTGAAGGTTTTACGGCCGATAAGATTGCCTATATTGATTATGTCAAAATCGGCAGTGACATATTGATGCCTTTGCCGGATGAGACCGCCCCGATACTCCGGAAGTCATTCGTTCTTCTCGAAAAGGGAGTTAAGACGGCCTTATGTGATTCGATCGGGCCGACCGTAGCAGGGGGAGCAGGGAAAGTTAATTGTGTGAATATTGCCGGCGATGATTTATTGGAATGGATTTCCTACGAAGAATGGCAAGGTGTGACTTTCAATCTGACGAACGCTCCGGTAGATTTTGCGGATGATTTTGCAACCGATACGTTCTTTTTCAGGATAAATGCTCCGACGGGTTTTGGTGATATTCCGATTGCCCTGCGCAATGAGAGCGGTTGGCCGAACCAG
>JAZDEI010000245.1:0-6516 GCA_043808945.1 Fidelibacterota bacterium | reverse complement strand
ACCCGGTGAAAAGACAAACCATTATAAAAACCTTTTTCGATGCTCGTGAGGAAAGCGTCGACTGTAAAAGGCGCATAGTAACCATCCAGGCGGATACTGATTGTCCCCCGGTCGGTCTCGAGTAAAACAGTCGGTCGCAGGTCGTATTTTGCCAATTTGGTTAACCGTGATTGTCGCCCGGCGCCGTAATAATCGTCGGCGATCTTCGGGATGTTAGTCTGATAAACTTCCGTCAATATCTGTCGCGCCAGATTCCGAATGCGGAGATCGCGGGCGACCAATAATGGCTCGACGGATGGCATTCCGCCCGGCGGACGTAGCACGGCAATCGTTTTCAGAATTTCGATAATAGCATCTGTAAAGTCGGTGTTTTTTAAATTTTTCAGCGGAGGAAATAACAGCGCTTGCCATTCGCGGTAATTTCCGCTGGAATCGCGCATAGCCTCTGCCGCGACCGCAATTTTTACCGGATCGTCACTCCGCAGACCGGCGGCGAGAATTTTCCCAAATTCGGGCGGCGACAGTTTGTTTTGTCCCGCAACCGCTATCAATCCGAGATAAGCCGGGGTCGAAACCGCAAAACGCTGATTGTTGGAAAGGCTATCCAGAACCGCCAGCGCCGCCGGTCTGCCCCAGGCGATCAAACCTTCCACAGCCGCCGGCAGTAAATTATCACCAAGCGATAAAAGGTCGAAATCATGTAAAGCGCTCAGGCCGCCGCGCATGGTCAGGAATTTTACCAGCGCGCCACGGACTTCCGGAGATGGATGGCCGGTCAATGCTCTTAAATCGGTCTGAATGGTGGCGACGATTTTCAGCGAATCCGGTAAATTTTCCAGTGCGCTGGCGACAACCTGTGGAACGGAATCGTTTAAAATCCGATGCAGCACATAGGCATTGCCGGCGATATAAGCGATGCCGCGCGCGGCTTCGATTCTCAGGCGCGGATCGTTATCTGCCAGTAATTGCGGCCAGATTTCAGCCTTTTCGGGAAAATTCAGCGGCGCCAGGCAGGCGACGACCTTGATTCTGGCGGCAATGTCTTTAGTTTTCAATGCAGTCTGAAGATCGCCGGTAATTTCACGCATCAAAGCCCGGTCACGCACGCGGCTTAGGGCAAAGATCGACCAACGGGCGACACTCGGATCGGCACTCTGTAAACCGGCGATGGCATAGCGCAGACTATTTGGATTATAAACCTGACGCTGGAAGTAATAGACCAGAGCCTGAATCGATATATCGTTCGATACTGCCAGGGCCGGATTTAACAGAAAATCCAGGCTGGCCTGACTGCCGATTTGCCCGAGCGCCATTGCGATCTGCCGACAAACCTCATCGTCATTTTCAACCGGTAAATGCTTTACCAAAATGCTTTCCGCAGCACTGCTGGCCAATTGGCCAAAGGCAAAAGCCGCTCCGCCCCGCACCAGTGGTGAATTATCTGCCAGCAGGGCGGTTAGTTTGGGAACCAACAAGGTATCACGGCTGTTCGCAATCGCCAGGCAGAGCCGGTAACGGGTTTCAACGGAAGGCGATTTAAGATATTGATCGACAATCCGGTTCAAAGTGCGCCGGTTTTGATTCACTAAAATATCATGCACTTCCGGCGGGAAAGGATTTTTCGAACAAGTCTGGATTAATAATATCAGGAAAAGAGCAAATATTCGGTGGTAATGGATTTTGCTGATAATCATTGCCTCCAAAAATTAGCTATGTAAGCGCCGGCTCCCAGACCACAGCGCGGAACAATCCCGATATAATCGGCATTGCGAATGTCGAAATATTGTGGAATCAGGCCAAAATTATCGGTTGCCTGCTTCGTAATCCAGTTTTGCAGATCGGCGGCCGTTTTAAAATCGGTCATTTTTTTTATGGCTGTAATCATACGCAGATCACCGAAAACCCATTCGTAATGGCGGGTGATCAGATCATTAGTTGTGCGACAATATCCCCGTCCGGAATTTTTTAGTACCAGATATTTTTTCAATGCATCAAGAGTACCCTTGTTAACCTGGTCCTGTGGATTAAATATCCAGTTCAGGGCTTCGACGACCGACGCGTCGACGTACAAATTCGGATCGAGGTCTTCGAGATTGCCTTTTAGTGAATTAACCTGATGGTCAATCAGATTTTTTTCCATATTGATCCGTATACCGATTGCAGTCTCTTCGTATCGGCGGGCGCGGGCCTCGTCGTTCATCAGGCGCGCCAGCATGGCGGCATCGATCAGCCCGCGGTAAGTGCAGGCCGAAGTATAGGTATAATGTTTAAAAAGCGCGGTTTTTTCCCAGGGACCGGATTCGGCGCGTACCAGGCCGCTGGCATCGATCAGTTCCGGAAGGACATCCGCAATGTTGCGGGAAATTTTCGTCCAGTAATATTTCAGAAATTTGGTGTCGCCGGTAATTTCGAGGTAGCGATTCAGATTCCAGAGCGTCAAGCCGAATCCGTCGAGATGTTGGGTCAGGCCGTTGTCATCGAGAACAGATTCTTCGACGCCATTACCCAGGTAACGAAAGATCGAGACTGCATAATCGACACCGATGCCTAGATTCCTGCCGTTCCATTGATAGATTTTATACCGGCCACAGCGTCCGTTCATGATGAACTGTAACGCCTGGCGGGCTTCATCGATATGACCGGAAGATAAAAGCGCTTCGATCGCGTAGGCCTGATCGCGTGGCCAGCAGTAATTGCTGGAAGATGGCGGAAGGGAGGCGATAATCTGCCCGCCGGCCGGAAAAGCCTCCCGGCATTGCGCCATTTTCAAAACTGCCAATGATTGCAGGTAGACGTTTCTTTCGGAGGGCTGAATATTTTCCGGTAGTAATGTTTGAGCGTGCCAGTCCTGCCACCAATCGATTTCGTCGGTCAAAGCCTTGAATCCGGGGTGTTCGTTTTTGAATTTTTTCAGAAAAAGGCGATCGGCATCCCCGGCGCTGGAATTATAATTAATCAAAACCGTCAGCCACTTGCGGTCGCCTTGCTGGTACGCCCACTTGCCGATATCTAAGTCAATGTTGTTGGATTTGATGCTGAAATTCATGGTCAGGCTGTCGAGGTTATTGCCCTGTAAAACCACAATAAAAATCCAGAAAGGCTTTTGCAGTGTAAATGGGCAAAACCCGTATTGAGTCAGTGTAAAATCGTCACCGATCAAGGTATGTTTAACAATCCCGGTGCCTTCGATATATCCGATCTCGGCCGTTTTTAAATTGGTCAGCGACAATTCCTGCTGATTGCGATAGATGACGGTTTTAGCCTGACTGATCAGGACGGGTGTGTCGGTTTTTTCGTCAAATTTGCGATAGATGTGCGGATAAAAATTAGAAAACGAACGGGTTTTAAGATTATAACAACAGGCCGAAATACCATTGGTGAAAGGCAGAAGATTAATCGAATTTTGAAGGACTTTAACGGTCGGCGAGGTGGTTATGTGATTTTCGCTGGCGACGAGTTTGAGCGGCCCGCTGTAGAGGCCGCCTTTGTCCCGATCGTCGAAAACCCTTAAGGCAAGCACATTGTCTGATTTTAACAACTTTGTCGGGAATGAGTAACGTCTTACGCTGTTTTTGGCCGAAACTGATTCCGGCGGGAAAAGACCACTGCCGCCGATCCTGACGCCGTTTAAAAAAGCTTCGTCGGCCGCATCGATTTTACCGAGAAAAAGGATCAACGAATCTTTTTTATTAAAGGTCGAGTTGGCCTGAAAATGATAGCGATACCAGGCAAACCCATCGTAATTTTCGTAATTCTGATCTTCCCAGAAACCTGGGACGCGGATTGGAAACCAGGCAGAGTCATTCATCTCGGGATTTGACCAGGTGGAATCGTCGCCGAGTTTGAAAAGCCAGGTGCCTTCCAGCGCCATTTCTTCAGCATTTGCCATGCAAATGGTCAGAATCAGCCAGATCCCGACCGACAGGACGCCGTGCCCAAAAATTTTCTTACGAGGCAGTGAATGACGCATACGATTAAGTCACAGGTTTGTTTAACTGAAGGCGCTCAATCTGCATGGTTTAAATTTGCGGATAACTTCCCTCAAGGTCAAGTAGCTTTCTTTTCATATCCAACCCGCCGCCGAAACCAACCAACGATCCATTAGTTCCGATGATACGATGGCAGGGAATCGCCAATGCAATTGGATTGCGGTGTAAGGTGCCGCCAACGCCGCGGGCCGCCGCAGGTTTTCCGAGCCAGCGGGCAATTTGTCCGTAAGTAGCGACCTGGCCGAATGGCACTAACCATGTCCAGAGTAAAACCTGCCGCGCGAATATGGAGCCGACCAGGGACAAATTGATCTCAGAAATACTATAAGGTTTACCAGCCTCCATGAAATCGCGAATACGATTTCCGATCTCCCTGGTAAACTCCGGTGGCTTTTCGTGTTCGAAAGCAAAACCATCGCGCCGGAGAATTGCTCTATAGCGCCCGAATTCATCATCCGAGACAGTCAGCGCCAGCAGTTCGTCTTCTGTTGAGATAATTTTAAAAGGCCAGCGGGCAGTCACGCTCAGATCGTACAGGATAGTTCCCGCCTTAATCACATGCGAGCGGGACGCATCGCGATCAATCGGAGGACGTAATTGCAGCTGACAGAAGTCGCATGTTTTCCAGTGCTTAAAAAAGGCGACTTCCGATGCCAGGTCCAGCCGGTGGGCGATAATCGCCGTAATCGATTTTTCTGACAAATGTTCGCTCAAAGCTCTCTCCAAAATTAACCTGCGTCAAATTTACGACCGCCTGCCGATTGGTCAAGTTTAAATGTCACAAGTCTCCGAAAAAAACGCATAGTAATTTTTATTGGAAATATTAAATTTGCACCGTGACAAGTTGCATGGTCAGAAATATTCCGGAAAAAGGGACAACTGTTTGACGCCGTTAGTCGAATTCGATCAAAAGATTCTCCACCTGATATCGGTTGCCCGATACGAAGAGGCACTCTGGACGGCTGAAGAGGAATTGTATTACGCCGAGACCTGTTTCGGTAACGATCATATCGAGACCGCTAAGGTGCTCAACAACCTGGGCTGGATTTGCGACATGTTGAATAAAGACGCCGCCGCCGAAGAATATTATCTGAAAGCTCTGGAGACCAAAATCCTGGTCTGTGGCGGCGATTCGCAGGAACTGATCCCAACGCTGGAAAACCTGATCGGTTTTCTGATTAATCGCGGGAAGCTGATGCGGGCGCGTGACTTTCTCGAAAAATTACTGGAACTGACCGAGATCCAAAATAAACTCTGGCGTCTGCGGAAAAGCATTTATCTCTGTCAGCTGGCGGATGTTGAGGATGAACTCGGATTTGTTGACCGGGCCGAAGCATTGCTCTGGGAAAGTTTGGCGTTTTTACAGACGAATTATGGATTTGAGCATCCGAACACTGCCCGGGTTTTCGCTAAACTGGCCAATTTTTATGAAAAGCACGGCAATTTTGGGCGCGCCGAATATTGCTACAATCGCGCCCTGAAATTATTGCGGAAGCATTTCCCCGGCAATCATCCGGATCTGAAATTCATCAGAGACGGGTTGTATAACATTTACTCCGAGTTGGGTATCAATGTCAAAGTTCCCTGAGCGGGAATTTTTCGGCTTGCAGCCCGACGAATCATGATAGATACTGACTGACCAACGATGAAAATAGGCATTTATCAGTTCACTCCGGTTAAAGGGCGGATCGAGACCAATCTGAAGAAAATCAGCCGGGTTTTGGCGCGCAGTCAATCTGACCTCTGGATTTTGCCCGAACTTTGCACGACCGGTTACGTTTTTAGCGGATTGGATGAAGTCCGGGCGCTGGCGGAAGACGCCAGAAATGGCGCGACGGCCGAAGTTCTGTGTGCGCTCACCCGCCAGCATCAGACCGCTCTCATTCTTGGTATGGCGGAAAAATCCGGCGGGCAGGTTTTTAACAGTGCCGTGGTATTCGATCGCGGTGAATGGCGGGGCGTTTACCGTAAAGTGCATTTGTTTTATGAGGAGAAAAAATGGTTCTCACCCGGCATGGACGCACCGCCGGTGATCGAAATTCAGGGCGTTAAAGTTGGGGTCATGATCTGTTTTGATTGGCTTTTCCCGGAGATGGCGCGCTCGCTGGCTTTGCGCGGTGCCCAGATTATCGCTCATCCGGCGAATCTGGTTTTACCGTACTGCCAGGATGCCATGCTGACCCGTAGTCTGGAAAACCGTGTTTTTACAGCGACCGCCAATCGGATTGGTCATGAAAGCCTCAATGCGGAAATGTCACTGACATTTACCGGACAAAGTCAAATTACGAATCCGAAAGGTAAACGACTCGGACGTTTACCGGCCAACCGGGCGGGGATTTTAGTGAGAGATATCGATCCGGCGCAGGCTTTGGATAAAAAATTTTCTCCTTTGAATGATATTTTTCAAGATCGCCGCCCGGAAATTTATCGGACGGCCGATTCGCGGGAATAAATAATTATTATGATTAAGGAGCGATTATGAATCGCGATTCAGCCTGGCAATTGCTTTGCCAGTACACCAAAACCG
>JAZDEI010000244.1:0-3654 GCA_043808945.1 Fidelibacterota bacterium | reverse complement strand
GATTTGTGCCCGAGGCGAGACTTGAACTCGCACGGCCTATTGGCCACTAGGTCCTGAACCTAGCGCGTCTACCAGTTCCACCACCCGGGCTTCAAATAACGGCCAAATTTATGACGTCCGACCGAGTTCTCCAAGATTTACATTGGAAGTTAGGGCAAAAGAATTAAATTTTCCGCATGCCTAAAGAAGAGTTTAGAAACGTTACGACTAACAAGAAAGCTTACCACGAATATTTTATTCTGGACACCATTGTAGCCGGGATAGAATTAAAAGGCACAGAAGTCAAATCGATCCGCTCCGGGCAGATAAATTTGAAAGACAGTTACGCTAAGATCGTCAATCAGGAGGTGTTTTTACTGAAATGTCATATCTCGCCGTACGACTACGGTGGTCATGACAACCACGATCCGGAGCGAGACCGCAAACTGCTTCTGCATCGCACCGAAATCCGGCGTCTCCTGCGGAGTGTCGAGACCAAAGGCGAAACCCTGATCCCTCTTCGGGTTTTCATTACTGCTGAAGGGAAAGTCAAAGTCGAAATCGGGCTGGCTAAAGGTAAGCGGCAATATGATAAACGCGAAGCCATCGCCCATAAAGATGCCCGCCGCGAAATGGAACGTATCAGAAAAGAAGGATAATTCACCCATGTTTTTACCGGTAAAAGAACAATTGGAAATCATCAAGAGAGGAACCGAGGAACTGATCTCCGAAGAGGAGATGATTAAAAAACTCGAACGTTCGCTGAAAACAGATAAACCATTGAGAATTAAGCAAGGATTCGATCCGACCGCTCCGGATATTCATCTCGGCCACACGGTCGGCATTCGCAAGTTGCGCCAGTTTCAGGAACTGGGGCATACGATCGTTCTGATCATCGGCGACTACACGGGCATGGTCGGCGATCCCAGCGGTAAAAACGAAACCCGTCCGCGGCTGAAACGCGAGACCTTGCTGAAAAATGCGGAAACCTACGAGAATCAGTTTTTTAAAATATTAGATAAAAGTAAGACGGAAGTCCATTATAATGGCGAATGGTTCGCTAAAATGAAATTCGACGAGATTATGAGCCTCGCCGCGAAATTCACGATCGCCCGTATTCTCGAAAGAGACGATTTTACCAAGCGCTATAAGGAAGGCAATCCGATCAGCCTGCACGAATTCTTCTATCCATTGATGCAGGGTTTTGATTCGGTGGCGATTCAGGCCGACGTCGAACTCGGTGCCACCGAACAGAAATTCAACCTGTTGACCGCCCGCGATGTCCAGCGCGAATACGGGCAGGAACCGCAGGTGATCCTGACCTTGCCGGTACTGGAAGGTATCGACGGCGGACAGCGCATGAGTAAAAGCCTGGGCAATTACATCGGCATCGACGATGAACCGTCCGAAATGTACGGCAAAGTCATGTCGATTTCCGATAACCTGATCCAGAAATATTTTACGTTGGTGACGGACTACTCGCTGGCCCAACTTCAGGATGTCAAGAGTCGCCTGAGCGACGGAAAAACCAATCCGATGTTACTGAAAAAAGAGTTAGCCTGCACGATCATCGCTATGTATCATTCCGAGAATGCCGCCCAACAGGCCGAGCATAATTTCGAGCAGGTTTTCAGTAAAAAAGAAATGCCGGATGAAATCGAAGAGATTGTCATTTCGGCGTCAGAATTGCCGCGACAATTGATCAAACTGCTGACCGATTGCGGTGCAGTATCCTCAAATGGCGAAGCCCGGCGTCTGATCCAGCAGGGCGGCGTTCGGATCAATGACGAAAAGATCAGCGACATTAATTATTCCATACAGGAACCTGGCGAATACATTACCAAAGTCGGTAAACGCCGCTTCATTAAATTTATCGTCAGGTAATAAGCTGAAATCAATTATATTGAGGTTGACGGATGTTACAGCTTACTAATGTCAGAAAAGTCTTTAACAAGACGGTAGCTGTCGATGACTTGAGTATTTCAGTATCTCAGGGTGAAACGTTTGGCCTGCTGGGACCGAATGGCGCCGGGAAAACGACGGCGCTCCGCATGATTATGAACATCATTCAGCCGGATGCAGGGCGGATCGAATTTCGTGGAAGACGCTTAGAAAAGGCCGATTTTCTGAAAGTCGGTTACCTGCCGGAAGAGCGCGGCTTATATCAGAAAATGAAACTAAAGGAAACCGTCGTCTATTTAGCCCGGTTGAAAGGCCTCTCTCAGGCCGAGGCGGGGAAGCGCACCGATGAATACCTGCGCCGTTTTGATTTATCAGGTTTTGCTATGCGCAAGATTCAGGAACTTTCCAAAGGCAATCAGCAAAAGGTGCAGTTTATCATTTCAGTCATCCATCAACCGGAATTAGTGATATTAGACGAACCATTTAGCGGGCTCGATCCGGTCAACCAGCTGCTGCTCAAGGAAATTATCGGCGAGTTGCAGGCACGCGGCGCGACGGTCATTTTCTCGACGCACCAGATGGAACAGGTCGAGAAACTCTGTGATCGGATTTGTCTGATCAATCGCGGCAAACTAATCCTCTATGGCGATTTGCGGAAAATTAAAAAAGATTACGGCACGCAGATGCTGGCGATCGATTACAGCGGAGAACAGACCGCCCTCGCAGACCTTAATTTGCCGGATATGCGGGTGACTGCCAATCAGATCAACGCCCGTTTGACCGGTGATTCCAATCTCAACGATCTCTTGCAGACCGTAATGCAAAGAGTTCAGGTAACCCGTTTTGAATTGCTCGAGCCTTCCCTGGAGCAGATATTTATCGAACAAGTCAGGGGGGAGGATCAGCCATGAGAAATATCCTGATCATCAGCCGCTGGGAGTATCTGACCAGAATTCGCTCGAAGTGGTTTATCATATCAACACTCGTCATGCCGCTGATTATTGTCGCTTCAATGTTCATTCCGACAGCCGTCATGACTTCAGCCGATCACGAAACGCGTCTCATTGCGGTGGTGGACGAAACCGGACAGTTCGGCGATCGGTTTCAACGACGGTTGGAACAGAATTATACACTCAAGGACAAGACGCCCAAATATCAGATCATTCTCCTGGAAAACGGCGATCCAACGATATTGAAACAACAGGCCGCAGATTTCCTGGATTCTGCGGTTATCAGCGCATATATCGTTATTCCCGTCGATGTGCTGGATTCCAGCCGGGTAAGTTATTACAGCATGAATATGGGGAATTTCCGGGACCAGGCCGAACTAAATCGTACCGTCAATGAAATTATCTCCGAGCATCGCATGATCTCGGCCGGTCTCGATCCGGCTCTGATCCGGTCGGTCACTAAAAATGTTAATTTCAAAATGGTGCAGGTCAATACCGGCGGCGGGGAGAAAGAGGGCGATGAGATGCTTTCGTATCTTATGCCGATCATTTATGTACTGATGCTGTTTTTTGCAATCTTCATGTCCTCCCAGATTTTAATGCGCAGTGTCCTGGCCGAGCGCTCGAATCGCCTGGTCGAAGTCCTGTTATCATCGGTTACACCCGGTGAATTGATGTCCGGTAAAATCTTAGGCCTGGGATTATTGGGCCTGACCCAGCTGGGACTTTATCTGATTGTGGGCGGATTGGTTTCCAGTTACCGGGGCATGGAATTATTCAATTCCGTCAATATCATTCTATTTTTAGTCTATTTTATTTTCGG
>JAZDEI010000243.1:0-4741 GCA_043808945.1 Fidelibacterota bacterium | reverse complement strand
CAGCAGCTGCCGCAGGACAGTGTAATCAAATTGATGGTTGTAGGTCATAATCGCGGCATAGCAATTGGAGTCCGGAAGCGCTTCCGTCGGCAATTTCGCTAAGTCGCACAGGGTCAAATCCGCTTCGGTAAATTGCGGGCGCAATTCCGGGCGATTATCGAAAACCCGGACGTGAAAGCCAATCTGCGGCGCCATTTTATAAAGCGCCTGCCCGCAATGACCACCGCCGAAAATCAGCAGAGTGCGCGCCGCCGGAAAATAATCAAAGAAGAGCGTCGAACTGCCGCCGCAGGACATGCCCAGCGATTCCAGATCGTATCTCTTCAATTCTGATTTTTGTGATTGGAAAATCTTTACAGCATCCCGAATTGCCGCCGCTTCGAGACTGCCGCCTCCGACCGTGCCAAAGGTTTTACCATCCGACCGAACCAGCATCTTGAAGGATACTTTCCCCGGCGCCGCTCCTAAATTTTCCACAACCGTCACGACGACACCGGCCTGACCGGAAGCGGTTAGTTGTTCAATCCTGCTTAAAACTTCGTTCATATACTCTCGCCCTTATTATTTTTTCGCTTCGACATTTTACAAAGATAACCAGCGCGAATCAAGAGCGAATTCCTTTGCGGAAAATTTTCATTTGACCGGTCGCACATCATAGAGTGAAAATCCTGTTGCAGGTAAGGACAATATTTTCTATTATATCATCCGTTATTGTCGCGGCTTTTATAATTTCGTTGGATTCAATCTGGTAACGGCATGCATGATTTAGAATTCGTCCAAGTTTCAAAACTCGGGATGAGCAATTTTCCTGCTGAAATAAGAAAGCGCTGATTTTGTTTTCCCTGTTCGATGTCCTGACCATTATTTTCGTTATCCTCTTCCTGACATTTTTCTTTTTTCTGTTTCAGATCGAGCGCTTCCGGACCAAGCCGCGGCTTTATCTTAAACTGGGTCTGCTGGCCATAATGTTCGTACTGATCGCCGACGATCTGCTGATTAACGGTATTCCGTTCGCGGTCAGATTCCTGTTGCCTTTAATGTTCTGGGCCAACCTGATGATCTATCCGTTGATTTATGCCTATTCGCGCGATCTGGTTTTTAACGGACGGGACAATAATCGTCCGCCCCTGTTTGTCTACACGATCCTGCCGACGATAATTTTCATCGTCCTGGCTTTCGTTTATTATCCACTCGGCTACGCCGAGAAACTACAGATCGCAACATTTCATTTCTCCGAAAGAAACACCGGCCTGCATGGTTTTGCATTATGCCAATGGGTAATAATCCCGGCTTATTATCTGCAAACTGTCGTTTACATCTTTCTGACCCTGAAGCTGATTCAAATTGCGCGGAAAAACCTCGGGAGCAATTTCACGGAAACTCTGCTCGTCAGATATATCTCGTTTTATATCGTAGCGGTAATTTTCTACGAAGGAGCCGCCGCTATTCTGGGCCTGTTTACCAACTGGACCGGCGACCAGAAGAATTTCGTTGATATATTGCTGACAACGCCTTTTATCATTTTTGCGGTCTATATCGGTTTTAAACAAAATCTGATTGTGTTGCAATCGCGCTTCAATCGAATATCGCATAAACTGGATTCTAACCTCAGGGGTGTAATTACTATCGATGAAAAAAACGGCATTAAAGCCGTCATCGATGAATATCTGAGCATCAATCAGCTATATCTTAACCCTGATTTACATATCGGCCTCTTTGCCAAAAAAGTTCATGTGCCGGCCCGAAAAATTTCACAGGTAATCAACGAGGTTTATGATCAGAATTTCGTTTCATTGATCAATAAATACCGGATTGCAGCCGCCACCCGGCTGATCGAAGAAAAAGCCGGTGATGTCAAAATCAACGAACTCTATCTGAGGGTCGGATTCAATTCCCGCTCGGCCTTCAACCGCGTCTTCAAAACCGTCAACGGCTCGTCGCCTTCCGAATATATCCGCAGCCTGCGCTAAAATTCAAAATACCAACTCGAAAACGCTCCTCTATTCCTAAATCGTGTTTTGGGAAGAAAAACCCATTGTTATTTCGATCAGAGTTCGGAATATTACAGTCAACATTAATGATTTAATTATCGAGAAAGTACTATTATGTTGACCAAAAAACTCACTGTGTTTCTTTGTTGTGTATTCTTTTTATTGACCACCATTCTTTTCAGTTACGAAACTCACAGCGGCTCCGTCTCCGGAACGTGGTCGGCGGGAACACATTATCTTTCCGCCAGTGCGAGCGTTGCCTCGGGAACGACCTTGACAATTGAAGCTGGCGCGGTGGTAAAATTTGCGCCGAACGCTTATATCAATGTGGTCGGCACCCTCGATGTCAACGGCAGTTCGCCCAGCAATGTTGTAATTACCGCTAAGGATGATGATACTTACGGTGAGACGATCTCCGGTTCGGACGGTGTTCCGACTGCGGGCGACTGGCAGGGGATCAATATTGATGGTGGTTATGGTTACTTCGATTACTGCCGGGTGCGCTATGGTGGCAAGTCGACCGGTTTAATCGGGAATATCCGGTTTTCGGACGCCAACGACGCCAGCTATGTCAGCAACTGTCAGATCGAATACAGCGGTTATTACGGAATTTGTGTCTATAGTTGTTCACCAACGATCAGCAACAGTACGATCAGTAATAATTCCGGTCATGGTCTGTATGCTTACTCCAGCGATTCATCGCCGGCCATTACCAACAACACTTTCTCAAATAATTCCGGATACGGAGTATACCTGGGAAACAGCGCCGGCAGCGATGGGATAGCGTTAATATCTTACTCCGGTAACACCGGTACCGGCAATTCCACCAACGGATTCGGCCTCAAAGGAACCGTAAGCGCCAATTGTTCCTGGTCGAGCGGGTCGTCTTCTTTTCCATTCATTTTGCTGGGACTGACCCAAATCAACTCGGGATATACCTTAACCATTAATGCCGGAACCGTCATCAAGGGCAACTCCTGTTCGTATATAAAGGCGAACGGAACGCTGGATGTAAACGGCGAAAGCGGCTCGCTGGTTACTTTTACATCCATCAACGACGATAACTATGGCGGCGACACCAAAGGCGACGGCACGGCCACCAGTCCGTCAGGCGGAGACTGGGACGGAATTTACCTCGACGGTTCTTCTTATGAAGGCATCGGCTATTTCGATTATTGCCGGGTTCGTTACGGCGGGAGGACGAGCGGAAATACCAACAACGCCAATGTGTATTATTACAAATCTGATGCCGGTCACTTTACCAACAGCACCAGCGAATACAGCCAGAATTACGGTTTATATGTCAATAACTGCAATCCGGAAATCAGTTACAGTACCGCCTCGAATAACGGCAGTAACGGCGCTTACGTCACGGAAGCCACCGATATTTCAATTACCAACAACACCTTCGCAAGCAATGGTGCTGACGGATTGTACTTAACCAGCAACACAATCGCCGCGATTGACAACAATACATTCAATAGCAACAGCGGATACGGTGCTTATCTGAACAATCTGTATCTGTACAGTTATACCGGTAACACCGGGAGTGACAATACCAATAATGGCTTCGGGATTTATGGCGGAAATTTGTGGGAAAATGCCAACAACACCTGGACGAGCGGGTCGGAAACATTTCCATTCATTATCGTTGGCGGTGGCACGGAAGCCGCAAAAACATTAATTGAACAGCATCTGACCATCGGTGCGAATACGACTCTAAAATTCGCCGGAAGCGGATATTGTTATATGTCGGATAATAACACCAACGGTTATGTTTCCTGGAGTTCCGGCAGCGCTATCTGGCTGGCGGGAAGTGCCTCACCCGCTCCCGTAGGTTACGACGGTGGTGTGTTGAGATTTTCCACATACCGTTACTGGCCGAGTGAATGGATCCTCGAGACTTACAGCCCCGGCGTATGCTTTACCGGAGGAACCTATGTTACAATTAATAATGCCAGTGGCGTCATATTAAGTGCAGACGTAACTATCACAAGTGAACTGACGATGACGCAGGGAAATATCACAACCGATAGTTATACTCTGACCATTGGTTCCAGCGCCAGTTCCACCGGTTCGCTGTCCCGCACCAGCGGAACGGTCATCGGCAACCTCAAACGCTGGTTTGCGGCATCGACGACATCCGATGTGCTGTTCCCGGTCGGCACGGCAACTTATTATCGCCCGGCGAATGTTAGTTTTACATCCGCCCCGACTTCCGGTGGCACCCTGCTGGCGAATTTCACGGCCTCTAATCCGGGCAGCACCGGCTTGCCGGTTACCGACGATGCTTATGAAATCACAAAAGTCGCTTCGGATGGATACTGGACAGTGACATCCGGAGGCGGACTGAGCGGCGGAACTTACAGCCTGGATTTGACCGCCACGAGTTTTTCCGGCATTTCCGATTATACCGATTTACACATCCTGAAACGGGCTGACGCCGGGTCGGGCTGGAGCGTAAGCGGTTCGCACAGCGTCGGAACCGGCTCGAATAGCATTCCAATTGTGCATCGCACTGGTCTCACGAGTTTCTCGCAATTCGGCATTGGCAGCAATGAGTCCGATAACTCCCTGCCGGTGGAACTGACGGCTTTCACGGCTGATTGTCTCAGCGGAGTGGTTGTACTGAAATGGATGACCGGGTCCGAAACCGAAAACCTCGGCTTTATCATCCAAAGAAAAACCGTAGGGGCAAATCATGATTTGCCCGCTGAATGGTCACAGATCGCTTCATACGTTGACACAAA
>JAZDEI010000242.1:0-7170 GCA_043808945.1 Fidelibacterota bacterium | reverse complement strand
CTGTTATTCGTTACGGAACACAGCCTCGTAGCGAGGGGTATGATGATTCGTTTTGTGAATTCCGTCTTTAATAACGGTAACCAGTTCACCACTGTACATGTAATCAAATACGGATAGTCTGTCTCAAATATTTTATAACGATTGCGAGTCATGAAATATTTGTCCAGAGGTTTAAACTGAGGATTTAATTTTCACTCGTTCCGGTGCTCCTGCGCCGGAACGGTTAGTAGGGTGAATTAGGTTACACCGCGGAGCGGTGTAACCAGAGTTGGTGATTTGGTTTAGCCTTGTCGTTGCGCTCTGTGCTGCGACGGTTCTGAGGCTACACCGCAGAGCAGTGTAACCGGATTATGAAGTAGTGAATCATGAAAACATATTATTATCACGCGAGCACTCGGGATTCATCTATTAAATCCGCAGCCAAAAATGTCCGCAATAGATTTTACTGATATGTAAAAAGAGATTCCAGGTCCATGGAATCTCCCAAACATCGTCCCGGTAATAATCAAGAATCTCGAAACCATTTCCCTGAATGCACGAATGCCATTGTTTCTCCGATAAAAAGCAGACTCCCACTCCGGCTGTGTTGGCGCCGGCCTTTGCAACGATAGGTGCAATCAGCTTTTGGGATGTCAATTGATAAACAAGCCAACCGGGTGCGCGGTCAAAAATCAGGCCATTATACATATTTTCAAATATCGAAACTCTCCCACGATCTGCTAATAACGACCGAATAGTCAGTAAAATACCGTCAATATTCTGCCTGGTAAGTCTATAGGTATTATCGACTAAGTGATGCAGCAGCCAGTTTAAAAATATCAGATCGTATTTTTCATTATTCCCTGTACCGATATTCTCAACGGAATTTACGATAACCCGTTTCCGATCGTGTGGCTTATTTTTATTGATTAATAACGCGGAATTATCCAGCATCGTGCCATGTGATTGCGGGTAGTTTGTCAATATCCGATCGGCAAAAAGGCCATTTCCCCCTCCAATATCCAAAAATGAAAATTGCCCATCTGGAAAATCTCTGTCAATACAGCGTTTTATTACCGGCCATTTTTGTTCGTCGACATATTCAGTGTCAAACGTGTTTAACTGATAATCTTTTAACTGCTCAATCATATTTGGAACCGCGATATTCTCCGGTTTTATTTTTTAGGAAACGAAATATGCATTTGACGGATCACCCAGTTGCCGTCTGTTTTTTCCAGTACTCCGGTCCAGCGCGCGTTCTCCCATTTATAAGGATGGCCATCCCATTCCCCGAAATCGTCCAACAGACAGTAATACCAGGCAACCGTCCCGGATCTGGAAATCGTGATGCGTAAATCTTTTACCTCGGAATAAGTCGCTTTGAAACGCGGATCCATCCAGAAGGATTTTGCGGTTTCCTCGACTTCTGCAAAGCCATTGACTAACGATGGATCGGGATTCACAAACAGTAAAGTTGAATCACGCCGGATCGTACTGTAAAGCAGATCCAGGTCCTTGTTCAACGCCCACTTGATATTATCGTTAATGACCTTTTCAATGATCTTTTTTTCTTTAAGGATTGTTTCATCATCATTTTTCTTCGGGCGATCTGAACAGGATATGGTAAAACTGACAAATACAATAATCCAAAGCATGTTCCGGGTAAAAATTCTCATAGTACCTCCAATATTAAATGCGAGCATCCGGGGGATTGTTAATTGTAACGCGCCGGCCAGATTTGTTTGAGTCGATGGCGGCTTCGATAACCTGTTGCACTTTGTAGCCGTCATAGAATGTCGGAGTGACCGCAACATTTTCCAGAATGGCATCGATAAATAAGCGGCAACCTACCGATTGCCGGGTAAAGATACCGAACGGTTCGGAAGGATCAGCATTAGCCCAATAAACTCTCGGCACCTCCAACCTTTGGAACTGTTCTTCATGACTGCGTGCTCCTCTGACGATTGCTCCGGCTTCAGGCCCCGGATAGGGATAGTTAATTTCGAGACTACCATCTTCACCATATAATCTGACTTGCAGTTGCATTCCCTGATCGGCCACATGCGCCACAAAACTCGTATGAATCATTCCATGCGCTCCGTTGGCAAACCCGGTCAACAAGAAAGCCGAATCGTTAGCCGGATTTATGCGTCCACCATCTATTCCCGGCCGGTCAGTAAAAACACCCAACTGGGCGCTGACTTTCGAAATGTCACCAACCAACCAATGCGCCAAATCGATCATGTGAGATCCCAAATCCCCTAAAACGCCATTGGATCGATTCTGGTCAAGCCGCCATTTGTATTCCTTCTTGAGACCATAGCCCACCACATAGCGAAATTCACAATGATAACATTTGCCGATATACCCTTGGTCAATTAAATCGCGAACATATCGAAAAAATGGCATCCAACGGTAAGTGAAAAGAATCATGTGTTTAACACCAACCTGTTCGGCTCTTTCGTACATTTCCAAGGCCTGCTGAGCCCGGAGTGCCAGTGGTTTATCGCAGAGTACATGTAAACCAGCGCTCAGGCATAGCAAAGTAATCTCATAGTGCAGGTCGTCCGGGGTGCCGACAATGATTGCATCCAGGCCACCCTGATTAATCATCTCCTCATAATCAGTGAAAATCCTCGAGATGTTGTATTTGGCCGCCATTGCTTCAGTCCGCTCGCGATTCCGCCCGCAGATAGCGGATATATCCGCCTGAGGGTGACTTCGCAGAGCCGGCAGATACATTCGATCCGCCCACCAGCTTGTTCCGATAACACCAACCCGGATTTTCTTATCCATCTTTTCCTACCGTCAAATACGTATAAATTTAACCAGCAGCCTTATTCGATAAGATCATAATTCATCAGAATGTAATCTTCATGCCATTCGCAATATAATGCAGTTCCATACATATCGGAGATATCCCCTTCAAATAATATCTCGCGCCGGATCAGTCCTTCTTTCGCGATAAAATCGTCGACAATTACATTGGTTGCCGAAAATTCGTAAGATAGCCTGATTTTATAGCAATCGAAAGTCCCGGCGGGTACCTGAACGGTTGTATCTCCGATAACGGCTTTATCGATCCGCCAGGGGTGATTTTCCAGCCGATAAATCCATTGCGAACCGACCTCAAACGGATATTTTAAAACGAAGACGGGTGGATCTTCAAAGTACAGTTCATTGGCTCCGGCAGATTTGGCAAGATCAGCGATCTGTAGACCAATCATTTTCCTGAAATACTGCGACATTAACGGTTCGGTAAATAAAAACCCGACACCACCGGGTTTCGGCAGGACGATCAATCCGGGATCCTGGTAGGCTATTTCAAATAGTCCGGTATCTCTCGATTGATAGAAATATAATCCGACCGAAGTATCGCCATTTACATAATCCTGTCCGATCAACTGGACGGTTGCGATCGAGTCCCGTAATACGATATTCTGGACGACACTAACGGAACAGGAATCGGAGCCGGAAACAGTTGTAAGTGTATCTGCTCTTGAACTATTTGAAAACATATATTCAATGTAATCCCGCCGATAATCCCAGCGATTCCCGACCGATAACGGATAGGTAAATTGATCTTCAACAATGTTAGTATCACTATCGCATCCGAGAAACGACAGCAAAATGATCAATCCGATGAATAATCGTCTAATTTTTCCCATAATTTCTCATCTTTATTTCAGCATTTCAGGACGTAATACTGATCCCAATCCCCATCATATCAGGCGGTTTCCATGCACCTCAAGTTACTCCTGAAGAACTATTTTGTATCCAGGATAACTGGCAAGCCGTCTTTTCCGGCGCCGATGATGATTACCTTGGTATTCGGTGAGTGCGCCAGCTTCTCAGTCGCTTCGACACCTTTCCAGCGCAATAATTGTTCACTAATGCCCGTGGCTACGATATTCTGAAAGTCGGCGATTCCTCTGGCCTCGATGCGTTTCCGGTCGGCTTCCTGCTTCTCCTTGGTAAGAACGAATTCCATGCGCTGGCTTTCCTGGTCGGCGCGTTGTTTTTGCTCAATCGCCTCGGTCAGCTGCACCGGGAGCGCCACATTGCGGATTGGCGTACTTTCAATAATTACTCCGCGAGGTCCGACCATCCTGGCGAACTCTTCCTGAATTGCGGCACCGAGCCGCTCGCGTTCGGTTGAATACAGCGCACTGGCCTGAAAACTGGCCGTGACGGCGCGGCTGATGGAGCGAAATTGCGGGATAAGGATGATGGTTTCATAGTCGCCACCAGAAACCGTCTTGTATACGCGAGCCGCCGAATCCGGGTTGAGCCGGTAGAGCGCGCTGACCTCCAATCCAATAGTAAGCCCTTCGCGCGAGAGCACTTGCATTGTTTCTTTATGCTCCTTCGTCTGGATGGAATATTTGATCACCTGCGCCAGCGGATTAACCAGATTGATTCCGGCCGGAAGAGTCTTCTCTGACACTGTGCCGAAAAAATCAATAACACCGACATGTCCGGCCGGGATTTGAGTGAACATCTGGGACAGCGCGACAATTCCGGACACAATTACGACCAGTAAACTTCCGGAAGCGACTTGCCGGAATAAAACTTCGTTCTGCCGTATTTTTCTTACGGCACCGCGCCACACAAAAAGGGCGACAACGGTAATAAGTATTGCTAAGATGAAAATCATAATAACCTCCTTGTTATAAGCTAATGGATGGCAACTAAGCCGCGGGCATTACTGACACATATCAAAAAGTTCCTGGGAGACGATTTTTCCCAGTTCTCTCGCTTTCAGGAAGTCCGCCAATGCTTCGCTTTTTTGGTCAAGTCCCAAATATGCCAGCCCACGGTTGGTATACGCGTCTGCATAATCCGGCATTATACTAATTGCCTTGTTGTAGTCGGTGATGGCTCCCTCAAAGTCGTACAGTCTCCCCTTTGCATTTCCCCTGTTGTTGTAGGCCGCCACATATTCAGGTTCAAGCTCGATTGCCTTAGAATAGTCGGTAATGGCTCCCCGATAGTCTTTAAGTTCATTCTTTGCATTTCCCCTGTTGTTGTAGGCCACTGCATATTTCGGTTCCAGCTCGATCGCCTTAGAATAGTCGGTAATGGCTCCCTGATAGTCTTTAAGTTCGCTCTTTGCATTCGCCCTGTTGTTGTATACCATTGCAAAATCCGGTTTCAGATTGACTACCTTTGTGTAATCGGTAATGGCTCCCTGCCAGTCTTTGAGTCCACACTTTGCATCTCCCCTCAGTCCATAAGCGCCGGCATCGTCCGGTTTCAGTTTGATTGCCTCGGTGAGATCGGCAATAGCTCCCTTAAAGTCCTGATGTCCGTACTTCGTGCTTGCCCGTTTGAATAAATCATCCGCGGTATTCTTTGTCTGAGCCATCGATATAGCGTTAAGAAAAACGATCCCTAAAATAATACCAGTCAATTGCTTTTTCATCATTCTTCCTTCGTTAGGCATACTATTTTTTCCTGCTGTTGTATATTAATTAACAATCTTCCGATATTCAAGCCTAAAAGTGCCTTTTCCAATATTAAAGTATAACCTATTTGAGTCAGTTGGTATAAATTTTCACAAGGTGGAAGGTCAATGGAAGTAATTATCCGGAGTGTTTTCTACTCATTTATAATAAAGTTTTCAACTTTGGATATATTGCCCGGTAAGCCGCGAACAGGTGCTGATAATTTTCATGATTTTGTAAGTCCGGTTTGATAATTTTTTCAGCACTGGTCATAGCCTGTGCAGCGGTCTTGAAAGTCGGGTACCAGCCTGCTCCAATGGAGGCGGCGATACCAGCCCCCAAAGCGGACGCTTCTGAGTTTTGGGGAAGACAAATGTTTTTCCCGGTTATATCGGCTAAAATATGGCACCAGAAATTACTGGCGGCGCCTCCGCCGATTGCGACGAGTTCACGCACCCTGACGCCAATGGTCTTTTCGACGGCATTCAGCGCGAATAATTGTTCAAAGGCGATGCCCTCCAGAATGGACCGATACATGTGTCCGCGACGATGCGAGGATGACAGACCGGTAAATGCGCCTCTGGCGTTGATGTCCCAATAGGGATTCATGGCACCGCATAAATATGGCAGGTGAAATAACCCATCGCTTCCGGCAGGAACCAGACGTGCTTCTTTTTCCAACTGTTTATAGATGCCGGACTGTTTGGATGGGTCGATGTTCAGAATATTTTTTATAAACCAGTCAATCGCGAAGGTTCCGGCTCTCAAACTGCATTCGTAATAGTATCCGTTTTCGGAACAGGCGCACATTGTACGAAATGCTTTGTTAGTCCGGTAGCGAAACCCGTAGACGCCCGCCACAACGGCCGTCCCCAGATTAAGATAAGCGCGCTCCGGGGTAAGTGCGTTGGCTCCCAATCCGGCCGCCTGTCCGTCTCCACCACCGGCCACAACCAATGTCCCGGTGCGCAGGCCGGTTAATTTCGATGCCTCTTCGGTTAACTTTCCGAGTACGGTGCCGGGACGAAATGCCGCAGGCATTTGCTCCTCTTTCAGTTCTAAAGCAGATAGAATTACCGGCGACCAGCGCTTGTTTTTCAAATCGAAAAGCCCAAGCGGATCGGCACTGGCCCAGCTCGTCCTGAAAGAGTGTGTCAGTTTCCAGACTAACCAGGTGTGCACATCACAAACCATGGCGATTTTGCGGAATAGACCGGATTCATGGCGCTTCATCCAGACCAGACGATAAACCACCGGAGCATAATCGGGAGGTTTACCTGTTATGCGATGAATTTGACGATGTCCGATCTGCCGGGCAAACGGCTCTACTTCATCTTTACAGCGTTCATCCAACCAGATTATCGCCGGACGCAGGGGATTTCCCCGACGGTCTATAGGTACAAAAGTCTCTCTTTGATTCGAGATGGAAAGGGCTTTAATCCGTCCGGGATCGATCTGATCGGTTAATTCATTTAACGCCAGCCGGGCAGCATCCCACCAGTCGGCCGGGTCCTGTTCACAGTAATTCGGTTGAGGCGAATGAAGGGCAATTAGTTTAAATGCCCTGGCTACGATTTTACCATCACAGTTGAAAGCTATCGCTTTTGTACCGGTCGTACTGGAATCCAGTCCGATTACCAGATCATCCGTACAAATCCGGGAATTAAACTTCATACAAAATCCAAGATCACTTACCGACTGAAATCATCGCTTTCATCACGCCATCCCGGTAATCGGCGACCAG
>JAZDEI010000241.1:0-17087 GCA_043808945.1 Fidelibacterota bacterium | reverse complement strand
GTATTCCAGATCGATTTCCAGAAATAGGGATCGTGTCCGATTAACTCTTTGTAATTACCGAGACCGATAAACTGCGGAACGCGCAAGACATCGTACTGGCAGAGGCTGTAATAAAACGACATCACAATCGGGTACAGACCGAAAACCAAGAAGCCGATAATCCAGGGCGCCACGAAAAGATAGCCGAGCAGGGCTTGCTTTTTCTTGAGAGGACTTTTTTGCGGTTTGGTTATTTGGTTATTCATCGAAAAAATTCATTTTTGATCTTACATATTCATCATAGGTCAGGGCCTTGTTCAGTTCATGCTGGATAATGCTCTGGGCCGTGCCGAGCGCTTTTTCAATTGATTGGTTGCCGTAGACGACCTGCTCCTGGGCGGTATAAAATTCACGCCAGAAAACGTCGTGCGCCATCGGGACGATCGTCGATGAATGGGCATGCTCGAGTTGAGTCACGAAGATTTGCATTTTTCCGTCCCGTAAGAAAACCGGATCGGCGGTCGCCAGCCGATTAGTTGGGAACAAATTCTGATCCATTGCGGTGTAGGCATTCAATTGTGTTTCTTTACTGGCGGCGAATTTGATGAATTCCCAGGCGGCTTCCGGATCCTTCGAACCGCGCGGAATGGCGATCCACCAGCTGCCGGTCGATGATGCAATCGGACAACCGGGCATGGTTGGAGTCAACGCCACACCATACTCGACATTGGGTGCGTGAATCCGCAGATAGTCGGGAAAGATATTCGGCAGGATCATCATGGCCACTTTCTCGGCGGCAAAGGCCTGCTGGTCGCCATATCCGAATCCGGCCGCAAAGGCTTCGATTTTACCGATCGGATACGGTTTGAGAAAATCGAGAATCCATTGAGTCGCCCTGAGCATAGCCGGATTGACCAGCGTAACCGTTTTGCCATCGGCACTCAGGAAAGAAGCGCCTAATTCCCAGGCAATGATCGTAGCGGTGGCCGGTGAGTTCTGGGAAGCGACCAGGCTGGAACGGTAGAACGGGAAAAAGCCCATCTGGATGATGTTCCCGGATTTATCGTAACGCATCAGTTTTTGATTGTATTCGACGACTTCGGCCCAGGTTTTGGGTGGACATACCGGATCGAGACCGGCCTGGCGGAACAGTTTTTTATTATAATAAAAGGCATAGGAAGCCGAACTGATCGGAATGCCGAAGATATGTCCCTGCCATCTCATTTCCTCCCAAAGCGCCGGGAATATCGCGGTTGTGTCGAACCGGTCGCGCTCGATGAATTTATCGAGCGGCATCAAGGCCATGCGGGAGGCCCATTTGACGATTGGGATGAACTGCGAAACCGCATCCGGCGGATTGTCACTCAGAATTGCAGTAAGAACTTTTTTCTCCTGTTCCTGCCAGGGAATGGCGTTGGACAGGACGCGAATCGAATCCTGTGCGGCGTTGAAAGCGGTTACAATAAACGGAATTTCCTCTTTCTGTCCGGTGCAGCTCCAGAATGAAATCGTACGCCGGCCGTTTTGATGGGCCCGGCCGTGGGGATAAAACAGGATTACCATGATCCCGACTATCAGCAGAGCCGTAAACAATATTTTCATTATATTGCCGGTCGTCGCTCTCATTTTAACAGCATCATCTTGCGGGTTTCGTTAATGACTTTCTGGTTAGTTGTCCTGATTTGGATTTGAGCGAAGTAGACACCGCTCGGGAGCGACCGCCCGCCGTCATCGGCGCCGTTCCAGATAACCTGATGGGTTCCGGCTCCCACGCGATTTTGAACCAGGTTGCGAACGGTCCGCCCGTTCAAGTCGTAAATCTTTAATATCACTTCAGCCGGTTGCACCAACCGATAAGCAATACAGGTAGTCGCATTGAAGGGATTCGGATAGTTTTGTTTCAGGTGAAAGGATTCGGCCAGGGATGGTTTTTCATTGTGGGTGGCAACAATCTCATCTTCGCCGAATTTGATATTGATAAAGCGCGGATGATAAATATCGCCGATGTCAAAAGCACCATTGCCAATCGTATTGACGTTGTAGCTGATCAGAAGCTCGCCCGGTTTGGACAGATGCGGATGGGCTTTGGCACAATAGGTAACGGCGGAATAGGCGGAATATTCCGCGACTTCCGGACAGGTGTAGATTGTCCTGTATAATGAAAACGGCCCAACCGGCGTGTTTCCGATCCGGATTGCAACCGATTCGGACATGGTGTCGAGTTGAAAAACCAGTATGAATTGTCCGTTGGGCAGCTGCGAAATGCTGAATTCCTGCGAAACCCGTTCGGTCAGCGGTGCGCTCTGCGAAATGTCCGCCACCCAATCGCTGCCGTTGTAAAATGTGTATTTGGAAAAATCGGTAAAATCGTCTTCCGGCACCCGGGCGACCAGTAGTTCCTTGCTGCTGGAATATGAACGGATTCCGTAAACATATATATATCCGTCCGGGTTTTGATTTCCACTGGTTTCAGTCATCGGTAAAATCGCGCCGCCGAAAACCGACTGAACCGTGCTTGATTCATTATAAATAAGAGGTACTTCTCTCTGGGTGTATGAAGGAACGATTTTCGTTGAATTTGGAACGAATGATATCAAGATAACGCCGTTTATTCCCCAATCCCATTGACCGGTTCCGGTGGGATGCATCCGTATAAAAAACGTATGAACGGAATCTCCGATTGCCATTCCGTCCATCGGCCAGTACCAGTCGCCTGGTGCCGAATTGGGAGTATTGGGAATAAAGATCGAACCGTAATTACTGTCCCATTCGAACTTGACTTTACTCGCGTCGGGAAACCTTGATTCCAGCAAAGCGACCGTATTGTTAATCAGGATATTGTTGATCCGCAGATCCTGGTCATTAATGTTGCCGAGAAACGTGTCGCCCCACAAAAACAGCGTCGATTCCGGTTCGGATTCCGTATAGACTTCTTTGCCGGACAGGGGAATGGAATAAGTTCCATCGGAACCGGTCCAGCCGGAAGTCCGGTCAAAAAGTGTTTCCCAGTCATAGTCGGCCGTCACGGCGAATTTCCAGGGATTGAATTCCGGAAAACTGGTCGAATCGGGAATACCGATCTGGTGCGGATAAGAGATCGCTGTCGAGCTGGTACCCAGCATACCGGTTGCGGCTTTGGTAAACAGGTAGCCGGTATTAAACAAACCTTCCCGTTCGCCGACCTTGAATGACAGATCGACGATAACATCAAAGGCGGCCGAGGCTGTATAGCCGGTGTCGGACAGGCAGACGATCCATTTCAGGTTGTCGCCGGAATTCGCCGGCGGATAATGAACGTTCACGGAATCGGTCCAGGCCGATGACTCAACCAGCCGGCCGGAACCGTGCGGACTGGAATAATTCCCGGAAAGCAGTTGCCAGTCGTCCGGCACCAGCATTCCTAGGATCCCTCTGGTTGGATTGCTGGCATCCGGATTTGAAACGGTCAGATTCAGTTCGACCGCGACAGTGTCGTTCGGCCGCGCGGTGGACGGTTGAGATACCGAATTGATCTTACAGCTTGCAAGGCCGAGCATAACCGTAACAATGAATGAAGATAATAAAAGATGGTGTTGCCAGGTCGTAGATTTCAGATTGTGCCGGAATGTGATGCTTTTAGTCATTATACTTCCTTATTTAAATTGATACCCCCAGAGTAAAACGGTGGGTCGCGCCGAAAATATCGCCGTAGGAAACGTAGGCATAATCCGCCGCGGCTCCGAACCGTCCAATGTTCGGTAATTTAAGCCCGAAACCGGTTGTCAGATAGTGTTCGCTGTCATTGGTGCGATAACCGCCGCGCAAGGCCAGAATTTTTAGAAATTCGTATTCGAATCCAATGCAAATATATTCGTTGGCGTCGGTCGGATGCAGTAACTCCGCCGAAACTGTCAGGCGTTGGGAATTGGTCTTGAAAATATTATCGCTGGCGCCGACTCTGAATAGCAGCGGCATCCGAAATTGCTGGTCGGCCAAAACCTTGTCCGATCCGAAATGCTGGAGCGCGAAGGCTAATTTCAGATCACGGAAACCGGTCCGATAAATCGTGCCGATGTCGAATAAAACGTTGCTGTAATGATAATTATCCAGCACTTCCTGAGCATATTTTACTTGCAATCCGATAGTCAGTTTATTAGTGAACCGGCGGGCTACCGCCAAGGCTATCAGATAATCGCCGGCGCTGATCATATTTCCGGTTCCCTCAGGAGCCGTAACGGTGGTCTCCTCGAAATCCTGAATGCGGAAACTAATTGCGCTGATTCCGATCATATAGGCTTTAACCGGAAAAGCGAGCGCGCAGGCATCGTGCTTGCTTTCCACCAACCAATTGCTGTGTGAAAAAGTTGCCGCCGGGCCGGAAAGAAAACCGATACCGGCGACATTCCAGAATACGGAATTCACGCCTTCCGACAAGCTGGTAAAGGCTTCGCCCATGGCGGACTCGCGGGCTCCGATACCGATTTTCAGGAATTGCAGACCGGCGCTGCCGGCTTTGGTAAAATCGAATCCGTAATCAATTTGGGCTATTAAATTTACTGTCAGGATTACGGTCACAGCTATTAAAAGCGAAAATTTCTTCATGAGCCCCACCTTTATTTGATTAGGATTAACGAGCCTTTGGCGTTTCCGACATTCGATTCGACCGTCCAGAAGTAGATGCCCGGCGCCGTTCGCTGGCGCGAGTCGGTCAGCTGATCCCAAAGTTCTTCCCCGGACAAGGTATTGTTGTGTTTCAGGGTTCTGACCAGCTCGCCGGCGGAGGTATAAATTCGTACCGTACATTTGGCCGGCAGATTGGTCCAAACAATTGAATTGGCATCCGCCGGAAGAGGAAATCCGGACATTTTCCGGAACGGATTAGGAAAGACTTTGACATTCAAGGCATTTTCAGCCGGTAAACTGGCGGCTTTGACGGCGATCTCATTCCGATTGGTAAACCAGCTTGCATTACCATATTTATCGACGGAAACGACACTGTAAAAATATCCGGCACCTAAAGTGACTGCGTCTTCGTAAACCCATTTGTCCTTACCTGGTTCGGTAAAATAACGTTTACGATCTAAGGAAGATGTCGGACGGATCTTTTTTGGTAGAGCGATATAAGGCCCGGCAAATCCCCGCTCACTCCGATAAATCAAATAATGGGCTATGTCATTTTCACCAGTCAGCGGATCAATATAATTGGTATCCATCGGTTCCCAGATCAGTTCTATGGTCTGATTAGTCGGATTCGGCAGTATTTCCAGCACCGGAGAAGGCGGCGGAACCTGCTGAACCGCGCAATTATTGGAATACAGGATTTTGGCATTATCAACCGTAGTCTGGAGCATCGTCATTCCCTGGGGAAGCAGGTTACTCTGAACACTATCCAGATCGGCAAATTCGATATTTATACAGTTTTCAATCGGTAAGCCGTCAACAGCCTCGACAATCGAAATCCGGACGGAATCGGCAGCATTCAGATCATAGGGTCCGCAACTCATTATCATAATTGGAGTGATGTGGGTTTCGGGATCGGATTGAAGCGATTTATCGGAACCGGTCAAAAGTGCATACAAGTCGGATGGGCTGGCAGTGCCGTTTAAAGTAAACATATTGCTTTTATTCTGGATGATACTGGTCCAGAAGACATTGGCCGGCTGAGAACGACCGTCTTTGGCCGCATCGGCTCCCAATAGACCATATCCGGCATATCCGGGCGTGCGGATCTCCTGGACGTCGTCCCAGTAATTGCCCCAATCCCACATATATTGAGTATAATCGGCCATGTAATTATCATAGGCATATAAAAGGGCGCGGGAGCTGTCATAGGCTACCGATTCGTCTTCGCGGCTCAGTTCATCGCCCCAGCCGTTGTGGACGATGATATCCTGGTAACTCGGCCGGATCAGATAGACAAATCCGAAATATGCATCACTGATCTTCGCACTGGTCTGATTGGTAAAGACATAATCGATAATGATGAAGTTATTAATATCCGGATAGCTCCAGGCCTTGCTGGTACGTTTGACGCGGATATTTTCGGGAGTTGTCCATTGAGCGACAATCGTCTGTTCCGGTTTTGCCGGATCATAACTGGTATTTTCCACATAATTTTCCGTTTTGACAGGCTCCTCGAACGTTCCATAATAGACGGCCGAGATCGGTCCGTTTTCTGAAAAACAAACATTTCCGCTATTGTCTTTCCAGCCAACCCAAATACCGGCTCCGACCATATACGAACGCTGATCGTCTTTCGTCGTTAATTCATGAGGACCGCCGGGCCAGTCCATGCAGGGATAAAACTGATACCGGCTGGTTGGATTCGGAGCGCCGATCGTACCGTCATCCTTCATAGTTTCCCAGAGAATGCCGCGATCGTGAATTTTAAAAGAGGGAGTACGCTGAGCCCGGACGGGGGCACATATCAGCATCATCACAGACAATACCGAGATGCTTTTTATAATAGGTTTAATCATAATTTGATCCTTCACTTTACACCGTTCTCATCGGAAGCAATACTTCAATCCAAAATAAATTCGGCGGGGCGGAGCATAGGTTAGCCAGGAAATATCATAGCCGTAGGTATCGACTGTCGTAACATTCCCGTTATCGATGTAATCCGCCAGAATGACCTTGCTGCTGCTTCCCCAATAGTCTGAACCAAGCGAGATCAGACATTTCCAGTTGAACAGATTTGTAACACGGGCAAAAGCAATGAACTGGTTATCTTTACCGATCTTGAATGTTTTTTCCAATCGCAGATTCACGGTCTGATAGGGCGGGTAACGGTAATTATCGTATGTATCCGGCGGATCATCGACCTCCGCGTAGGTGAAAGTCTGACCGCTGACAAATTGATACAGAATACTGGCGCTGGTGCCTTTGAATAGCGGCGTAATGACCGGTATGCGAAGATCATCCGGATATTTCAAATAAAGGTTCGCACGCAGAGTGTGCGGCCGGCTGTAGGTGTTTTGGACCGGGATGCGTTTATTCACATCACTGTCCCAGGTATAGGTATAATTTCCCGACGAATCAATTTTAATACAGGCCGGACTGGCGCGACCGACAGTTGACTTGGAAAAACTATAGCTGATATCAAGGGTGTAATTACTGGACATCAAGGTACGAAAGGTTACTTCGACTCCGCGGGCATCTCCGTAATCTCCCGGGAAAGAACTGACGTAAAAAATCGTTTGAGAAGTTTCCTTGATATAAGGATTATAGCCGTAAATGCGCCGGTCGAATAATTGCGCCCGCGCATCGGTCTTATCGAACATATCCTTATAAAATGCCGTAACCTCCAGGGAAGCCAGATCGCCGAAATTCTGCTTAACGCCGACTTCAAATGACTTGGTTAATTCCGGTTTCAAGGGTTCAAGTGTCAGAAACACAACCCGCTCCGGATCGCCAGAGTTCGAAGGGATGTGACTGGGTTCGCGCCCCTCGGCCGCCGCGGCGGCATTTTCGGCAGCGATTGCATTGACCAGATACAATGAACGCAAATAGCTAAGCTCAAACATGCGATCCAGCGGCGGCATCTGGTAAAAATGTCCGTAGCTGAAGTGCATAAGAGTTTTATCGGTAATCGGAAATGAAACCCCTAGGCGGGGACTGATCATGTGGTAAGGATCGACTTTTTCCTGAGGCTGATTAAGGACATTTTCCCAGCAATATTTAATATTGCCGTTAGAATCAACCTGATCTCCGTCAGGATCCAAACTTTCCTGGTAATCGGGATTGGCGCTGAACTGGTAAATATTATTCGTCGCGAACCACTCGCGATTGGCGTTGAAATAATCGTAACGCAGACCCAGGTTCAGGATCATGCTCTCGAATTCCATTTTATTCTGAATATAGGTCGCGAATTGAACGGGGTAATAAGTTTTATTCAAACCGCGGTTCATATATAATTCGGGATGCTCCTGCCATTCCGTAGATGAAGCAAAACGGTAGGATTTTAATTCGGCATATTTGTTATAGCGGAACTCGAATCCGGATTTAAAATAATTGAAAGAATTCCACTGCCAGTTCCAGCTGCCGATCATCGACAAATCGCTGGTCTGCCAGTGCTGATCGTAGATAAACGACCAGGCGTCAAACGGTTCGACGGAGGTTTCATAAGAAAGTTTATTGTAGCGCTGCCAGCCCCAAATATCCGGGTTCAAACTGCTGCCCAAT
This sequence comes from Fidelibacterota bacterium, assembly GCA_043808945.1. GTDB lineage: Bacteria > Fidelibacterota > UBA2242 > UBA2242 > UBA2242 > JAGNGI01. The sequence continues at coordinate 8,945 of JAZDEI010000241.1, read as the reverse complement.
TCCGTATATTCACTGGGATATTCTTTAATGTCGGTCAGATAATAGCTGAGTTTCAAATCATAATTCATTTTATCGGAAATGATATGATCCCAGAGCGCACTTACCAGCACGTTTTTCGTATCCAGTAAGGAACCCCAGCCGCGATAATATTTTGCCTGATTCATATACTGACCATATTCCTGCATGGTTGAGGCTTCGTCAAGGTTATACAAACCGCTCAAACGTAATTTCATATTCGATTTTATCTGGAAGGCGAAATTGTAGGTCAGGTTGGTAACGTCATGCGAGTTCCGCGGATGCGGCAGAGTGTAAGCCTCGCTCTTGAGTTGCGACGCCAAGAAAAATGTACTCGCGATATCGCCGATCTTAAAAAGCGGTCCGCCGACCGTGAAATAAAAATTATAATCCGGAATTTTGCGATAATTGTAAATATTCTTCTTCCGATAAGCTGTCATCCAATCCGGATCGAGTGCTCCGAGAGCCAAAGAATCGTTGTGATATTTATAATCATAATCCAGCCACCAGATATCGTCGGGTGCGTTAGTATGATCGCGGTATTCTTTCTGGTATTTGGACCACCATTTCTCGTCTGCGGCAGACATTCGTTCGCCAAATGCCGCCGAATCAGCAGCTGTCGGAACAGAACTTCCAAAAGAAGCCGACCAGCTGTTATATTCGCCATACATATTATTGATATAATTCTGGTATTTGGCCGAATTCGGGTGAGAATAGATATAATTACCGAAATGATGTTGTCCGGCGAGACCGTATTCATAATCAAACGAAAAATTAATTTTGTCTTTTCCTTCTTTGGTAGCAACGTTAACGATACCGGACTGGGCCTCCCCGTATTCGGCATTGAAGCCTGAAGTAATAATCTGGACTTCCTGGACGGAATTGATGTTGATGTTGGAAAAAGAGCCGCCCCGGTCAGCCCGGCCTTCGATGAGGGACGCGACTCTCACACCATCTACAAACCACTTAACTTCACCCTGATCACCACCGCGGATTGAATAACGCTGCTCTCCGCGTCCGGTTGCATTCGGCCCGCTTACGACCGGCAAAGGATCCAAGAAGACTCCGGTCTGAACCATCAGGGCTTCTTTGGCGTCCCGGAAAGGTAATTGGATTAATTCTTCCAACTCGACGAACTGGGTACTGTTGGTTATATCTTTTTGAATAACCGGGCGCTTGGCGACTACGACAACCTCTTCGCCCAGATCAATAGCCTGAGTTACCATAGCGGCATTGACGGTCGTAGTATGATCGATAATGACTTTAATATCGGTTATGGTCGTTTTCTTATACCCGATGATGGAAATATTGAGAGAATAAGTCCCGGGTGGAACCGACAAAATGAAATATTCGCCATTCTGGTCGGTGGCAGATCCAAACACCGTACCTTCCAGAATCACATTGGCGCCAATAAGCGGCGAACCGGTGGTTTTATCGGTTATAATACCACGGATTTTCCCGGTAATGCCGGCCGAACAGATCGCAAACATCAGCAGCATTACCATTCCAATTAAGATGATTTTATTGATTATTCGCCCCATTTAACAACTCCCATTACTAAAAATATCAAACAACAATCACATATATCGATCGATTATATCGCGGATGATTTTAAAGCGGGTTTCCATGAGTTCGATAACTTCTTTTTCATCGCCGGCCTTGAGAGCCGTGAGCAGATTACGATGAATCTCATAATCCTTTTCACGTGGCATATGCGCATTGAGGATCGCCAACTGATCTTCGGAATAGAGATTGGTAATCGCGATCACGATTTCGAATAGAATAGTGTTGTTGGCGGCCTGGCGCATCATGTTTTCGATTTCGAGATAGTTCAGGGCACATTTGAAATAGTCGTCCGGATAATTGGCCGTCCTCTCCATCAGTTGCTCGATTCGGGATAAGTGTTCGGCATCCAGGTTGGGCATTGCCAGATGAATAATACGGCTTTCGATGGCGATCCTGGCATCGATCAATTCCAGCAGTTTCTCCTTTTTCAGCGGTTTGTAAATGATGACCGGATTGGGCAGAAACAATCGGTCGAAATATTTACCGACATACATGCCGGAACCATGTTTGACTTCGACGGTGCCAATCGTTTCCAGTTTCTTGATAGCCTCGCGCAAAGTCGGCAATCCGACGCCGAAAAGTTTGGCCAGTTCGGCGGTTGCCGGAAGCCGGTCGCCCTTGCGGTAATTACGATCGATGATGAAGTTCCGGATCTCCCGGGCGATCGAATCCGGGAGGGATTGTTTGTTAATGGGCGTGATGTTATTCATGATTTCCACCAGTTATGGGTTATTGAATGAATTCTGTAAAAACAAGGAGTAAGAGCATAGATATTTGAAGGCAGATTCAGGATATTTTTAACCAGGCCGGTTAGCATAGGCATTTTTGCTCCTCGATATTTGTCAAATCATAAAGTTATTTGATGACTTTACAACTAAAGAATTGTAATCTTTTTTTTATTAAATGGCAAGAAAAATTTTTATATGAAATTAATTGTGTGAAAATCTCGACGATAATCAAATACTTGCCGACCTGAATAACCGGTAAATGTCAGGCGGATCAATATGCTCCCAGGGATTTTGCCAATTCAATAATTGCCTTAAAATCGGCCAGACTGACGCTGGAAGGCACTGAATGATCGGAAGAAAAAATATAGCCACCGGATTCTTTCAGGACTGGAATCACGCGCTGCATTTCCGCCGCGATGGCTTGCGAATCGTTCCATAAGACCGCATTAATACCGCCATTTAGCATTAAGTCTTTACCGAAAGATTTTTTCAACCGGATCGGATCCATGCCGGCTTTGACTTCCAGGGGATGGAGAGCGTCCAATCCCATGTCGATCAGTTCGGGAATAAAAGGATTAATATCGCCGCAGGAATGCAGATGGGCTTTAATGCCTTTGGCATGCGCCCAATCGATGGCCTTTTGATGATACGGCTTCAATAGATCCCGATACATTTGCAATGAAAAAAACTGGTTATGCTTGTAACCCATATCGTCCGGCCACCAGATGCTGTCAAATTCATAACCGGCCTGCCAGACCATATCCAGGAGTTTCAGATTAACATCCAAAAGATGACCGAACATATCCCGGCACCATTCCGGGTCTTCAATCAGGGCGAAAAGAATCCGCTCGGTTCCGACAATCCAGGAGTGAGTCACGTCGAATCCGAACCATAGTCCGGCCTGAATCCAAGCTCCACATTCTTTCCACTTCCGGTAATTTCGCTTTAATTCAGCCCAGTTGATGCGCTCCGGATCCGGAGTAATCAGTTTTTTAGCCGGTTGCCATCGCTCCGGATCGGTAATCGTGAAATTTATAAATTCCGGCGTGGACTGAACGTGCTTCCATTCTTTTTGGGTCGCACCCCATTTGGTCGTGTAAATCTTATATTCCTCAGTTTCTTCAATTATCGATTCGGGATAACGAGGTGAATTATCGACCCGGATGCGCTCGACACGATCTACGCCAAAATAATCTGTCCAGTCCTGTTTTTCCGGTAAGCCTTCCCGGTGCCAGCGTTCGATAGTTATTCGCCACGGTGAATCGGTAATCGGGATGCGGTCGGCTTCGCGATGCTCGAACATCCGTAAAATTCTTTCGCGGGTGGTCATGGTTTTTGTCATTTATCATTCACTTTCCTAAATTCATAAAGTCATTTGTTGACTTTAGAACGCGAAAAGTTTATATTAATTTCCGCTTAGTATCAAGAAGAAATTTATCAACAACGTATTTCTGAAAGATTAACCGCATAACCGAAATGAGAATGAAATGGCAACCATCGAATTAAAAAATCTGACTAAAGTTTTTGGCAAAGACACCACCGTTATTAAGAATCTGAACCTGACAGTCAATGACGGGGAGTTTTATGTGCTGGTCGGCCCGTCTGGATGTGGCAAATCGACGACTTTACGAATAATCGCCGGATTAGAAGATGCTACAGAAGGTGAAGTCTATATTGACGGTAAATTGGTCAATAACATGGCGCCCAAAGACCGCGATATTGCCATGGTCTTTCAAAATTATGCCCTCTACCCGCACATGACGGTTTATGAAAACATGGCATTTGGACTCAAACTGCGCAATATATCCAAAAATGAAATCGATAAACGGGTAAAAGAAGCCGCCGAGATTCTGGAGCTGACTGACTTTCTAAAACGCAAACCGAAGCAACTTTCAGGCGGTCAAAGTCAGCGGGTGGCGCTGGGACGGGCAATCGTGCGCAATCCAAAAGTTTTTCTGTTCGACGAACCCTTATCAAATCTGGATGCTAAACTGCGGTTACAAATGCGAACGGAAATTAAAAAACTGCATCAGCAACTGAAGATAACCATGGTGTACGTAACCCATGACCAGGTCGAAGCCATGACCATGGGTGACCGGATTTCGGTTATGAAGGATGGCCTTGTACATCAGGTCGATTCGCCGCTGGAACTCTATCAAAAACCGGCTGACATGTTTGTGGCGGGTTTCATCGGCAATCCGAGTATGAATTTCATTCATGGTACGTTAAAATCGGGAAACGGTCTGGTGCTTGACGAAGGCAATTGTCAAATACCGATTTCTTCCGGCCATTCCGGACTATTAGAAAAATTTATTGGTCGTGAAATCGTAATGGGTATCCGGCCCGAGGACATTCATCCTGCCCAGAAGAGTAACGGCTCGGCTCCATTGAATCTGAAATTGGAACTAACCGAACCGCTCGGCAATGAAGTAATCGCGTATTTTACGACGGGTAAAACCGCACTGGTCTGCCGCGCCAGTCAAATTCCGCAACCGGACCCGGAAGGATATTGCCGGGTCAAGATTGATATGGACAAGGTTCATTATTTCGATCCGGTGTCCCAAAAGCACATCGAATAGGCTGCGTTTTTTTCGACCAGTTATGCGCTGTCCGGCCGGAAGGCGCCTTTAAACAGTAAATTATTTCCGTATTTACGTTTGGTTTTAATACTCACGGGTTGAAATATATCTCGTTTTTTTGTATTCGTGTTTTAAATTAAGGACGATTTGGGGTAGAAGTGGCGGAGATAAATTGGGAAAACAAAAAGAACTGACAACCAGCTGGCGCAGACTGGCGATCGCAACTTATGCGGCACCGAAAGACAGCCGTATTTATGGAACTTTCGACGTGGATGTGACGGAGGTGTTAAAGTATATCGAAGTCAAAAAGCAAGCCGGAATCCGAATGACCATTACGCATTTTATGGCAGCGGCCCTGGCTCGTACGCTTTATGAAGATGTACCCGAAATAAATTGCTTCGTGCGGAGAGGCCATGTGGTCGCCCGCCGGAATGCCAACGTTTTTATTACGATTAATGTCAGCGGTAGTGGCATGACCGGCATGGTGCTGAGAAAATGCCAGGAATTGTCAGTCAGCAAAATCGGCGAGATAATTCGGAAGGAGAGCGAGAATAAACGGGCTGGTAATGAGACCGGAGCCTTTGCCGCCAAAGACGCGGTTGCTAATATTCCCTGGCCATTTCGCCGGCCGATTTTTCTCTTTATAAAGTGGTGGATTTTCGATATGGGTCTGTCGTTTCCTTTTCTGAAAATTCCACCCGATCCGTTTGGCAGTATCATGCTGACGAATATTGGCACTTTTGGTCTGCAATACGGTTTTCCGGCGTTATTCCCGATTGGTAAATTACCCTGCGTGATCGCGATGGGCACATTGACCAAAAAGCCGGTTGTGATCGATAACGAGGTAAAAATACGTGATATTTTGCCGATAGCCGGAACTTTCGATCACCGCATCGTGGATGGTTACCAGGGCGGCGTTTTGGCGGGCGGCGTGATTCGTCGTTTACAGAATCCGGACGAACTGGATCGGCCTAATCTTCCGCAAAATAATCCTGAATTACCCGATCGCGACGTTGAATAAATAGAGGAGACGAATAATGACGGACAAAGAAACAGCAGTTTTATCGGCTATGCAAAAAGCCGGGAAACCGGTCAAAGCCGGTGATGTGGCGCAGACGACCGGCCTCCCGAAGGACGAGGTCGCCAGGATCATCGCCGCCCTGAAAAAACAGGGCAAAGTCGAGTCGCCAAAAGCCTGCTTCTATATTCCGGTGAAAAGTTAGCGACAATTGAGAACGACCCGGGCTGGCAGATTGCCGTCAGAATTCATTTTGGCAGGGAGACGGTGGATTTCTAATCAGACCGGATTGATTTTTTTTTGTATTCAGCGAGAAAAATGAGGAAATAATTAACCAAAAAATCAACAGGGGGATAAAATGAATCTGTGGGATTTTACCTTGAGTTTTAAGGACATGGTACTCGATTTTTCATTTATGAGCGTGTTTTTGATTATCGGAACCGTTTTCCGCCGGTATGGTTTATTCTTCCAGAAATATTTGGTGCCGAATAACTTGATAGCTGGCTTTATTGGACTGATTTTGGGAACGCAAATCCTGAATATAATTCCGATTTCAGGCGAGCGAATGGGGCTTTATGTTTATCATTTACTAGCCCTGACTTTCGTGGCCATCGGTTTGCGCGGCGAGAAAACCTCTTGGGGCAAGGGGCCATTGAGTTTCAGCCTGAGCATGTTATCGAGTTATATCGTTCAGGGTGTGATTGGCTTGCTGGTTTGCTTCTTGTTCGTTTACACGGCCAGGCCGGATCTTTTTCCCGGCTTGGGCTTGCTCCTGCCGATGGGTTTCGGTATGGGACCGGGACAGGCTTTCACGATCGGCACCGGCTGGGAGAAATTTGGTTTTACGGGCGGCGGCATGGCTGGTCTGACTATCGCGGCGATTGGGTATCTGATCGCCTATTTTGCCGGAATGGTAATCGTCAATAAAGGCATCAAACGTGGCGAAACCGCGCTGATCAAGGGAATCGATGCTATTACCAGTGATATACGTACCGGGGTGGTAAAATACGGCGATAAACAAATTGCCGGATTTCTGACCTTATCTCTGGAAGCGATTGAACCACTGGCTTTTCAGGTAGGTGTGATTGGCGTGGTATATCTGATATCGTTCTGGGTGGCCAAGGGAGTAGCCTTTTTATTGGTTAGCATCAATGCTGGGGGATTCGTTTCGACCGTTTGGGCTTTCCACTTTGTGATTGCACTTTTAGTAGCGCTGGTCATGCGGAAAATTTTGGATAAGACCAAAAAAAGCTACCTGATCGATAAGGGGCTGATGACCCGCACGGCCGGACTTTTCGTCGATTACCTGATCGTCGGTTCGATTTGCGGGATCAGTCTGAAAGTGGTCTGGATGTACTGGGCGCCTATTCTTATTATGTCTATTCTGGGCGGTGTGGCAACTTATTACCTGTTGAAATATGTCTGCTACCGGGCTTTTGATGATTATCACTTCGAACGTTTTGCAGCGGTCTTCGCCGAAATGACCGGCACATTGAACTCCGGTCTGGTGATGATCCGGGTGACCGATCCGGAATTCAAGACGCCGGTGGCTGAAGATTTGGTCTATTCCAGTGGTATTGCGCTTTTCTTCGGCCTGCCGCTGTTAATCCTGTTGAATGTCCCGATGAATTTTTTCAATAACAGCCTTAAGGGCTATTGGATAACTTTACTTCTGCTGATAGTATACGGCATAATCCTCTGGATATTCTGGCGGGCAATCGGCTTTATCCATTTTAAAAAGCCGCCTAAAACCGAGGCCTGAGAGCAGATAACTCACCGTAGAGTTCGCTGAGAGGGAAAGTATTTATATATAATCTCCGCGTTCTCAGCGTCCTCAGCGGTTTATTAATTATACATGACAATTGAAAAATTGCTGATTTTATAGTAAAATTGGCCATCGTTTAGTATTTCCGTTATTGTGATATTTAAGGAGTATTAGTTGAAAAAGAGAATTGGCATACTTACCGGCGGAGGCGATGTTCCGGGTTTGAATCCGGCGATCCGCGGAGTAACATTAAGAGCATTGAAAGAGGGTTTTGAAGTGATCGGCATCCGGCGCGGATGGGGTGGCATGGTCAACATTATCCGCGATAAAGAAGCGGACAACAGTCAGAATTACAGGGTGCTGACTGAAGAGATCGTCAACAAGATCGGGCGCACCGGTGGCACATTTTTACATTCTTCGCGAACCAAGCCCAGCCATGTCAAGTTGGATGCGGTTCCGGCTCATCTGAAGGAAAAATATACCGCTGAGGTCAACGACCTGACTCCGGAAGTGTTGAAGAATCTCGATTTCCTCGGCATAGATTACCTGATCCCGATCGGCGGAGACGATACGCTCAGCTACGGCGTCACCCTGCATAAAGCCGGTTTTAAAGTAGTCGGTATTCCGAAGACCATGGACAATGACGTACCCGGCACGGATTATTGCATCGGTTTCAGCACCTGTGTGACCCGGACGCTCGAACTGACCCACGCCCTCAGGACTTCGGCCGGTTCACATGAACGCTTTCTGGTGATCGAAGTCTTCGGACGCTATGCCGGCTTTTCGGCGCTATTACCGGCCCTGGCGGGCGCTTCCGACCGCTGTCTGATTCCCGAGTATAAATTCAACATGGAAAACCTGGCCGAACTGATGGTGCGGGATCGCCTGAAAAATCCCAGCCGTTATGCGGTTGTCCTGGTTTCCGAAGGCGCGATGATGCGCGATCATGACCAGATGCTGTTCCAGAGCGATGAAACCGACGCTTATGGTCATAAGAAATTAGGCGGGATCGGCGATGTCGTGGCCAAACAACTTAAAGACCTTTCCGGCAAGTATAACAACGGCCAGAAGGTCAACGTCATCGGCCAGAAACTCGGCTACCTGGTGCGCTGTGGCGACCCGGATGCTTTCGACTCGATTGTACCGATGGCCTACGGCAACAACGCCTTCGAACTGATCCTGAAAGGACGATCCGGTCTGTTAGTCAATCTGCGCAACGGTATCTACGGGCATACCGACCTGGAAGTCGTCACCAGCACCAAGAAGGTCATCGA
>JAZDEI010000240.1:0-4678 GCA_043808945.1 Fidelibacterota bacterium | reverse complement strand
TTCTGCTCAAGAGCAAATCTGGTCACGATCGGCAGCGCTTCATCCTTGACGCCGTTCGCCGGCTGCCGGTTGTCATAATCCCAGGCCGAGTAGAATTTCGGATTGATCGAACCCCACTGAACCTGCATGGTGTAGGTCGGATTGGTGTCGTCAATATTCTCGATATGGTTCAGGCCGTAGCCGCTCTCGTTGTCGCCGCCACCGATCCCGAACTTGAATTCCTGGCCGACCCTTTGACTGGTGGTGAAACTATAGACCACCGTATAGATCGTGTCGTTGGCCGTAGCGTCGCCGTTCGTACCATCATCGTACATTTTACGATTGACGTCGCCGGCTAAGGTACCACCCCAGGTGGCCCAGGTGCCTTCGCCATTATTGGACATCGGTCCGTTAATGAACAAGCCCAACCTGGCCAACGTGTCAGGATAGGTCGCCAGCAAGGTCGGGGTAATATCAACCCCGGCCTGTATATCATCCAGAGTCGAGCCGGCCCAAACCTGATAATAGGCCGGACGCAGATCGCACTCAACCGTCAGAGTCATCGCCTTGGACAATAACCGGTTGTTCCGGAATATCGGCATCCGGCGGGCATCCACATCACTGTTGACATTGTCCTGAATGACCTCGGTGACGCTGTTGACCTCATAAGCCCGGCGTTCAGCCTCAGACGGCACCGCTCCGGTGTAGTCAAAATTGAAATAGACTTCCCTCTGTTCGACGCCACCCTTGACCATGTAGTACTGATAGTACAAAGGTTTGCTGAATACGACCGGCACATCTTCAACGGTAGTGTAGTACTGGATTTCTCCCGGCACTCTCAGCATCGTTTCGGTCTTGACTTCCACGGAACTGCCGAAATAGCCATATCTGACCAGCAGGGTGTCGCCAACCTCAAAACCGTTGTTGGCCACCGCTTTGCTCAGATCAGCATAAAAGGTAATGTCAGTGGTATCATTCCCCGAGAATCCGGCCGGCGGAGCATCGTTGTACCAGACCCAATGAACCGTCACGTCACTCCCGTCAGCGGGCAATACAAACGAGCGGTTATTGTCTTCATTGCGGCCCCAGGCATCTCCAATGATGAATTTGTACTGAATCTCAGTCCCGGCCCAACTCGCCGGCAGATGCAGCACACCATTCCAGAAGTAGGTGCCATTGTAGGTCGAACCCCAGATGCCATTGGCATGCACATTCTCAGGCATAAACTGATGAGTAGCGTTCCAGTTAAAACTCGGGACACCGCTCCAGTCGCCCCAGGCATTACTGCCGCGCACACCGACATATTCTGTGGCCGGATTGAAAGAAGCCGACTTGATCAGGGCTTCCATATCAACCCGCAGAAATACGTCAATCGAATCGGTTGTCTCGAACGGCTTGTCGAACTGCTGATAATCGCCGCCAGCCTTCCAGCCATCAACGTACTGCAACGGCAGGGTCGTATCGGAACCGGTAAATGTCCGTAAATCCAAAACGCGGTTGTTGGCTGATTCCCAGCCGTTCATTTCACCGGTTAGGTCACCGGGTGCAACCGGGAAGGTGCAGAATTTGTACTCGATCGTCTTGTTCAGACTGTCACGCGGAAATGTAACAGTATAAGCCCAATAATCGCCGCTTTCTGAAGACATGATATGTGGACTATCCGCTCCCCAGGTAAATGGCCACTGGCCTCTGACCTGAACAGTACTGCTCTCCCAGAGTGTATCCGGCACACCGGCTGTATTAGCCAGAAAAGTGACATTGACTTCGGGCGTCAGAACAATTTGATTTTTCAAGACGGTACCATTTTGGCCAACAGCCCAGAGAGCGCCGCCATCGTAGCGGACTTTCTGGAGAACTTCAGTTGTTGGACTAGTTTCAACCGTCCAGTTTAATCCGGCGTCAGATGATTTAAGGATCGTCCCATACTGTCCAACCACATAAATTGTATTATCATCGACAAACTCCACATCGTAAAGTTCGGCGCCGTTACTGGCCGTATAAACCAGTGTTGGTAAAACATTCCAACCGGCCGTGCGGAAAATATTCCCCGCGGAAGCTGGAATAATACCAATACCATTGCGGAATTTAACTGCTCGCAGGTTAGATGTTGGAGAAGTCGCTCCAAGTTTTGTGAATATTTTAGAATCAGTCGAAGTATAATATTCACCACTGGCGCAAGTTGTTACGACTTGGTTCCCAGCCAAAGGCCAAATATCATAGACCGTCTTTGACCCAGCCGTAGCTTTGGTCCATGTACCACCGCCATCAAAGCTGTAACATACATAGCCACTTCCACCACCGATAAAAACCGTGTCGCCATTCAGGTAATGCATGGCATTGATAGCTTTATTATTATCATACATCGGATTTGATATCGCGGTAAAAGTTGCGCCACCATCAGTGGTTTTGATTAAATTCCCACCTGTGCCACCCATTAGACCATTATTTGCATTAATGAATTCACATTCGAAAATATCGCTGTCAAGTCCGGTTTTTAAATTGTCCGGATAGGACCAGGTAGTACCACCGTCTGAGCTAATCGTCATTTCACCGCCACTTGTCGCAGTAGCAACAATGGTATTTTCATCAGGAAAAGCTAATCCAAACAAGCTGACTCCCGGCCATTCATTGAGATTAGTCCAGGTGGTTCCACCGTTTGTAGTCTTAAAGAATTGGTTCCCGTTTGCAAAAACAAAACCGGTATTAGCATCAATAAAATCAGCAGCAGATTGAGTTTGACCGGTGCCAGTATATAGTGTATCCCAATTAACTCCACCATCAGTGGTTTTCATGAAGAAATTGTCAGAACCGCCACCTGTAAATATCTTATTATTGTCAAGGACTTCTACATATGAAGAAGAGACATTAGAAGTAGAATAAGGCCCTTTTACAGAGAAGGACCGGCCTCCATTAGTAGAAACTAAACACACATGATAATAGCATGCGAGAGCAACAGTCGAATCGCCACCGGCGGCTACGTCATAAACACGATATGAAGTGGCAGTTGTTGGGAAAGATGCCGTGATCTTAACCGGATTCCATGTAGTTCCACCATTTTCAGTCCACCAAATTGTAGCTTCTTTGGTAAAATCGACAGCAACAACGCCCCTGTTCTCATCGAAGAAGGCAATACCGCCATCTAAATCGTCGCGAGTAGCGTCGACAATAGTAAAATCACCATCGAAGTTATAACTTAGTTTCGTAAAAGCGGTACCGTTGGTCGTTTTCAGCAGAGTATTGTCCTTTCCGGCAATATATACTACGTTTGCGCTGACTACGTCCAGATCGTACAAATCAACTTTATACGTCACCGTATCCCCGATCATGGTCCAGTCCGTACCACCATTGACTGTTTTGTAAATCACACCAGCATCACCGCAGGCATAACCGACATTGGCATCAATGAACTCCATATCATTCCATGCAATAGCAGTTACATCAGGTTCACGAACAGTGGTCCAGGATGCACCACCATCGATCGTTTTCATTATCCAGCCCATTTTGTCGGTTGGGTAGGTTGTACTAAAGCCGATCCAGCCGGTATTGGCATCTACAAATGATGTGCACATCGCCCGGTCAACTTCCATCTCAAACGAATTGACTTTAACGGTCTCCCATGATCCGCCAAAGAGTAAAGCCGCAAAGCAAAACATAACAATAACAAGTGTCAACGCTTTCTTCATTTTTTCTCCTTATCTTTAAAATTATACGATATAAAACCCACTAAACTGATTATAAGCATTTTTAAGATTTAACTCAAGTACTTTCTATAACAGAATATTATCTCCAGTAAGCAAGTTTAATTCCAACCGATCGATCTTTCCGATCGATCCCGTCAAAGATTGTTTGAGAGGTTTCGACTGCCGCTCCGAATCGTCCGAAAGTCGTCAGGCGTTCCAATCCAAATTCGCCCGAATATTGCGTCGCCCTATCGGCATCCCAGAAGAAATAGAGATCGGTCACGTTCAAATTCCCGAGGATATAGATTGATAAAATTTGATTAACCGTATAGTTGATGTCAAGAAAAGCCGACTGCCGATAATCGGTCTGATCGTAGTGGAAAGGCACGGTATATTCACGATAATCGCAGACATTTGTAGCGAAAGAGGCGCCGGTATTCAACATCAGGGATTTAAAAAGTTGCATTTGCCAGCGCAGTGATATATCGTTAAGGTATTCTTTATTATCCAGGATTATGACGTTGTAATCGCCGGCTCGAGCCCAATCGTTCGTCATACGGAATTCATAGAGTAAATCCAGATTGTTCTTTGAAGTCGATGGGGCATAATTTAGACTGACAATCCCACGATAAACTTCCTGCACCCAATATCCGCGCGCAGTCGGTTTTGATACACTTCCTGCGGTAACATTATCCGAGCGTCCACTATAGCCGGCAGAAATCTTTAAATCCAGTCTGGAAAGAAATATATCCTGTCGTGCGAACTGGGCTCCGACTTCGCCGCCGGCGCGATCGTCGTTCTTGCGATTGATACTGCGGGGATTCTCGGCTTTTGACAAATGGTAGCCGAAATTCGTAATGACATAAGCATCCTGCAGATCTTTCACGGCTTCATACTTGCGTTGAGCGTCGTAAAAAACACCCGTTAGTCCCAGCACTGTTTTCTGATTACCGGAAATGAAGCTGATTCCGCCGCGGAGTTCAGTATTGCGCACGATAGTTTCACATTTGGTATAAATA
>JAZDEI010000239.1:0-2718 GCA_043808945.1 Fidelibacterota bacterium | reverse complement strand
CCGCGCCCAGATTTTCCCCGACCAATAAAACCATGATCGGCCGCAGGCGCTTGGCTTTGGCGTTCAGGCAGTAATGCATGGGCTGGTAGAGCGTGACTGGTAATTCCGGCAACTCGAGTTTGATCAACCGCCGGTCGATTTCATCTTTCAGCCGCAGGATTTTATCACTGAAGGTTAGCGGCATCTGATCTCACTCACAAAATTCACGCAGTATTTTACGATAATTTTCATGGAAAAAAAATCCGTCGGAAACCGCTTCCCATGATCAGAGCTTAAATTCGCCGAACTCCCGTAATTTATTGAGCACCAGGTCGCGGATTTCGGTCAGGCGTTCGGCCGTCCTGGCTTCGAAACGGGTGACGATCACCGGCTGGGTATTCGAGGAACGTACCAGTCCCCAACCGTCGCCGAATTTAATGCGTACGCCGTCGACATCCAGACATTCGTAATGCGCCTTGAAATAAGCCTCCGCCTGGCTGGCAATTTTAAACTTAGTCGGATCGTCCTTTGTCTCCAGCCGCATTTCCGGCGTGCTGAAATAATGCGGCAGGCGGGCGGTCTTCTCGGAGACTTTTTCAGACGATCGTGAGATCAGGCGGGCAAAGCGGGCCGCTACGTAAATTGCATCGTCGTAACCGAAATACTCGTCGCCGAAAAATATATGACCGCTCATTTCGCCGGCGAACGGAACGTGTTCCTCTTTCATCTTCTGCTTAATCAACGAATGCCCGGTTTTCCAGATCAGCGGTTTGCCGCCGCGGGCTACGATCATTTCTTCCAGCGCCTGCGAGCATTTCACGTCGAAAATTACCGGGACGCCCGGCCGGGCGACCTCTTCCAGGAAAAGGATCATCAGGTAATCCGCCCAGATAATCTGGCCGAGATCGTCAACAACTCCGATACGATCGGCATCGCCGTCGAAAGCCACGCCGAAATCGTAGCCACCCTTTTTAACCTCGGCAATCAGGTCGTTCAGGTTCTTGGCAACGGTTGGATCGGGATGATGATTGGGAAAACGGCCGTCGACATCACAAAATAATTCCGTGATCTCACAGCCGATCCGGCGTAAAATTTCCGGACCGGTCAATGCGCCCGCGCCATTACCGCAATCCATGGCAATCCTGATTGGGCGATCCAGCGATACTTTGGAAACAATCATGTCTTTATACTCTTCCAGCAGAGCCTTTTCGCTTATTTTGCCGGCCCCTTGGGCGAAGACGCCTTTTTCGATGATACTTTTAATGTATTGAATCTGCTGACCGAACACGGCCTTTTTGTCCATGCTGATCTTAAAGCCGTTCATGTTGGCCGGATTGTGACTGCCGGTAATCTGGATCGCGCCATCCACCGGCAGGGTGTACATACTGTAATAATTGACCGGCGTCGGGACGATTCCCAGGTCGATAATATCGATCCCGGTTGACAAAAGGCCTTTCGCCAGAACACTTTTCAGGTGCGGCGTGGAGAGCCGGATGTCGCCGCTGAGCGCCACTGTCCGGGCATTGTTCTCCCGGAAGTAAGTGCCAAATCCTTTGCCCAGCAACTCGACCACTTCATCAGGAAAATCCTCGGCGACAATCCCACGAATGTCATATTCACGGAAAATATACGGATTCATTTATTTCCTCCTTATTTATAAAGCAATCTTTCCCGGCGCGAACAATGCCGTTTGGGATTTATTCATATCGATCTACTCAAAGATCGGAAAGGTCATTTGCGATCATTGCTCGAAAACGAACCGGATAAAACCGTCGTGTGCCTTGATCAGACGGCGCGCTTCTTCCAGTGAAACGGTTTTTTTAACCATGACAACGGCCTCCTTGACATGTTTATCGGCCGCGAGCAAAGCCTGAAAAGCCTCATCATAGTTCAGGCCGGTCAGTTCGGAAATGATGCGTGTGCCGCGGTCGACCAATTTGGCGTTGATCGCCTGGTGGTCGATCATATAGTTGCCATAGACTTTGCCCAGCCGGATCATAGCGGTTGTCGTAATCATATTGAGAACCATTTTGGTGGCGGTGCCGGCTTTCATGCGGGTTGATCCGGTAATCAGTTCCGGGCCGACCAGCACTTCAATAATCACGTCGGCTTCCACGCCAAGCCCGTCTTTGGGCGTGCAGGTGAAGAAAATCGTCTTGGCGCCAATCGAGCGCGCGTATTGTAAAGCACCGTGTACGTAAGGCGTCGTGCCGCCGGTGGCAATGCCCATTAAAACATCTTTACCCGTCAGGCCGATCGCCCGGCAATCCTGCGCGCCAAATTCTGGATTATCCTCAGCGCCTTCGACGGCTTCGATCAGCGCCTTTTGACCACCGGCGATCATACCCTGCACCAGGTCTTTCGGAACGGAGAAGGTTGGCGGACATTCACTGGCATCCAGCACACCGAGCCGGCCGCTGGTTCCGGCGCCAACATAGCGCAGGTGGCCGCCCTTCTTGAAGGCTTCGATTACGATGTCGGCGGCGGCGCTGATCTTGGGAATGGCCTGGCGGATCGCCAGATGGATCGTGCCATCCTCTTCATTGATCAGGCGGATTATCTGTTCGGTTGAAAAAGTATCGATCATCCGGCTTTTGGGATTGATCTTTTCGGTCAGAATGTGTGCCCGGTTCTGGACTTTGCCCATTATTTTCTTCTCCATTTGCATTCTGTCGTGTCGAGGTTTGCCATTTCAGGGCATAAGATATAGAAAAGTGGGGAGTTTTAAAAGGCGGTCGT
>JAZDEI010000238.1:0-2066 GCA_043808945.1 Fidelibacterota bacterium | reverse complement strand
AACGGCCGGTACCATTCGCGGTCCCAGTGCGTTCCGGAGATATAATGAGCAGTATATTTTTCAGAGGCATTTTTCGTCATTTCAGTAATCCTTTCAAATTATCAAACTCGCGTGCAAAATTAACATTTCAACCTTATTTTCAGGTGTTCACGGCCCGGAACATGGCGACGATATTTTCCGGGCGCACGTCGGCCATGACATTATGGACCTGCTGAAAGACGAAACCGCTGCCCCGGCGCATAATGGCAACCTGCTGGCGTACGTGCGCGGCGACTTCCGCCGGAGTGGATTGGGGCAGAATCCGGCGGGTGTCACAACCACCGCCCCAGAAACAAATGCGGCTACCGTAATTAGCTTTCAGCAGGGTCGGGTCCATACCGGCGCTGGAAATCTGCACCGGATTGACGGCTTCCAGTCCCGCATCGATTAAATCGTCGAGTAGCGGCTCGATGGCGCCGCAGGAATGCAGCATAATTTTCACGTCGGCCAGTTCCTTCACGCGTTTCCAGAGTTTTTGCTGGTACGGCTTGTAAAATTTATGCAGCATCGCCTTGGAGAAAAACGGACAAGCCTGCGTGCCGAAATCATCACCAAACAAAATTACGTCGATGTAAGGCCCGACCGCGGTCAGCCATTTTTCTAATTTCTGCAGATGAATGGCGCAGAGTTTTTCAGACAGGCGCAGAGTGGCTTCCGGGTAAAGCGCCATGTAGGTCAGATAATTGTCCATACGGAAAAGATATTGCGGAATCTCGAACAGGTTACCGCCGAACAAGCCGCAGATCGCGCGGTCGGTCGAGTTGCGCAGGTTGCGGGCCCCGTCGGCCAGTTTTTGCAGACCGGATTCGTCCAGAGGGAAACAGGCGTCGGGAGTTGCCACGCCCGTCCACATCGTGTAATTGAATTGCTCTTCGAGATCATCGAATGTTTCGTTCTCGAAATCGCGGTCGGCCATCGGGAAGTGAATTTGCTCCATGAAAGGATTGCCGCGCTTACGAACGGCCAGGTCACGTCCGTCCTTTGCCAACAGGTACCAGTCGCCATGACGTTCCTCGACGCGGATGTAATTCGGAATCTTGCAGGGTATTCCATCCGGCAACACCCAGTCGTTCCATTCGCGGTCGTCGGTCATGAAGCCGCGTCCCATTTCGATCACGTCGATACCGAGTTCATCCAGCACGGCCGGCTCGACGATTGCCAGTTGCTGAGGCAGATCATAGATGTAAATATTGCCGGAACGGATGCAGAGATAATCTTTCAGGCGGGCGTAAGCCATTGCCATAATGCCGGACGAACGGTGTCCGCCGAAATCAATCGGAATCCGATCCACCGGTTCATGATTCAAAGCCGCCAAAACTCGTTCTCTGGATGTCATAAAATCACCTTTCTTTTCTGCCTGCCATAATTTCTGCGACAGATTTGCCACCATGTACCAATGCCCTGATGTCTTCAACCATCCGGCGCGGATCGGTCGCCATTGTCACATTCCGCCCGAAAACGGTACCATGCGCGCCAGCCTGTAAAGCCTCTTCCACCAATCGCAGCGCATCCGCCGGATCGTCGAATTTCGCGCCACCCAGAACCAAAACCGGGACTCCGGCGGCTTCGACCAATTTCCGGAAAGATGCCACGTCACCGGTGTAGGGAATTTTCAGGGCATCGACGCCCAGTTCGACCGCGATGCGGGCCGCGGCAATTAAAGCATCTGCGATCTGATCGTCTGGAATTTGCTTGCCAACAACCATTGGTTCGATAATAACCGGCAGGCCGATCCGCCGGCACTCCTGCGCGAAAACGGCATCCTGTTCGATATTGAGTGCCTCGAATTCCGCACTGTAACCGACGAAATAGTAAATGGTGATCGCCGAAGCGCCGACTCGCAGCGCATCTTTGGCACAGGAGGTCGCTTTCTTTTTGAATTCGCTTACCGGCAGAACGCCCTTGGGTTGATCCAGGCGCGGCATATTCATCCAATCCGCCCGGATAATCAGCGCTGGACTGCCTTTGCCGGTGAACAGATCGCTCATGCGCCGGGCCGTGCCATAACTGACCAGAATTCCATCCGG
>JAZDEI010000237.1:0-22095 GCA_043808945.1 Fidelibacterota bacterium | reverse complement strand
CCTGCAGAGCATCCGCAAATCGGAATCGAGCAATCCGATCTTCATGCTGGATGAAATCGACAAGGTCGGGGCTGACTTCCGCGGCGATCCGAGTTCGGCTCTGCTGGAAGTCCTCGATCCCGAACAAAATTCGTCTTTCAGCGATCATTATCTCGAGGTTACTTACGACCTTTCTAAGACCATGTTCATCGCGACTGCCAACATGATTGATACGATCTTGCCAGCCCTGAGAGATCGGATGGAAATGCTCGAATTCAGTGGTTATATCGAGGAAGAAAAGCTGAATATTGCCAAGACCTTCCTGATTCCCAAGCAGATCAAGGAACACGGTTTGGGTGCCACAAAAATCGAGTTCGCCGATAAAGCCGTTCGCTTTATTATCAATAGCTATACGCGCGAAGCCGGCGTCCGTAACCTGGAACGTGAAATTGCCAATGTCTGCCGCAAAGTCGCCCGCGATGTAGCCACCAACAAACGCAAGAAAGTTTTCAATATTGATGAAAAAGCGGTTGAAAGTTATTTAGGACCGCAGCGCTTTTTCGTCGATATTGCCGAAAGGCTGTCCAAGCCGGGTGTCTCCATTGGATTGGCCTGGACTTCGGTCGGAGGTGACATTCTTTTTATCGAAGCCACCGGCATGCGCGGCGCTGGTAAGCTAAATCTGACCGGCCAGCTCGGTGACGTAATGAAAGAGTCGGCTGAAGCCGCTCTGAGTTATATTCGCTCCAATGCGACCGAACTTGGATTAGACGAAGAGGCCTTCGCGAAAACCGACATACATATCCACGTTCCGGCGGGAGCCATTCCCAAAGACGGTCCGTCAGCGGGTGTCACGATCCTGACGGCGGTTTATTCGCTGTTGAAAAAACGCAAGGTCAAGGACAATCTGGCCATGACCGGTGAAATTACCTTGCGCGGAGCGGTTTTGCCGATTGGTGGCGTAAAGGAAAAAGTGCTGGCGGCGCATCGGGCCGGCTTGAGAAGAGTCATCCTGCCCGAACAGAATCGCAAGGATTTGATCGAAATTCCCCGTCAGATCAAGAATGAAATGCGTTTTGATTTTGTCAAGGAAATGTCGGAAGTACTCGATCTGGCCGTCAGAAAATAAATGCCGGTTTGAATTTATTTGTGTAAATTTGCCCGCTTTTTGATTCATTGGACGCTTAGATCAGCTGGTTAGAGCATTGCTCCCGATAGATCGGGACGGGGGTCGTAGGTTTCCTGCCCGACTGCTTTGGTGGCGGGCCTGCCCGAATTGACATCGGTCAGGCGGGGAATCCCACAGCGTCCATAGAAGGTTATTTAAAAAATGACGGACGCTTAGCTCAGCTGGTTAGAGCATCGCCCTTACAAGGCGGGGGTCGTAGGTTCGAATCCCACAGCGTCCACACCCATTCGATAAAATTATACGTTGTAGGTCGTCGCTAATGAACGCTTAGACGAAGCAGTTTTTAGGCGAAGTCGATCCGCTGAGCGAAGTTTTTCATCCCTTCGACGAACGGCACTAACGGCGGAATCTCCTCCGGATCGACAAAGCAATCGATCACAACGACTTTACCGGAACTGATGGCCTGCGGAAGGATCGTTTTTAATTCACCCGGCCGGTCGGCTTTATAAGCTTCGGCGCCGAGACCTTCGGCGACTTTGGCGGCATCAATGGGTTTGAACCGGGTGGCGACGGTATTTTTCCCAAGGACGAAGGTTTGCAGATCATTCACCAGCCCGAGTTTGTTGTTCCGGGCGATGACGAAAACCATGGGAATATCGTTACTGACGGCCGTCGCGATTTCCATGCCATTCATCAGAAAACAACCATCACCGGCGAGGCAAACTACCGGCCGCTTGCCGGCGGCTAATTTTCCGCCGATCGAAGCCGCGATTCCATAACCCATGCTCAGCATGCCAAAGGGTGTGATCAAAGAACCGGGGCGTTTTACCTGCATGTAATGCGTGGCCCAGGTGATCGAATTACCGACATCGACGAAAAGAATGGCATCGGCGGGTAAGCTTTCCTGCAAATCGTTGATCAGCCGCTGCGGTTTGAGCGGCATGGCATCGGAATGGAGTTTTTCCGGATCGGTGTACATGCCGGTATGGCCGCGGAAGCGCAGCAGGATTTTCTCGCGTTCCTTCCAGGCGTTTTCATTGTCGTTCGAGTAGCGCAGAATCCGGAAATTCATTTCACTAATAATCGTCCTGGCATCACCGACTAATGGCAACTGCGTGGTATAGTTTTTCCCCAGTTCGGTCGGATCGATGTTGATGTGAATCAGGCATTTTTGAGGAGCCAGCCGCGTATCCCAGGACATGGTCGTCATCTGATTCAGACTGGCACCGATAACTAACAGGACATCGACTTCGCCGGATTTCAGAAACGCTTCGGCCAGCGGCGATCCGCAGAGTCCCAGTACACCCAGCGCCAGCGGATGATCTTCCGGAAAAGCGCCTTTGGCTTTGGGTGAGGTTGCCACCGGGACGCTCAGCATTTCAGCCAATTCACGGATTTCCGCGCAAGCCCCGGAGTCAACGGCGCCCGCTCCGATCAAAATCGCCGGGCATTTAGCCCGGACCAATTCTTCGACTGCATTGATGACCAACCGCCGGTCGAAATATTCCGGTGTAAAGCGATAATTGGCCGGGGCTACTTCGTCAAATTCGACTTCCGCTCCCTGAATATCCTTGGGTATTGTCAAATGAACCGGCCCCTTTTTCCCGGTCAGGGCGCGCCTAAGGGCGGATTGCAGGTCTTCGATGGCTTTATGCGGATTAATAACCATAGACGAAGATTTCGTGATCGGCTCGAACATTTTGACCGAATCGATGCCTTCCTTGGAAGAATCCTGGAAAGCGCCTTTGCCGTACATGGTGGTTTCGACCTGACCGGTTATAACCAGCATCGGGACATTATCCATATAAGCGTTCGCGACACCGGTTACCAAGTTGGTCGCGCCCGGCCCGGAAGTTGAAAAGCAGGCACCAATCGTATTTTTCACGCGGGCGTAACCATCGGCCATATAAGCCGCCCCTTCTTCATGTTTAGCAAGGATAGGCTTGATATTCTGCGTACGATTAAAAGCCGAAAGAAAAGGCACCACTGTCGTTCCCGGCACGCCAAAAACATATTCGACGCCTTCGGCCTCTAAGTATTTCAGCAATACATCGGCAAATTTGAGTTTCATTTAGGAATCCTTTCCCTTTTAACAGGCGTTTAGTTTTTCGACCGCCGTCTGTTGTTTGTCAACAATTGTCAGGATCCGGGTGAATCCCGCCAGTTCGAATATTTCCAGAATGTAGGCCGACAAGTTACAGAGTACAAACTGCCCGCCGTTTTTTTGCAAGAGTTTGGCGACATTCAAAACCGCCCGCAAAGCCATACTCGAGATATATTCGCAATGCTCGAGGTTGCAAATCATCTTGCGAACCCCGTCATTAACCAGCGCCAGCATTGCCTTTTCGACTGCCGGTGCAGTCACGGTGTCAAATTTACTATCGACGTAAACCGTCTGAATTCCATTCCCGTTGTCCGTTATTTCCATTGGTTATCTCCCTGTTAAATTAGTATTAATTTCAAGTAGATATTAATCATGATAATGACGAATGTCAATAGAGTTAATAAATCCGGAACGCGGTTCTGTGTTTGATATTCGTTTATTGCCGTTCCAGCGCCGTGACTACTTCGATATGCGGCGTGTGCGGAAATAAATCCAGCGGCTGGACGTTGGTGATCCGATAAAAGCCGTCGGCGGTCAGTTCTTTAAGATCGCGCACCTGGCTGGCCGGATTACAGGAGATATATATTATTCTGGCCGGTCGGATATTTAGCATTTCGACGATCAAGGGTGGCGTCAACCCGCCACGCGGCGGATCGACAATGATCGTATCCGGCGCCGGAAGATTTTGCAGTAAAGACGGCTCACTGCCGCAGCATTTTTCCAGATTAACTGTCATAAAATCGGCGTTTGTAATCGCGTTCCGGCTGGCATTTTCCTGTGCATCGGCGATAGCGGCCGCGGCTATTTCGAGGCCGATTACTTTCCGGCAATCGTGCGCCAGGAAAAGCGCAATGCTGCCGGCGCCGCAATATAAATCCCAGATTATCTGGTGTGCTTCCGGCCGGGCGAATTGCCGGATGACGTCATAGAGCCGGTTTGCCATCCGGGTATTCGTTTGGAAAAAAGACTCCGGCGAGATTTTCAGGGTCAGATCGCCGATTTTGTCGGTGATATACGGTTGTCCGGCCAGTAAATGAGTGATCTCTCCGGTCGTTGTGCCGCTGACGCTTCGGGTGACCGTATTGATAATCGAACAGACGTTTTTCAGGTTTTCCATTAAAATATCGACCAGCGGCCGGAGCATACCGGGTGAATCGGCGGCTGTCACGAAATTGATCATTATCTGGTTAGTTAAGACGCCCTTGCGTACTACTAAATGGCGCAGATAGCCTTTATGATACTGGAAGTTATAAGGCGCCAGATTATTTTGACGGGCGAAATCCCTGACAAGACGGATAATCGTGGCAGACTCTTCCGGTGCAATCAGGCAATCGTCGATATCGACGGCCTTGTAGTAATTATCCGGAGTTCGTAATCCGAGTGCGAAATCGGCCGGCCGGCTCAGGTCGTCTTCTGGAAACAACCAGCGCCGATCGGAAAAGGCAAACTCCATTTTATTGCGGTAGCGGTAAATGCTTTCGGCCGGAATGATCGGGTGGATCGGCACATTCCGAAAACCACCAAGATGCTGATATAGTTCAACGACCTGGCGCGTCAGGAATTCCAGTTGCCGTTCATAAGGCAGGTTTTGGAAACGGCATCCGCCGCAGTAGCGGAAATACGGGCAGGGCGGCGCAATTTCCAGCGGGCTTTTCGCCAGGACAGATTCAATCCGGGCTTCTGCGTAATTACCTTTGATCTTTTTGATCCGGGCTTTCACGCGTTCGCCGGGTGTGCCGCTACGCTGGAAGAAAACGATAAAATCGTTCACGCGGGCAAGTCCCTGACCGCCGAATGCCAGGTCATCGATGGTCAAATCCACTTCCTGGTTGCGTTTAAAAGGGGCCGTCATCGAATTAATTTCGGGAAGTTCGGCGGTTCAGAGATCGATCTGAATTTCGTCGATCTGGGTGGGGGCCATGTGTTTTTCGGCATATTCGAGATAGATTTTTTCTTTGACGAAAATCCGGAATAATTCCGGATCGATATGCCGGTCGCGCGCCATAAAGTTCATGATTTTCATGGCTTCCGAGAGAGTTTTTCCTTTTTTATAAGGACGATCGCGGGCGGTCAATGCTTCGAAAATGTCGGCCAGCGCCATGATTTTAGCCTGTACCGAAAGTTGAGCGTCGGTCAGGTGATTGGGATAGCCGGAACCGTCGAGTTTTTCGTGATGGCCGCCGGCAAATTCGGGTACCCGGCGCAATTTTTTCGGATAAGGTAATTTTTCCAGCATTTTGATCGTGACGACGACGTGATTATTGATAATCAGCCGTTCGCTGTCCGTCAGTGTGCCGCGTGGAATACAGAGATTGTCGATCTCTTCGGCAGTCAGGAGCGGGTGTTTTTCCCCGTCGATTTCGAATTCGGTTTGACCAATCTGCCGGATGCGTTCCTGTTTGTCGGGCGCCATGAATTCGCCGCCGATATTGGCCGTTTGCAGAAATTTATAATTTTCCTTTATGTCTTTAATGTTCTGAGAATATTCCGCCAGGTAACTGCTGGTACGTTCAGCCGGATCGCCGGTTGGAGTGCAATATTTTTCGAGTAATTTGATTTTGATGTCGCGTTTGAGAATTTCAAAGCGGGCCTGAACGGTGTTCAACCGGTCGTAAATCGTCTCTAATTTCATGGATTTATCGACCACATATTCCGGGGTTGTGATTTTACCGATATCGTGCATCCAGGCCGCGATGCGCAGTTCTTTTAAATTATCTTCGTTCATAAAGAAATCGGCATATTTGCCGTAGTCGATTTCATTGACCTTTTTGGCGATTGACATCGTGAGTTCGGCAACCCGCTCGATGTGACCACCGGTATAAGGCGATTTTTCGTCGATTGCGGAGGCAATGACCTGGATAAATGATTCGAATAAATTTTCCAGGTCATGGATCAGCCGGGTATTGGTAATGGAAACGGCGGCCTGTGAAGCCAGTGAAATTATCAAACCCTGATCGGAAGCCGAAAAAGGTATGACCGCATTTGTCCGGGAATCGCGGGCGTTGATAATCTGCAAAACGCCGATAATTACATCCTCGTGATTACGCATCGGCACTACCAGCATGGACTTCGAACGATAGCCGGTTTTATTGTCGAAAGCGCGCGTGCCGGTGAAATCGAAACCTTCGACGTCATAAACGTCCGGGATGTTGATAACTTCTCCGGTCAGTCCGACATGCGCCGAAACCATGGCATGGTTCGGCTGGCCATCCGCTAAAAACAGGTGCACGGGGTACCAATTGATCGGATTACCGGAAGTCCCGCCCATCCGAATGTTAAGCGAATCGGTCTGGACGATTTCAAAATTGAGCAATTTGCCGTCGTCATTCATCATATAAAGGGTACCGCCGTCGGCATTGGTAAAAAGGCGGGCCTCTTCCAGGATCATCTGGAGCAATTTGGGCAAATTGTGTTCGGCCGAAAGGGCCGCGCCGATCTTTGACAGCTTCTGAACCTTGTCGCACAGATCGGCGATAAAATGCTGAACGGCCGGAGGTGTGGCGACAATCTCGGCGTTTAAAGCCGGATTTCCCTCATATTCACAGGGAATGTTTGACTTTGTTTCTTCGGTCGGGGCGCTTTCCATGAGTTGTCCTTTAAACACTTATTATTTAAGATATCGTTTTACTAAATATCTTAGATTCAAATCTCGTTTTTCTGTGACAAGCCACAGGATCATAATCAATATCAACAATATCCAGAAAGCGGCCGTAAAGCGCCCGTTCGGAGAACCGTCTGTCATTACATGTACAATTTGACTGACCGCAAAATAACCAATTGTCGTGTAAACACAAGCCGGTGGATTGTTGCCCAGAAAATATCTGAGGCTGATAAAAACCCACAATAAAGGCAATAACAGGCGCAGATAATTAGCGAAATATTCGGCCAGCGAAAGATAATTATCCGGGACAAAGACAGCCGTTACGCCGATTATGAACAAGACCTGCAAACCGGTGCGGCCGATCAGGTTTCTCAGCAGAAATCTGGCAATTGTCACTGCGCCGAGGGCTAAAACAGACCTGAAAAGAATTGCCAGGGCAACATCAACAAACGGGAAAGCCGATTCTTCCAGGTTTGTGATTGGAAAATATCCGGCCATAGTTGCCGGATTAATCTGGCTGATCGCCAAATTAGTAATGCGGCCGCATGCGAAAAGGCCGCTGATAATGACAGCTGCCGCTATAAGAGCATCCGGTGAATATTGCGACCGAAACGTTTTTCGGAGAGTCAGACGGGCGCTGGGGAATAAAAGGTCGATACAAAATAACAAAAGAGCACACACCCCTGCCACGCCGATAGCCTTCAGGATAATTAATAATAACCACAGGAAATTCCAGTTCGTCAGCGACCAGCTGGTGTCATAGGTTAGTAGCGCCCCGGAGTGATTTAGTAAACCGGCAATGATGGACAGACCAGCAATTCCCAGGGCGAGCCGGACAGCTGTTTGCCATCTCGCTGAACCAGCGGTCTGTTTTTTTAATAAATAAAGGACTGCCCATAGAATTATCAGGATCAGTAAAATTATCTGGATCGCGGTCATGACCGATTGCATGGTTGTACGGCGGATCTGAGATAGAATCCACTCTTCGGGAATTTTGTAATCGGTCGAATAGGAAGCGATCTCGTCGCCTTTGACCGTTATTTTAAGGCGCAGTTTAGCCTCGGCGACGTTAGCCGGGTGCCCTTCGGCGGATTCCCAGATGAAATTGTAATCGGTACGGTTAGGTAATGCCTGGGAGTTGGATTCGGCCAATTTAAAATCGGGCAGGTTGATATTCTGCCGGGATAAAAACCCCTCGGCGCACAGTAGCGCGTTTTCTTTGGAAAGATTGATTCCGGGGGCGGTTTCGTCCAGAATATGGTTGAAAGTGACGACATTATTGTTCATGGGATGCACGTATACGCGATATTCGTCGCGCTCACCGGATCGGAAGAAACGAACTTCCCAGGTTATCATGTCGGGCAGATATTGTGCCAGGATGGTATTCAATTGTTCCAGAGACGCATGTTGAATGATATATTTCCCCATCAGCTGGTCGTAGTTCTGAATCAATCCCAGCGCAATATGAAAATTTCCCGGATCGACACCTTTTTCTGACAGAAATTCTGCCGCCGTGTTTTTGATTTCATCTTTTGGAATCGGATAGCGATAAAACTCACCGGCTTTTTGGACCGGTATCAGCAAGATTAACAGGAAGACGGCGGTCAGGATCAGGCTGATTCGGATTTTACGCGGTGAGAATTTTTCATAAGTCAGGACGCCTGGCATTTCGGTCGGAATTTCCGGTTCAACTGTGATGGGTTCCGGTGAAATATCGGCGTTGTCATTCAGCAATCCGGAGGCAGTTTCAAAATTACGCTTTCTCCAGTAACAGAAAAGGTTATACAGCACCGGCAGAATAATCAGACCGGCGGCCAGGCTGGCGGTCACGACTAAATACGGCTGTCCGGTTTTAACCAGGAAAAACGCCGAGTAAATTGCATCGACGGTGTAATGCCATACCAAAACCGTCAGAATTCCGAACCTCAGGAAAATC
Organism: Fidelibacterota bacterium; assembly: GCA_043808945.1. Lineage (GTDB taxonomy): Bacteria > Fidelibacterota > UBA2242 > UBA2242 > UBA2242 > JAGNGI01. Next base: position 13,346 of record JAZDEI010000237.1, on the reverse strand, counting down.
AGGCCGACGAAGATGCCAAACATACTGACCTCGACACCTCTGATCCAGAAAGGCTGATTCGGATAATTGGCGTGTGCAAAGCCCCAAATCAGTGCCGGTATCAACACCGCCAGAAGCCGCGACCGGGTGATTTTTGAGAAAAATGGAATCGCAAACAACCGGAAAGTAAATTCTTCGGTTACTGCCGGAGTGAATCCGACCAGGAGCACGAAAATCCATGGAAAATAGGTGTTCAGTACGTCCGAATAAGTGACTTCGGCCGGCGCCCAGGCTCCGAAGTGATTCGCAATTAAATAAAAACCGGTCTGGAAAGCGATGAAAACCACTGCCAGACTTAGTCCAAAAATCGAACTTATCAGAAATGATTTGGTGCGTATGCCGGCCGGACTAAAAATCCTGGTCAATGCAAAATGATCCGGATAGGCCTTGCGATAAAGTGCTTCGCCGGCGCCGGTTATTACCATGACTAACAGGCCGTAAAGCAAAGCTATCAGGAAAGTCTGGATGAAATAATCGCCATAATAATTGCCCAGGGACTGGTTAGTATCAAAGGCGTAAATTTTTATTGGTAATTCATTAATCTGACTGGCTAACTGCAGAATAAAAGTAATCAGGCCGAACCACAGGGCGGTCTTAAAACGCACATTTTTTTTATTCAGGTGAATAATGAAAACGATTAGCGCGGCGATCAGGATCAGGAGAAAGAATATATCGGCTGATACTGCGGTGGTCGAGTTCAATGAACGCATGTGCTGATAACTGCGAACCCATTGCTCCGGCAATTTCAGATATTCACGGTACTTGCCGATTTTATCGCCCTGAACTCCGATCTCCAGCCGATAAGTGGCGTTAAAAACCTCAATTCCCCTTTTTTTATAAGTGAAGTAATAGTCAATGCGGTTGGGCTTAATGTCAGTTTTGTCTTCGATGAATTCCCATTCGTTGGCATCCTGTTGCATGATCGAAACCAGAAAATTCCGGCTGGTTTTCCGCGCGGATTCAATAGATAGTACCGGAGCCGCAGATTCTTCCGGCAAAATATGCTCGAAATAGGTAATTCTGCCGTCCGGAGAAAGGCCAACCCTGACCTCTTCGCGGGAAAGCGGCCGAAACCAGCGATTCGACCAGCGCCAGATCGGGAAATCCTGGTTCAGCAACCGCGCACCCTCTTCCAGTCCGACCTCTTTTTCGATGAATATCTTGGGCAGTTCATCGTAGTCGAAGATCACGGCGTGATGATAGCCGGTCAGATTAATATCCAGACGACTCAAAAACTTTCGGCCTGAATACGTGATTCCGATCGTGAAATCTTGAAGTCCAGATCATTTGCCGGGAACGCTTTGCGGTAATTACGCCCGAGATAAAAGACCGAAATCAGGAGCAATGCTCCGCATAACGCTAACAGATTCCAGTCTTTTCGAATGAGTTTATTGTCTTTCAAGGTGGCACCGAATAAAAACTACCCGTAAAATAAGCCTATTTTAAATAAAACAAAAGACTCCGCCGTGAAACGGAGTCTTATTGTTATTAATAAAAAGCAGAAAATATGCTTGATTTACTTTCTGCCGCGTGCCATTTTGGCGCGAGCGACGTCTCCATTCTTATCAATGAAATAGAGATAGCCTTCTACTCTTTTTACGCCACATTTCGCTACGACTTCGGCGCCGCCGCCCTTATTTCCGCCACGGGCCATTTTTGAACGGGCAACATTACCGTTTTTGTCGAGGTAGTAAAGGTACCCTTTTTCTTTTTTGACGCCACATTTCACGACTTTTTCTGCCATTTTAATTTCCTCCTTAAGGTTTGTTTAATGCATTCTTAATGTTTAAATGTTAAGAGACAATTTTTAAAATGTCAAGAAATTCTTCCGTCGGGAAGATATTTTTTTTTAGAATTGGCAAATATTTCAGTAAAAAAGCGGTTCATTGACCGGATTTTATGATCCTTTCGGTTTCCAAAGCGATTACTAGTTCCTCGTTAGTCGGCACTACCAGAACTTTAATTTTTGATTCGTTGCTACTGATAACACTTTCGACGCCCCGAGCGGTCTTATTGCGCTCAGGATCGACACTGACGCCCAGATTTTCAAGGTTGGCCAGGGAATGTTCCCGCACGAATTGCGAGTTTTCTCCGATGCCTCCCGTAAAAACGATCAGATCGGCGCCATTCAGAACGCCAATGTAAGCGGACACATATTTCTTAACGCGGTAGCAGTAGACATCCAGCGCTAACCGGGCGCGTTGGTTGCCTTCAGCGGCGGCAGTTTCAATCTCACGCATGTCGCTGGACAGGCCGGAGAGTCCTTTCATCCCGCATTGTTTGTTAAAAAAGGCGTTGGCCTGATCGACCGAAAAATTTTCCCGGTTGGCGATTGTAAAAATCAAACCGGGATCGATGTCGCCACAACGTGTGCCCATAACCAGGCCCTCCAGGGGCGTGAAGCCCATCGATGTGTCGATTGAAATACCGCCTTTGACCGCCGCAATACTGCCACCGTTGCCGAGATGACAAGTGATAATATTCAGCATGTCAATCGGCGTGTCGACGATTTCGGCCGCCCGGTGAGCAACGAAATAGTGGGAACTGCCATGAAATCCGTAGCGCCGGATTCCGTATTTTTCATAATAGGTGTAAGGAATCCCGTAAGTATAGGCATAGTCTGGCATGTTAATGTGGAAAGTCGTATCGAAAACACCAACATTGGGCGTATTGGGCAGTTTGTTCATGCTGGCTTCGATGCCTTTGATGTTGTGTGGATTGTGCAGAGGCGCAAATTCGATACATTCGTATAGTTTCGCGCGGACTGCTTCATTGATCAGAATGGATTCTTTAAAACTTGCGCCGGCATGAACCAACCGATGACCGACCGCTGCTATTTCCGCCAGGCTTTTCGCAACCCCGTGATTTTTATCGATCAGAATGTCCAGTATACAATTGACGGCGGTTTGATGATCAACTATATTGTCGGTAATGACAACCTGGTGTCCGTCGCTGCGTTTATGAGTTAAACTGGTACCACTTATTCCGATCCGGTCAACCAGCCCCTTACAAAGTACTTCCCGGGTGTTTGTATCGATAAACTGGTATTTTACAGACGAACTGCCCGAATTAAGCGTCAGAACTTTCATGCAAAAAGATTTCCATTCTTTTGAGACAAGATTTTTCCGCGGGTTGCGGAAAAGATCGTTGGTTTGACCACGTTACCTTCGCTATTTACGGCAAATATTAGCAATTCTTCATCTATTTTCAAACTACTTTCGAGGAGGTAATAATGTTTTTCAGGCGGGAAATTTAGTTGTCGGTGATATTTTCTCGTTTTAAAGCAGATTGGTGAAGCCTAATTTAATGAATCTGGTCCGTATGTCTAAAAGGACTAAATCATGTGGTGAGATGTTATTTTTACACAACATTTTGATGTTATGCTATCGGTTAAAATCGACAGTCGGCCGGCAAATTTTAATCTTTTGCTTTAAATAGGTCTTGTAAGATGCAATGTTTCAGAAAGATTAAGTTTATAATAGAAATATGCGGATATACTTTTTTGCTTGATTTTTTGTCGGGACGCGAATATATTCTTGGCAATGGTTAGACATTTTTTTTAATGAAATATCTGGAAAACAAAGATGAAGTTTAAGATCACTTCCTTTTTTGTGGCGTGTTTGGTGATTTTATTTGCCAATTACGCTTTACTGTGCGGCCAATCGCGAGAACCGGAGATATTTCCGTTCAAGCAGAGCAATACCGTCCTGATCAAAATTGCCGGTGGATTCAATTTTGATAATGATGATAATCTGGATGTCGTCGGAATCGCCAGCCTGGTCGACGGGCGCGGTCAAATGGTTCCGCGCAGTACTTATCTGGTACATCTTGAGGAATCGGCGTCCGGTGATTTTGCCATTCAGTGGAAATACAATCTGCCGCAGGATGTCAAAGGCGATTTTACCGATCTGGCGGTTGTCGACTGGAATAAAAACGGATCGCCGGTCCTTGCTGCCACATTAAGCATTACGGAAACCGGAATAGACACTAAGCCCGGCTGGTTGTTGTTGTTTCAATATGCCGGGGGCTTTGACCAGGAACCATTTGCGCGCCTGACTGCGGATTCCGTCTTTTCGATCAGGCCACGCCCGACTTATTTAAGTGTCGGTGATGTGGATGGTAATGGCCGTCGCGATCTGGTGATTTCTTCGGCCGGACCGGGACGCAATATCAGCATCATTACAAATCCATCCGGCGCTAACGCCGGAAAGCTATCCGTAATGAACTACTCCGGCAAATTGCCTGTATTGCTTGGTCTGCAGCCTTTTCGGGCGATCGTTGCCAATGTGGACGCGGCGACGGGTGATGAAATCGCCATCTTCGGTGGCAAGCAGGATTTGGAAGTAGAGATTTATCGTGCCGATCTGAAGGAACCACTTTGCACCTATAAATATTCCGGAATAAATCGTAATGATTTTGATCTGGCGCAGATCGCCGCCGGTGATTTGGACGGCGATGGATTTACCGAGTTCGTTCTGCCTTTGCGCAGTGGCGGCGCCCAGATTTTATGGAGGGAGACCGGTGTTTTAAAATCGGCGTTGATGTTTCCCGGGAATACCAAAATTTCAGCCATTGCATTGACAGATATAAATGACAATAACCTGGCCGATATTTTAATGATACAGGCAAACAGCGTCAATATTAATCGATATGAGTATGGTCTGAGTGGAAATCTATCCGACCTGAAATTGTACAACAACAAAATGTACTCGAATCCCGTTTTAAATAACATCAAGTATCTATCGATTGCCCCGGTCATTTCCGCTTCCGGGAAAAAAACGGGAGCAATAGTGGCACCGTTCCTGCACCAGAATTTTGACCAGCACGGCCTCTGTTACTGGTCGCTGGAAGATGTCAATGCGTTGGCCGAGCAGGGGCTGGTTGAGACTGTCCTGGGCGCCGTGGATTCTGTCCTGGCGCAAGAAGACAAAGTAAATGCAAAAGAGCCAATAACCGCCACGCCCTTCTCGGAAATGGACTTATTGAAACAACAACTTTCCGGGTTGGAAGGTGAAGAGATCGCTTTATCGCCGCTGGGTGAAGGCGAAAACCGGCAAGCCGTTTCTTCAGGTGGACGGAAAATTGTCAAGCCGGACATTTTGACCCATCCCGGCGAGTCGGTCCGATATACATTGAATATTCCCGGTCTGAGCCTTGACGATACTAAAAACCTGAATGTCAACGTTGATATACCGCCGGGAATGAAATTCGACCTGGCCAATAAACTGTTTACCTGGGTGCCGGCCGATTCACAACTTGGATTACATAAAAATTCCGCCACGATTTCGTGGAGCGGTAAGAAGGAAATCCGCACTTTTACCGTTTATGTAAATAGTGTGCCGAAGATTACCACGACAATTCCGTCACGCGACATTATCCAGATCGGCGAAACATTCCACTTCCAGATGGAAGTGCGCGACGAGAATCGCGACGCCGTCATTACCTATAAATTGTTGAATTGCCCGGCGGGCGCCACGATCAGCGCATCCGGTGAAATTCTCTGGAAGCCGTCGTTCGAGCAGTTCGACTGGTACGATTTCCTTATCGAAATCAGCGACGGTTACGATACCGACAACCTGGCGTTTGCGCTGTTTGTCAACCATCCCGTCAGCATTCAATCCACGGCACCAAACATGACGGCCATTGGGAAAAAATACACTTACCAGTCGGTGATAAGTGACAATAACAAGGGGGCGTATTTAGCCTGTTATATGGTTTCTCCGAGAGTCGAAAATTGGCGTCAGTCCGGCCTCCTTGAAACCCGGATTCTCGACGATGCGGTGCGCAACAATATTGGTAAATACATCGAACGTTATCGTAAATCTTTTCCGTTGTCAGTAACACCGGGTAGCGCGACCGGCGTTCCCAAAAACCTTTTCCAGGATATCTTCGAAGACAGCAACAAAGTGGTTTTTGTCTATAATTTACAGACCGCCAAAGGTATGGAGGCTTCGCAGATCGTCGAATCATTTTTCAGCAATCTGAATATGAGCACACCCAAGGTAACCCGTCCGGTGCGGCGCTATTTATACACCTTTAGTCTGAAAGATCCGTTAGCCGGCTTGACGATGGATGGCGACGGACTGATTACCTGGACACCGACTGCCACTCAATTCGATTTCCAATCGATTTCCTACACCGTCACGGACGGTTATTTTTCAGCCGAAGAACATGCCCAGGTTTATGTCAATTATCCACCGAATATCACCTCCAGCCCCGACACCAATGCTTACGTCAATACATTATGGCAATATGAAGTCAAAGTCGCCGATCTCAATACTGACAGTAAATTAAGTTTTGAATTGCTTAATGCGCCGGATGGCATGGTGATTTCTCCGCAGGGCGTCATCTCATGGCGACCAACCGACCTGCAGATTAATGGACATTTCTTCACGGTGAAGGTCAGTGACGGCCTGGCCCAGGACACTCAGAAAAAACGGGTTTATGTCAATGTCAAACCGCGTATTCTCTCCGTCCCCAAACCGGTGGCGCTCACCAATTTGAAATACGAATATCAGCTCGAAGCCGAAGATGCCAATGGTGATCCGTTGACCTATAAAGTCGTGCGTATGCCGAAGTATGCCAACTTCGATCCGGAGACCGGTATGGTAACATGGACGCCGCGCAAGGCTCAAAAAGGAGTCAATGACATTGTACTGGAAGTTGTGGATTCACATGGCTGGAGCACGCTTCAGGAATTTCAGGTGCACGTTTTCAATAATCCCGGCACACGGCGACTCTCGTTTCTGCGGGATACGATCTCGCTCCTGGCGCTGATCGGCGTGATCGTTTGGGCTGTCGGCAACAAATAATTAAGCGATAAAATCCGATGAAGGCGGTACGTTTTCCAAAACGGCCGCCTTTAATTTTTCATCCAATTTCAATTCAATTTTCAGGATCAGAATTTTATCTGATTCCTGCACAGTTTTCGGCAGGTTGACGGCGTCTTTCTCGGTGGTGATTAAAAAGGGACATTGCATTTGCCGGGCTTCGTCGACCAAATGCCGAAGATCGCTTTCGGTATATTTGTGGTGATCGGAAAAACGGCGAAAGGTGACCAGATTGAGATTCAATTGCCGGACGGTTGCCTCAAACTGCATATGATTTCCGAGACCGCAAAATGCGAGAACATTTAGAAGAGCGAGATCGGCAGGCGCTACCGCTCGGCCGGATCGATCGCAGACGGCGGTAATCGCCAGCGGCGCCGCAAAAAATTTCAGGTGCGGATTTACTGATTGCAGACAGGCCTGTTGATCTGCCGGGATTTCATCCGATTTGGTGAAAACCACGAAATCGGCGCGCTTCAAACCGCACAGAGATTCGCGTAAACGCCCGGCCGGGAGCAATGCTTCATCCTTTGGTGCGGCCTGGCGATCCCAGAGTACAATGTCGAGATCGCGGTCTATCCGTCGGTGCTGGAAAGCATCGTCGGCAATAATCAGGTTGCAGGCAAATCTATCCACGGCAGTCTGTGCGGCGGCGACCCGATCGGCATCGGCAATAATTACCACGCCGGATAATTTTTGGGCCATCATATATGGTTCGTCGCCGGCCTGTTGCGAGGTCGCTAAAATTTGCTGTCCGTCGGCAACGATTACCTGTCCTTTTGTCTGACGGTGGTAGCCGCGTGTGATGATCGCAATCCGGAAACCCTTCCCGGTCAAAAATTCGGCCAGTGCGATCACAAACGGTGTTTTACCGGTGCCGCCCGCCGTGATATTGCCGACTGCTATAACCGGAACCGGCATTTTCACAGATGCAAATATGCGCCGATCATACAAAAGATTCCTGAGCCGGGTAATCAGACCGTACAGCCAGGCCGCCGGATACATAAGCCATTTCAGAAAATTCAGATTCATTGGAGATCAGATATGATTTGGCAAGTAATTCAGGATGATTTTGGCGGCGCGTACGGAAGCGCCCGGTTCACCCAACAGCCGGTTGACATTTTGGAGAAAGTCGCGGATCTCATCCGCATGTTTCCGGTCGCGCAGAATCAAAGACACCTCACTAACGATATTGTCAACGCTGGCGTCCTGCTGGATCAGTTCGGTGATGCCTTTTTTCCCAGCAATCAAATTGGCAATGGTGATGAATGGCACCTTGATCAGTTTTTTCCCGAGCCAATAGGTCAAAGGCGACACGCGGTAAATAACCACGAAAGGTTTTTGGGCAATCGTTGCTTCCAGTGTGGCCGTCCCGGAAGCCATGATCAGAACATCAGAGGCATTAATCAACTTGCGGTTGCTGTTTTTATGCCAGGTCAGCCATTCGTGCGGATACTTGTTTTTGTAATTCTGGGGATCGATGTCGGCCGCGACCGCCACAGCCGCTTGCAAAGCCGGAAAATTCTGGCGCAGAGCCTGCGCGACTGAGATCATTAACGGCAAATGTTTGTCGACCTCCTGCTGGCGACTGCCGGGGAAAAGACCGATCAATGGCGCGCCACTGCCGATATCAATTGCATCGGTCGCGGATGAAGAGGATTCAATTTGATCCAGCAGTGGATGACCGACGAAAGTCGCCTGCACGCCGCGCTCCTGAAACCAGGGCGCCTCGAATGGTAAAATACAGAACACTTCACGCGTATAGCGGCGAATTTGTTTGACACGCGACTGATGCCAGGCCCAGACCTGCGGCGTGATATAATAGACCACCGGTATCTGCCGCCGGGTAACGGCTTTTGCCAGACGCAGATTGAAACCGGGATAGTCGATCAATACAACTACGTCTGGCTTGAATTCATCGACAAATTGCAGGGTTCGGCGGAAGAGCCGCGCTATGAATGGCATGTGCCGGATAACTTCAGTAAAGCCCATGAATGAGGTCTCGCGAATGTGAAAAAGCAATTCCGCACCGGCGGCGGCCATGTTATCACCTCCGATAGCTCCGATTTTAGTCGACGGGTTGAGATTTTTCAGGGCTGAAATTAGTTTGCCGCCGTGCAGGTCGCCGGATAATTCGCCGGCCGAGATGAAAATTTTACCGCCCGGCATACAGCAGCTCTTTGATAATTACTGCTATCACGAAAATACCAAAAACCATCAAAGTCGTTTTCTCGGTGCGGATCACCTTGGGCCAGGACAGGAATTTCGGTTCGCCGCCGGTTTCCCAGGGTTTCAGTCGTGGCAGAAGGCGCGGGACATTAGCTTTGTATTTTTCGTACTCAGCGCCGAAAAGATTGGTCAGGGTTTCTTCTTCGAGCGAAATTATCAGGCCGTACTGGAGTAATAAGTAGACAACCGCCAGGATAGTCAGGGGCAGCAACCAGCGTCCGCCGGCCAATAGTAACATTCCGAAGTAGATCAGGGCGTTGCCGATATAAAGCGGATTCCGGACATGCGCGAAAAGTCCCCAGGTGCATAGCTCTTTGGCGCCGACTTTGCGGGTGCGGGTGCGTCCGCCGGCCGCGCGCACGCCATTTAACCGGATCCATTCACCGCTCAAAGCCAGCAATACGCCGACGATTGCCAGGTTCCGGATCATGTTAGACTGGTAAATCAGAATCAAGACTAACGGAATCGGAGTATAACCGCGCATTTTGAAAAATAATCGACGTATATCCATCAGATTAAACTCCCCAAACCAGCCTGAATACTTTCGACGATCCGGATCGCGACCTCCAGCGCTCTTTTACCATCCTCGCCGGTGACGCGCGGTGGCTGGCCGGTCTCAATCGCCTGAACGAATGAATTTAACTCGTCATAAAGGGCATTGCCTTCCTGGTTTTGCAGAGTATGGTAGAGGATTCGTTTGGGTGAACCGTTCTGGTCGGGTAATTCGGTAATCTGGATCGTGCCGTCCGGCAGCGGGCCGGTTTCGCGGGACAGGCTATAAATTTCAGTGACGCCTTTAAGCATATCGATTGAGAAATAAGCATTTCGCTGGAAAATTCGCAGTTTGCGCATCTGTTTGTTGGAAATCCGGCTGGCGGTAACATTCGCCACACAACCGTTAGCAAAACGCAGACGAGCGTTGGCAATATCGATATTATCGGTCAGAACCGGCGCTCCGGAAGCCTCTACCTGAACGATTGGCGCACTGACCAATGCAAGAATCAAATCGATGTCATGAATCATCAGTTCCAGAATGACCGCCACGTCCATGCCGCGGCCCCGGAAAGGGGCGATGCGATGGGACTCGATGAATAACGGTTCGATCCGAAACCGGTCGAGTCCCGTTAAGGCGGGATTGAAGCGCTCCACATGTCCGACCTGCAAGACGAGATTTTTTGCCCGCGCCAGTTGAATGATTTCATCGGCTTCGGTGATCGTTTCCATGAAAGGTTTCTCACAGAACAGATGCAGTCCGCGCGCGATCACGGCTTTCGCCACGCTGTAATGCGAATGAGTCGGCACGACAATCGAAACAGCCTGGCAATCGTCCAGCAGTTTCTCCAGCGAGGGATAAGCCCGCACCTGATATTCGGCCGCGATCTGTGCCGAACGCTCCGGATTTATATCGAAAAAACCGACCAATTCGGCGGTCGGCATACTCTTCAGATTTTTAATGTGCCAGCGCCCGAAATTACCGGCTCCGACGACTCCGATCTTGATCATACTAAAAAGTCATTCTCCTGAGTTTATCAATATCTGCCAAATTTTAAAAAACTTGATTTTGCTCGTCAATATAATGAAATTCTCCCACTAATGAAAAAGGTATGTTAATCAAAAGGGTGTGAGTGTGAAGAAGATATTTACAGGCATTTTCCTGGTTCTCGCCGAATTATTCTCCCCGATTCAGGCCGGCACCGCCAATATCCCGACAGCGGTAATTTTACACTGGAATGATTTCCATAGTTCTAATATTCCTTACAAGCCGGGCCGAGCTGATTACTACGTGGGCGGCTATGCGAACTTAGCCGGTTATATCGACTCATTGCGCAATCTGTATCCGGCCGCCGTCGTGTTAAATGCCGGGGACGATTTTCAGGGCTCGCCGGTCTCTAACCTGACCCACGGCCTCTCTCAGATTTTAATCCTGAATAAAATATTGCCGTCTGGATTTACGATCGGCAATCATGAATTCGACTATGGTATCAATAATCTCAAAGAAGTGCTGTCCCGCGCCAATTTTCCGGTCATTTCCGCCAACCTTTATGATTCCACTAAAAGCGATCTGTTCGTCAAACCCTATACTATTGTCCGGTCCGGCCCGCTGAAAATTGCGGTCATCGGGGTAATTACGGCGGACATGCGGACGTTAGCTTTACCGCAAAACATCAAAGGTCTCGGCATCCTCGATCCGGTAACGCAAATCCGCAAGTACGTGGCCGAGGTCGAACCGCAAACCGACCTGATCGTCCTGTTGAGTCATTACGGCGCCGAGGAGGATTCGCTGTTAGCCACGCAGTTGACCGGAGTCGATGTGATCATCGGCGGCCACTCGCATACTTATTTAAGACAACCGCTGAAGGTCAACAATATTTTGATCTGCCAGGCCGGTTCCAACGGCCGCAATCTGGGTTGTTTGAAAGTCGGCGTCGATCAAAAGCAAAAAAGCATCGCTTCGTATAGTTATGAATCGATCGAAACGCGACTCGGCCGGGTCAAACCCTCTCCGGCAGTTGCACAGGTCGTCGATTCACTCGAAGCGAACATCGCCACTGAAATGGATAAGGTCATTGGCCGGTTGGTTACGGACTGGCGGCGCGACAGTCACGGGGAGTCGAACATCGGCGACTGGATTTGCGACGTAACCCGCGCCCGTTTTCTGGCCGATATCGCCTTCATGAACAGTGGCGGCATCCGGAAAGATCTGAAGGCCGGGCCGATCCGCGTGCGCGATCTCTGGGAAATTTCGCCGTTCGACAACACGATCGAAAAAGTTGAAGTAACCGGGAAACAGTTGAAATTCATGCTGCAATACCGCCTCGACAACCCGCGTGATCTATTGCAGGTTTCAGGGCTCTCTTATGAGTACAATGAGGCTGAAAAGAAACTGATAAAAGTCAGCGTCTCCGGCCAGCCGGTGGGCGACGACAAGCGCTACGCTTTCGTCACCAATAATTTTGTGACCGGCCAGTTTGAACGTTTCTTCGGTCTGGCGCCATCCGCCGTGAAAATCACACCGACCAATGTCATCGGCCGGGACATTTTAATCGAGGCCGTCAAGGCCCAGCCGGTCATTGACAGCCGGACCGAAAACCGAATCATCAGTGTGGTCACTAAATAAAAGAGGAAAATATGGAATCACATGATCGGATCGTTTACAGTTATATTATTCTGGGGGTGGCCATGCTGGCCTTTGCCGTCGCTGCCGTACTTGGCTATTTTTATATAGGCCTGATCTTTTTACTCGCCGGTCTGATTACCTGGCTGATCGTTGTCTATAGCGGGAATGTCGAGGGAGTGAATGGGTTGATTGGCGTTGTATTGATTTCGTCCGGGTTTGTGGCCGGATTGATAATTTTTATTGGCGTCGGAATTCGCCCGAACATCTTCGGCGGGCACGAAATCCATACGGAAGGTGTGGTGCTGGCCCTGGCGGTTTTACTCGTTTTATTAGCGCTCGGACTGGCATTTCTCGGTCTGGCCCAGGTCGATAAGCGCCAAGCTTTTTTCAACAAAGAACTCAAGAAATTTTATAAGATTTACTCGAAGGAAGACAATGAATAAGAAACTATTTACTATTCTGCTGATTGCACTGCCGTTAATGGCACGCGCACAAAATCTGCAACTGAACTACGACTTCGGACGCCGGCACCTGACCTCGACGCTCGAGATGTACAAGACCGATAAATTCGGCGCGACCTATGCTTTTATCGATTTAGACTATAACCGTTGTGATAGTGGTAAAGTTAAAAGTGCTTCGCTGGCTTACGGCGAAATTGCCCGGTATTTCAAAGTGCCGAAACTGAAAAATCTCTCGGCCACAATTCAGTACAATGACGGCCTGACCAATACATTTTCCTTCAATCCGGTCTGGTTGGGCGGCGCGCAGTACGTTTTACAGGTCGGCAAGCAGACGTTCCCGGTTGATTTCTTAGTTCGCAAGGAACTCAACACCGATGGACTGACCTTCCAGTTGACGTATGTCTGGTATTATCTCTGGCGCAAATTAGAAATCAGCGGCTTCGTAGATATCTGGAGCACCGGTGCGGATGCTTATCCTTCGAAAAAGATCGTGATCCTATCCGAACCGCAGTTCTGGTACAAGCTTACCCCGGCGATTTCCATCGGCGGCGAGATCGAGATCAGCCGCAACTTCTCAGGCGCCTGGAGTAAGAAAAAAGACTTCGCCGTGGATGAAATATTCGTCCTGCCGACGCTCGGATTGAAGTGGGTGCTCTGAGTTTCCTGTCGTAA
>JAZDEI010000236.1:0-4855 GCA_043808945.1 Fidelibacterota bacterium | reverse complement strand
CCACCCGGCGTTTTTCTGGGAGGAATCGTCGCGTTGGATAGCATTCCAATCATGAAGGCCATGTTCTCGCCACAGGATTCACTAAGAGCACATCCGGAATACTTCAAACCGCTCGGGATATATAAACCGGTCGGTTCGACTCAACCGGCGGGAACGATCAGTGTTTCGGAAGAAGAAATCACGCCCGATATTGACATGCAGGTCGACTTTAATTTTGTGCTTCCTTTTTAATATTATGAAGATAAAAAAATCTATCCTGATCAAATCTGTATTATTGTTCAATTTCATCGGTACGATCCTTTTCGCCCAGAATGTCAATCTGTCCGGGCATGTCTATTCAGAGGCGACCGGCGAACCTCTGCCGGGTGCGAATATCATTCTGAAAGGCACCTTCCTGGGAGCGGCTTCCGACCAGACCGGTTTTTATCATATCGCCAATATTCCCGCCGGACGGTACCAGGTCGAAGTAATGATGATGGGATTTCAGTCAGTCAGCCAGGAAGTGCGTCTCGAACCGGAACAAAAAGCAACTCTGGATTTTCGTCTGTCTCAAAAGATTCTGAATTCTCCGGAAATTGTGGTGACCGGCGCTCGCAGGGCGATGCGCAAGATCGATTCACCGGTATCGATTTCGACAATGACTGACGATCAGCTGGTTTTACGGAATCCGGCCACGCTCGAAGATGTTTTGCCACTTGAAGCCGGGATCCAGATTCTCGACGGCCAGATCAACATTCGGGGGAGCAGTGGCTACGCGCGTGGCGCCGGTAGTCGCGTTGCCGTGCTGGTAGATGGAGCTCCGGCGATTTCTTTCGATAATGGTTCGATTTATTGGGAAGCGTTGCCGGTAGATAATCTTGAGAGGATCGAGATTCTGAAAGGACCGGGTTCGGCTCTGTACGGTTCCAGCGCCATGGGCGGCGTGGTAAATATTATCACGCGCCCAATTCCGAACGAAAGCCGAACGCAGATTACTCTGGGCGGCGGTCTGTATTCCAAACCTGACGATGAACGCAAGATTTATACCGATGCACCATTGGGGTCGGCTAATATTCGATTGTCCCATAGCCGCCGGATTGGAGCGCTGGGCGTGCAGTTTGGATTTCGGCAGAACAATTCCAGCGGGTATTATCAGAATGGCTGGTACCGGCGCTCGATTCTGGACGGTAAGATGGAATATTCAACGCAATCGCAAAGCAATCTCACGACGCGCTTTTATTATATAGACGATGTGCACGGTTCTTTTACACAATGGAAAAATCCGTCCCAACCTTTTCACACGCCGGAAAATACGCGGCATGATCGGATTTTTTCTGACAAACTGCAGTGGTCGACGACTTATCGCCGGATATTTTCACCAAAAACTTCGATGACCGCACGCCTGAATTATTTCTATACCGCTTTTCAAAACGACCTATATAATAACGATACCTATTCCCGATCGCATACCGTGAGCGGAGAATGGCAAATGGATGTCCGGCCGACGGCCAGTCAGTATTTGACAGGCGGGCTGGAAGTCAAATTGAACAGAGTGTTAGCTAACCTCTGGGGATCGCATAACGGCTATGATGCGGCCGGTTATCTCCAGGATGAAATCGCCGTCTTCCCGCGAATGAATGTCACGGGTGGATTGCGCTGGGACGTGCATCGTGTCGATGATCTGACCACCGAATCGCAGGTCAATCCCAAACTGGGTTTGATGTTTAAAGCGGGACGGAATCTGGCGCTCAGAATGTCGTTGGGCTGGGCTTTTCGTGCGCCGGTCATTGCGGAAATGTTCATTGATTCCCGTCAATTTGTCTTCGAAGTCAAACCTAATCCAGACCTGAAATCCGAGAAAAGTCTGGCGCAGGAAATTGGCCTTTACTGGCAAAATGACCGCTGTGAACTGGACGTCGCTATATTCTCAGCCCAGTACCGGCGTCTGATCGAACCGGTGGTCGATCCGGAGGATTATTTAATTCATTTTATGAACGTTACCCGCGCCCGGATCAGCGGAACGGAAATTTCCTTCGACTGGATAATGCCGGGACTCCCAATCCATAATCGCATCGGTTATAGCTATATCGATCCGCGCAATTTGACCGAAAACACGACCCTGGCTTACCGCTTTAATCATAGTCTGGTGATCAATGAAGAAATTATGCTGTCGAAGGAAATCAGCGCCGGTCTGGATTATCGGTACCTGAGTAAAATGAAAGTTGTCCAACTGTTTCAGGAAAATCCGGTCACCGGCGCCGATCAACGGGTTCCGATCCACCTTGTCGGTGGTTTTGTCCGGATTAAACCTACAACCGGGCTGACTTTCAACCTGAGTGTCGAGAACCTCTTCCAGTATTATTACGTTGTCATTGAACGTAATATGGGAGCAGTGCGGAACGTTAAGTTGCAGGTCGATTACCGTTTCTGAAATTCCGGAAACCTTAATCTTTTAGGTCAGGCCTGCAACCGATTTACGTACAGGTTATCAAAGGATAGAAAATAATAGCAGAATGGAGATGGAATGAAAACGAAATTAGGATTGATAATACTGAGTCTGGTAATCGTCACCGGATTATTCGCCGAAGGCAAGGCCTGGTACGGTTTCAATGAAGGCCTGGCGCTGGCCAGCAAAGAGAAGAAGCACGTCGTCATAGATTTTTATACCGATTGGTGTGGCTGGTGCAA
Source organism: Fidelibacterota bacterium (assembly GCA_043808945.1). Taxonomy (GTDB): domain Bacteria; phylum Fidelibacterota; class UBA2242; order UBA2242; family UBA2242; genus JAGNGI01. The sequence continues at coordinate 2,188 of JAZDEI010000236.1, read as the reverse complement.
AGTCATGGATAAGAAGACCTTCTCGGATCCGGTCGTTAATCAATACCTGTTCGGGAATTTTATTCCGATCCGGATCAATGCCGAAAACGATACGGAAAAGTTGACGTTCAAAGGTAAAACCTATACGCCGCGCGAACTGACACGGGCCTTTCAGGTAACCGGTTATCCTTCGATCGCGTTTGTTTCGCCGGAGATGGAAGTGCTGGGCGTGATTCCCGGCTACATCGAAAAAGACCGCTTCCAGAACCTGCTGAAATTTGTCAGCCAGGAATGTTATAAGACCCAGATCACCTTCGATGAATTCGTGAAGAACGGTTGCCGCCCGGATAAGGACGCCGTCAAGACCAAACAGAAATAAAGATTCGATCTGAGAGAAGCCGGGCTTTTTTGACTGCCTCACCACAATATTTTTTTAGCGGGTGAATCTTTCTTTGTATAAATTTGACCGAGAAATGATTTCGGTAGAAATAATAATGAGAATACGATGAAGCCGCTTTTTGGACGTGTAAAAGTTTTAGAGCAGAAGAGCGGGGAGTTCCTGGACGTCACGGTCGAAGCCAGCCATGTTTTGATCACCGGAATGACCCATTATCTGGAAGGGGCGCGTGAGTTGTTCGAAGCGGATTTTCGGCAGATCAGCGCTCTGGAGAATCGCGGAGACGCTTTGCGGCGCGAGATCGAAAACCAACTCTACACGGAAACCCTGATCCCGGAATCACGCGGAGACGTGCTGGCTTTGCTGGAAAATATCGACAATATCACTAACCAGAGTAAACAAATCCTGATGGAATTGTCGGTCGAAATCCCGGAGATACCGACGGAGTTTCATGCTGATTACCTGCAATTGACGGAGAAAAGCATCAAGGCAGTCGAGGAGGTCATTAATTCAACCCGCACCTTTTTAAATTTTCCACTGATGATTGAGCACAGCCTGAACAAAGTCTATTTCTGGGAATCGGAAGCCGACCGGCACTCGGAACTGCTCAAGCGGAAAGTGTTTCGCACGGCTGATCTGGAACTGAGCCGTAAATTTCATCTGCGCTATTTTGCCCTGCACATCGAATTGTTGGCCGATCGGGCGGAGGATGTCGCCGACCGGCTGGCTATTTACGCCATCAAACGTTCATTATAAATCCGGATACGGGAATTAATGTCGTCAATTTTCGATAAAGACGTTACCTTGGCTAAAAAATGTGGTGAATTTTTCGACGTGACCAGCAATGTCAATCTGCTGTTTTACGAAGCGGTCAAACATTATATGTGTTGCGCCATGGATGAATTCGATACATACCTGGAACAGATTCGCAAGTTGGAAATGCGCGGCGATACGATCCGGCGCGATGCTGAGAGCCATTTGTATACGCAGAAATTAATTCCGCAATCGCGCGGTGATGTCCTGGGAATGATTGAAGCCACGGATGACATTATCGACGAGATCAAGAAAACCGTTTTGCTGTTTTCAGTCGAGATGCCGGAAATCCCGGTCGAATTTCGCCAGGAATATCTCGAACTGGCGCAAATCTGTATCAAGGCTGTCGATGATGTCTTGGCCGCTTTGCGCGTTTTCTTCAAAAATCCGCGCAATGTGCCGGAATTGCTGGACACGGTTTATGCCGGTGAAAAAGCAGCCGATAAGCAGGCTGGCCGGATCAAGCGCCTGGCTTTCCTGGACGAAAGTATGCCGCTCAGTCATAAGATGCACCTGCGTTATTTCACGCATCATATTGACCTGATTGCCGATAAAGCCGAAGACTTAGCCGACCGGCTGGCAATTGCCGCAATTAAACAGACCAGTAGTGATTAATCCTTTCCGAAAATGACAGATCCAATGAGAAAAAATATCACGAACCAGACGATCGGTCAAATCGTTCCGCGCTGGGAATGGCGGGCGTTTGCTGAAGAATTTCCGTCAGCAGAACAAGTTCTACAATCGCTGGAATGTACGCGCATCAAAGAGAGTGAGGAAATCTATATTATTTCAAAAAATTCCTGTGACAACTGTAAAATCCGTAATTCCCTGATGGATATTAAGGTACTGGAAAAGACCGGAGAGGATGGACTGGAACTCTGGAAACCGGTTTTGAAAGCTTCTTTCCCGTTGAGTTTCGAAATCGTCCGGTTGGTTTTACGCACTCTGCATGTTCGCAAGCCACTCGTGCTTCGCAATCATTATACTCATCATCAGTTT
>JAZDEI010000235.1:0-2916 GCA_043808945.1 Fidelibacterota bacterium | reverse complement strand
TTTTGTGTGTTAGCCCTGGCGCTGTTTTCTTTCAGCTTTGCCGGGATAACCGGTTTCACCCGCAGTGGTGAAATTGCCATTCCCGAAGCCACGCTGAACAACGGCGGCGTCGGGAATATGATTTCGGGAGTAGACCTGGATGGCGATGGAAAACTTGAAATTTATCTGGTTAACGATAACTGGAATGACGGCGCCACCGAGGTAATAGCCCGGATTTATAAACTCGAGAAAAACGGCGCAAGCTGGGATGTGGTCTGGCAGGCCAAACTTGATCCTTTTTGTCAAAACACCTGGCCGGTGCTTATAGTGACCGACCTGGACAATGATACTAAAAAAGAAGTGACCTGGATGCCGGTCAATTCTACAAGTGTTTCAGCAAATCCGGTAAGGATCGCCGTATTCGAACAAGGTGCTGGTGAAATCATGGGGATTGATGACGGCGCCGGCGGCTATCGTCCGAATTCGACCTGGACGATAACTACCGAAGACAATATTAACATCCGTCCGATTGATGCTGAAGCCGTTGATATTGATGGCGATGATGTAACCGAACTGGTATTCGCAGACCGGGCCGGCAACAGCAACGGTTATTATGTGGGAGTCTGCTCGGTGAGTAATATTCCCGATAACGGCGACGGCTCTGAAACATGGACAATGGAAGCCAGCGGGAAAGACTGGAGCATGACCTCTACGGTTCAGAATAAATGGGATGTAGCCGTTTTGGGACATAATGCCTATTTCTTCTCAGAGACCGAAGTCTCAAAACTGTCCTGGGATGGCAGTTCTTGGGGTTACGATCCGTTAAGTCCTCTGGCGGGCGGTTCACCGGTCCAATCGGCAATGGCCGTCGATCTGAACAATGACGGCACCAAAGAAATCATCTGTGCCGTTTATGACTGGGGCGATGACACGAAAAAAGGTATTTACCTGCTCCAGGAAGACGCCGATACGCTGAAACCGACCGAGCTGGTTAATCTTTCGGCCTTTTGGCCGGGTGGTTCACGCGGTCCGTGGGGTGGCGCCAGTGGCGATATCGATAATGATGGAAAACTTGATTTTGTTTTCGGTTCACGCGCCGCGACCCCGAACGGTTTGATTACCTGCCTTTCGTATAAAAGCGGTGACATTACCAATCCGGCGAGTTACGAACTGATGCTGATCGATTCGCTCTATTCAGCAACGGCTGCAGATGGAATATGGTCAGTGCTGAATATTGCCAATATTGATGATGATCCGGAAAAAGAGATTCTCTATACTTCGAGCGCCTCGATTGGAGGCATTTTCGCAGGTTCGGCTCCGATTATTATTCTGGATGCGACGGTTACAAGCGGGGCTGTTGAGTTTGGTGAATTGGGCGTTGTAGCGGATCTGGATTCAGTAGGTATAAGACTAAAACCCGGCCGGATTTTGGGAGATGGCCAGACAATTTGGATCGCAGGAACCGGTAGTTCGCTGTTTGAGGGTAATTTTTCGTGTGCTTATCTCTCAACTGACGGCGGCGCGACCTTTACCAAGTCCGCAAATGTTGCCGGACATCGTGTAGCCCAGTTGGATGCCTTTGACGCCAGTATCGCAGTCATGGTGACGGCGGAAGGTTCTATTTGGCGGACCGACAATGGTGGTACGTCATGGACTGAGGTCCATTCCTATTCTGGCGGTTGGTTTGATGGCGTTCGGGTTCTTAATAGTGATGTTGCGGTTGCTTATGGTGACGGCATGTATTTCTGCCGCTCCATCGATAAGGGCGCGACCTGGACCGCAATTTCCGGCATCGATTATAAAGCTGCTATTGAGGCTATTTATACCTATGGTACCGCCGCCTGTAATGTTGGAGAAACCGCCTGGTTTGCAGCCTATCCGGCCAGTGGTGGAACCATGGCTTATGTTTTCAAAACCGAGGATGCAGGAGTAAACTGGAGCACCATTGAGATTCCAGTTACAATTACCAAAGAAAGAAGACTCTATGGTATCTCCTTTGCCGATGTCAACAACGGTATGGCAAATGCCAATGGCAAGAAACCGATCTATACGACGGACGGCGGCGTAACCTGGGATAGCTGCGCAACCAATCCGGGAGCAGCCGGTGACGCCTGGGTAAATTCGGTTATTGCGGTGCCCGGTGAAAATATATTTATAGCGCTTTGTGATAATGAAATGTATTATACCTCAGACATGGGTGACACCTGGATTAAAATGGCGACTCCGACCAATACTGACGATGAGTTTTTTATTTCCGCTGTGGTTTTGAATAAGGATAATGCCTATTTTATGACTCAGCAGGGAACTGTTCTGACATTCGGCAGCGGGAACGGTATTGTTAATAATACCACCCGGATTCTGGACAATTTCAAATTGCATCAGAACTACCCGAATCCGTTCAATGCCACGACGAATATTGTTTTTGACGTTCCGAATGAAAAGGCCGTCACTCTGACAATCTACGATCTGCTCGGCAAGGAAGTCGTAAAACTGGTCGATACCAAGATGTCGGCCGGAACTTATACGGCGACCTGGAATGGTTTGAATCGGAACGGTTATCCGATGTCAACCGGTATTTATTTCTATGCTTTGAAAATCGGCAATATTACCAAAGTCAAAAGGATGACATTGGTTAAATAAGCCGTTTCCGGAAATATGTAAAAGGGCGGGATCTTCCCGCCCTTTTTATTTTATCGGGTGACTGGGATTATCGAATGATCTCAGTTGCTTTTTCCAGGATTTCTGGTGAAAAGGTCACGCCGAGCGATTCAGCCACCTTTTGGTTCAGGATAATAGTTTTGCGAGTGGCAGGCCGGATCAGTGGTTTTTGGGGGGCATGGCCTCTGATAATGGCTGCGGCCAATGCCCCGCTTTCGCGGCCCCAATTGGCATAGGAAACTCCAGCGCCTGCCAGAGCGCCTTTCCGGACTTCGCCGG
>JAZDEI010000234.1:0-15503 GCA_043808945.1 Fidelibacterota bacterium | reverse complement strand
TGACTTTGACTTCTTCTGTAATAAGCCCCTCGATAATTATCGTTAAATCCGCTGGCGGAAGCCTTCCCCGATGACCTCATGAACGTTGGCAATTATCACGAATGCATTCGGATCGATCTTCAGAATTTCCTGCCGCAGAGTTGCGACTTCCTTCCGTGTGACGACGGTATAGATAACATTACGCTCCTGGCGGGTATAGAGCCCCTGCCCGAAAATTTCCGTGCCGCCCCGTCCCATATCGCCAGTTATCAGTCTGATGATCTCATCCGCCTTCTCGCTGATGATATAGAATGAGCGGGCGTATTCGATACCGTCCAATATTAAATCCAGCACCTTACTCGAAAAATATAAACTGATAAATCCGTAGAGCGCCAGATTGATATTGTGAAAAGCCAGCCCGGCAAAACTGATCACGAAAAAATCCACCATCAGGATACCGGTTCCGACCGAAACATTGCTGTATTTATTGATAATTTGCCCGACGATATCCGAACCGCCGGTAGTCCCCTTGAAGCGAAAGACGATGCCCAGGCCGATCCCCAGCAGCACTCCACCGAATATCGAAGTCAACAGCGGATCTTTGGTCGCGGCTTCAACCTGAATGATTTTATCGATGAAATCCGTGATTACAGAAACCAGCACAAATGAGAAAAAAGTCCGAGGTCCGAATTGTTTGCCAAGTAATTTCAGTCCGAGGATAAACAATGGAATGTTGAATATCAGCATGACCATGCCGACCGGCAGATTGAACAGATAATGCAGGACAATTGCCAGACCGCTGACACCACCCGGCGCGATCCTGGCCGGGATGAGGAAAAATACCAGTCCAAGCGCCATGATCGTCGAGCCGATAGTCAATCCGCAGTATTCGAAAATAATCGTTTTTATTTTTTGCTTAATCGCCATGGATCACAGTAATAGTCAACTCAAATTCCAAGTTCAAATCGGTTCAAATACGGCCATAGTTTAATAAATTTTTCTTAAAGTTTTATAAAAGAGTTCCACAATAAGGCAGTTTTCAGATTGCATATCAGAAATGAGTATCTTAATTTCACCAAGTTCGATTACGGAGTAATACCAAATGGAAACAAATCACGCTCCATCTAATACTCAGGAGAATAAGAAAACCGTTCGCATTCAGGAGGAAGGACAATGCGTAACAATCTTTTTTCAAGCATTCTTTTCATTTTTTTAATTTCGACTGCATTTGCTCAAACTGACACCACAATCTTCTTAAAGTATTTTCCGCTGAACGACGGCGATATTTGGCAATACGAAAACAGATATTATGCCCATATCTGGGACACTGTCGAAGTCGTTGGCTATTTTACCAGAGAAGTTCAGGGCGATACAATAATGCCAAACGGCTTTTGTTACAAAAAAGTTACTGAAGGTGGTTATTTCCGGTTTTTCCGGGTTGATACCGCCTCGTTAAAAGTTTTTGAATATTTTCCCGGAAGTTGTATTAATGACGAGATCGATATTCTTTACCTCTTCGGTGTTGCCGATTCAACTCTCGAGACAACCAATTGCCGCGGAGCAGTTGCGCAGGTGACACTTGCACCGGATTCCTTACTGGAAATCGGTTCGGTCTATGCCGTCGAAGAACACTATACTCTGCAGAAAAATCTCGGGATAATCAGTTATTCAATGTGGGAGGCCGGTCCTCCGTGGACGGAGACGCTTTTGGCAGCCCGCATTAATGGTATTCAGACCGGTAGTTTCGTGGCAGTACGGCCACCAATCACTAAAGATTTTTCTCTGTTCAGGACATATCCCAATCCTTTTAACCCAATCCTGACAATTCAGTACAGTCTGGAACGCGCCGAACCAGTCCAGATGACTATTTATAATCTCGCAGGGCAGTTAGTCGAAGTACTGGTTGACGAGCCTCTGACGCCCGGTAATTATCAAATTCAATGGAACGGAATGAACCAGCCGAGCGGGATTTATTTCTTACGTTTATCTGTTGGGGCTAAAAATTATTTCCGTAAATCGGTTTTATTGAAATAAATGACAGCCTGGCCAATCAATCTTATCCGGTTACTTGTTCAACCGGTTAAGATAGTCAGTATAATTCGGTAAAATCGGTTCATAGACGGATGTCATCAGCGGCGATGAAATAATATAATCAGCCGTGGCGCGGTTGCAGGCTACCGGGATATTCCAGACCACCGCAATCCGCAGAAGCGCCCTGATATCCGGATCATGCGGCTGGGCTTCCAGAGGATCCCAGAAAAAGATCAGGAGATCGATCTTGCGTTGAGCGATAGAGGCGCCCAGTTCCAGGTCGCCGCCCAGCGGGCCGCTCTGGAGTTTATGGACTTTAATATTCAGTTGCTTTTCCAGCAGTTTGCCGGTGGAGCCGGTCGCTAATAGTTTATGATGACTGAGAGTACCTTCGTTATATTTAACCCATTCCAGTAAGTCTTTCTTTTTGTTGTCATGGGCGACCAGCGCGATGGTCTTGGTTTTTATTTTAATTTCGTTTGATTTGTTTGTTTCCATTTTTTCTCTGACTATTCCTTTCAATATTCAATCTACAATTTTCAATTTAAAATTTGTCTTTAGTTCCCCCTCACGTCCCGGCCCCAATTCAGTTTTTGGCGTAACGTATGGAAAAACGAGTCACCGCTGAAGCGCACAATCCGCAGAGGAAATTCGGCTTTGTGAATCTCGATTTTTCCGGCGGCGCCTAACGCGATTCGTTCGCGGCCGTCAATAATCAGAGAAACGTCACTGCTTAAATCAGCACAATCTATCCGCACTACCTGGTCGGCCGAGATCACCACCGGTCGGACCGAAAGACTATGCGGACAGATCGGACAAACCACCAGAACGTTCAACTCCGGCGAAATGATCGGGCCGCCGGCCGCCAGCGAATAAGCCGTGGAACCGGTCGGAGTCGCGATAATCAGACCGTCCGCCCGGTAGGTATTCAGATATTCTTCGTTGATATAAGTACGAATTTTAATCATCGTGGAAACGCGTCCTTTGTCGATCACGAAATCGTTAAAGGCAAAACTCTCCTGCACCCGGTCTTTGAAATAGGTCCGCGCGGTCAAACCCTGGCGTTCTTCGATCGTATATTTTCCATTCAAAAAATCGATCAGCCGTTCGTTGTAATTATCCATGGAAACGTCCGCTAAAAAGCCGAGTCCACCCAGGTGAATACCCAGCACCGGTTTACAGCTCTGCGCCATCAGCCGGGAAGCGGTCAGAAATGTCCCATCGCCGCCAACACTGAAAAGCGCATCGACCTTTTCCGGCAACTGCTCCAACCGGCATTTTTCGATGCCATTCAGTTTTGCGGTCAGGGCCGAATCGACCAGATCGGCCACGATTACTGTTTGACCATGTTCGGTCAATAATTCCACAACGGCCGGAACAATCGCGTTGACCGCTTCGATTTTGGGCGATAACAATAAACCGATCTTCATCCTGATTTACTCCTGGCCGAACAGTGAATTGGCTTCGGGGGACTCCCGCGATTCGGGGAAATCCTGCTCATTGACAACGCCGTCGTTTTTCTCGACGAGCAGTTTTACCCGTTTTTCGAGAATCTGCAAGTGCGCCTGACATTCGGTCGATAAGCGGATGCCTTCTTCGAAAAGGTGAATTGAGCCCTCGATATCGTTTTCACCGGATTCCAGAATCTGTAGAATTTCCTCAAGCCGCTTGAGACTCTTTTCTAATGAAAAAACCTTTTTTGTCATTCGGACACCTCACTGGTCATTTGAAATTTTTATTGGCGTGGTTTGACGACCTCGGTCCTGGCCTGCAATTCACCGTCATTCAGTTCAATCTGAATCCGCTCTCCGGCCGCAATGCCGGCCACCGACTTGATGATCTTTTTATCCGGCCAATTATAGACGATCGCGAATCCGCGCTGTAAAATTGACTTCGGATTCATTACCTCGAGAGTCTTGCGCAGGTTCTCCAGATAAACCTGAACTGTTTGCAGATGATTGGTAATGTTGGTGGTAATCCGCGTTTCCAGATCGTCCACCCGCTGACTACGTTGACGGAGTAATTCCAACGGCCGGTTCAGGAACAGACGTTTCTTAATATTGGCAACTTCTTTACGGGCATTATTCAGGCGGAGTGCGGTTGTTTGGGCCAACTTGTGACCGGTCTGGTCGATCAGGTGCAGGATACGCTCTCTTTCTGGAATCGTAATTTCGGCGGCAGCCGACGGAGTCGGAGCCCGCAGATCGGCCGCGAAATCACACAAACTAAAATCGACTTCATGACCGACGGCGCTGACTATCGGCAATGCCGACTGAGCTACTGCCCGCACCAGCAGTTCTTCATTGAAAGTCCAGAGATCTTCCAGCGAGCCGCCACCGCGCGTAATCACAATGAAATCGACATTCTGCAAGTGATTGAACAGTTGGATACCGCGAATGATGGTCGCGGCCGCCTCACTGCCTTGCACCAGCGCCGGATAGAGATAGATCGCCACGGACGGATTGCGGCGCCGGCTGATTTGCAGGAAATCGCGCACGGCCGCACCGGACTGACTGGTAATCAACCCGATCCGTGTCGGATAAACCGGAAGAGGCCGTTTACGCGCCGGATCGAACAGACCTTCGGCGTCTAGTTTCTTTTTCAAAGCTTCAAAAGCCAGATACAGGCTTCCCATACCGGCCGCCCGCACCTGCTGAACATTCAATTGATACTGCGATTGCTGGGCATAGGTCGTCACATTTCCGAAAACCAGCAGGTGCATGCCGTTGACGATCTGAAATGGGATCGACATTGATTGACTGCGCCAGATCGTACAATTCAGAACCGCGCCCTGGTCTTTCAGCGAAAAATATATGTGGCCGATCCGACTGATGACAAAGTTAGAAACTTCGCCTTCGATCCAGACCGGCGCAATGAATTGCTCGATAATACGCTTAATATCGCGCGATATTTCCGAGACGGTGTAGATGCGCTCTTCCATAAAAAAAGAGTGGCGAAGACAGATCTGCCATCACCACTCTCCTTTTGTTACAAATTACCTACCTGATTTTCTTTTTGTGACGATCTCTTCTGAGCCGTTTTTTCCGTTTGTGAGTTGCAATTTTTCTTTTTTTTCTTTTCTTCCCACAGGGCATAACCAACTACTCCTTTTAATGTATAATCGGTTTTATTTTTGATTGTATTCGAGATTAATACTCTCTCTCAATAATTTCGAGGGTTTAAAAACCGGCACAATGCGCGCCGGCAAGCTGATCTCTTCGCCGGTACCGGGATTACGGGCTTTTTTAGGTTTCCTGACTTTCAGGCTAAAACTGCCAAAACCTCTGAAATCGATCCTTTCACCGCGTTGCAGGGAATCAATGATCGTCGCGATAAAACCATCAACAACGGCTTCGGTATCCACCTTGGTCAGACCGGTCGCATGTGAAACAATATCAACGATGTCAGCTTTTGTCATTTTCCGTCTCCTCCTCTCGAATAACTTCAGAGATGAATTTGGAATTAATCCAGTTGGAACCTCTTAAAGTTGTCAACTAACAGGTTCGGAACTGTTCTTCTTTTTTTTAAATAACCTGAATTGCTCCGGCCTTACAGCTTGCGGTTTGTGCCGGTTCATATTCATCACATTTTCAAGAACTCACAGAGTCTCAAAGCACCAACTCTGACCGGTAAAAATACGTCTGGCCGCGAATATTAACAAGTATTATTTCACCGATGTATATATGGTTTTGTGATCAGTATGCAATTACCCGGGTTCATCTTCTGGCAGATTTCCGCCGGGATAGTGCAGATGGATATTTCAAATTGGTTTACCCCCGGATCGACTTGTAAACTACAATTTTCTGGCCGGGATAAATATGGCGCTTATCATTCAAATCATTCCAGGATTTTAGTTTACTAAGACTGACATTATATTTGGCGGCGATTGATAATAATGTATCCCCTTTCCTAACGATATGAACGACCTTGCTGTTACCCTTGGGAGTTCCGGTCGGAATATCCTGTGCATTTAAATTGGTCGGGATTTTTATTTTTGTCCCGGGCTGGATATTGTCCTGATAGATATTGTTCATTGATCGAATCTTACTGATACTGGTATTATAGGTTTCGGCAATTTCACTCAGCGTATCGCCATTTTTAACTGTATGAGTAATCACGTTGGTTTGGGCCACCTTCTTTTCTGGTGTAGAATAATAGGCACTTGTGGGGATCATTAGAGTCTGACCAACTCTGAGCTGGTTGCGACTACGCAGGTGATTAGCCGAAACGAGGGCCGATACAGATGTTCCATATTGTCGGGCAATCGAACTCAGAGTTTGCCCTCTCCTGACCCGATGCGAGACTAATTCAGGCTTAGCGTCCTTTGGCTCAGACTCAGGCAATTGTGTTAATTTTTCTATTAGTCCCAGGCCTTTGCCTTTGGGGACCCGCAGAATATATTGATTATCATTGGAGGGAGTCATCCAGCGCCGCAATTCTGGATTGTATTCACGCAATACATCCGTGGTTATATCACAGGCCTTGGCAATATCATCAAATTCGTAGCAACGATCGACAATCACCTCATCCCATTCCCAGGTTGGTGTGACAGGAGATGTAAAGCCGTATTTTTCCGGATTCTTGGCGATTATCATAGCGGCCATATAGGTCGGAACATAATTGCGGGTTTGCGACGGCAATGAGTGCAATTTCCAGTAATCGCGCGTACCTTCCCGTTTGATCGCCCGCCAAATACGCATCTCGCCACTATTATAAGCCGCCAGTGCCAGGTACCAGTCATCGAACTCGTCGTACAGCTTCCGCAGATATTTAGCCGCGGCGTGGGTCGATTTGATCGGATCACGCCGTTCATCGACATACCAGTTGCGTTTCAATCCGTATCGGGCACCGGTTCCGGCAATAAATTGCCACATTCCCGCGGCATGGGCATACGAATACGCATTTGGATTAAATCCGCTTTCTATTAATGGCAGGTAAAATATCTCTTCCGGAACGCCATATTGCTTCAGAATAGGCAGAATATAAGGCCGGTATTTATTCGACGTCTCTAAAAACCTTTGAATACTACTGGCCGGCCGACCTGTAAAATAAGTAATGAGTTTGTCAATCTTCTTGGATCGGACGATCGCAATGTGACCGGGTCGATCTTCAATTACCATCAGCGTGTCATAGCCGATATCAACCGTATCTATAACATTTTCAAATAATTCCTCAGCGATGGCCACATTTGGGAAAGATTCTGAATCTTCACTGAGATAAGCAAAATTGGTCTGAAAATCATTCGAGACTTTTTCATTAAAACGATTGAAATCATCCTGCTGGAGATCTGTGAGGCTGTCCAATTCACTAATTTCGGCGATGATCTCGAATACCCGGTCAAAGCAATATTTCGCATCGGAAGTATCGTTGAAGTACGCCGAGACCTGGGCGTCTACATAAAAGGATTTCGCCTCGGTGAATATTAAATCAAAAATATCATTGGCCGACGAATCGGATAACTCTTTCGAATCACCATTGATTGTCTCAGTGTCATTATTATGTTTCGCGGGAGAAAATGGATAACTGACAGCGGAAATGATCAAAATCAGCGCGGTCAGTCTAAATCTATTTATAATGTTCATGTCACTCCATATAGTATAATTTTCGGATGCAAACTTATCCCAAACTCGGCTTAATGTCAAGTTGTTTGTCTTTCAGAGGCGAAATAGTTTATTAATCAGATCGGAAGTCGACTTGCCTTGGACCAAAGGGAATACCACAATCTGCCCGCCGTGGCTTTCGACGATGTCGCGCCCGATAATTGTATCAAGATTATAATCGCCGCCTTTAACTAAAATGTCAGGAATGATTTCGCCGATCAGTACCTGAGGCGTATCTTCTCCGAATACCACGACGAAATCCACGACCGCCAGAGCCGCCAGTATCCGCGCCCGATCCGTTTCATCGGTAACCGGACGGTGCGGTCCTTTCAGACGACGGACGGATGCATCTGAATTTATTCCGACGATCAGGACATCGCCCAGCCGACGGGCAGCCTCCAGCAGTTCAATATGCCCGACGTGTAAAATATCGAAACAACCGTTTGTGAAAACCACCTTCCGCCCCTCGGCCTGCAGGCGTCTGGTCATTTGCCTCGCCTGCTCACGACTAATTATTTTTTCATTTTTCAGCATATTTTTCCAACGGACATAATTTACATAAATTCAGGTTACAATATCGGCGTGTAAATTCTATCAGCCCCTGCTGCAGGAAGTTGCTCCGCAGACTACCGCCCGGTACCGACAATCTGTTCAAGGTTGCCCGCAGAAAACCCGGCCCAGACTGACTGCCAACCTGTTCGGCAAATTTTAGCGCTTTTACGATCAGATCGCGGTTTTGATTGATTGTTCCGACCGCCCAGGCAAACGGCAACAACAAATTGCTCAGCAAGTCTTCAAAACGCTGGGTGCCGATCAGAACTTTCCCGGGTTGATATTTTAACAGCGGATGGTTTAACCAAAGCCCGTCCGGCTGCTGGAACATCTCCCCGGCCCACTCCCGAACGATCTGATAATTCTGAGTGTTCGAAATTACCGATACCCAATTTTTAGCCGGCTCAGCCGGCTCAGCCGACTGGCCGGGAAGAAATTTTGCGATAATCTGGGCAAAGGCCGCCAGGCGCAATGTCGGGAAATTCGGCGGCCGTGAACCGGCAAAATGCCACTCCGCCTGTTCCAGCTCCTTTAAAAGATATTTCCGGGAGGTTTTCAGCCATATCCGGCGCAATCCGGTTGCATACTTGGAATCCCGGATATATTCTTTGAGGTGCGGTTCAGTCAGAAATCCGGCCATTCCAAACAGCAGACCTTCCAGGACGATGATGCGGTCATCAGCAGCGGTTTCAGACAGAACAGCATTGACCATCGAAATCGGCAACTTTTGTACGAGCCGGCTGAACGTCAGGCGGTTCCGGCTATAACCCAGCACGTCCGCAAGACCTTCGTAAAATGTCTGCTCAAGCCCGTTCAGGAAGATAGCCGAACGAAATGTCTGCCCTTTCCGCTGGAATCGGATTCCGGCAAAGGTTTTCAGATTTTCATGAAATTCCGGGATACCAATACTTTTCCAGTGGGTACAGGCGTATTCTTCGGCCGCCGTCTCACCAATCGGTAAAATCGCCAGATTCGGAACTTTTCGCCCGTTCTGAGTCGTTACATAATCAGTCTTTCGGGCGTTTAAAACCACATGCAGGATGACGTCATTATAAAGTGGATCATGGTCATGGCCATGCGAATACCAGTCAGCCGATTCAAGATGTAGTTCGACAGCGCCCCGCTCGAATGTACCGTCAACCAGGATCAAAGCATCCTTAAAATCCGGCCCTTCAACCTCATTCCGCTGACCAGGTGATAAAATACTCAGCGATTTCCCGCCGATCGTCTGCAGGTTGCTCGAATTATAGGCCTGATTCAGCCAGGCGATATAGAGGTTTTTCTCCTTATGATTAATAGCCGGCCGGGGTTCAGAAATCAGATTTGACACGCAGTTAAGCATGCTGGCGGGCTTCCCGTTTTTGCTCGTATATTTCTTTTTGGCCGATCATTTTCGCGCGCAGGTCTTCAATACAATCATTTAACGAGGCGTATTCGCTCAGCCGCACGACTTTCCCGACCTGAACATCCACTATTCCCGGAATAATCAATAACTTTTTATTCGGGACACAGTGGCGTGCCCCAAGAATTAGTACCGGCAGAATCGGCACCTGATATTTATCCGCCAACCGGAAAGCGCCTTTCTTGAACGGTGCGATTTTCCCGTCGTAACTGCGGGTACCTTCCGGGCTGACCACAATGCTGTAATGCTGTTGAATTAATTCATCGGAAATCCGATTGATGGCGATAATGGCCTTGCGCGGGTGTTGCCGGTCAATCGGGATATGCCGCGCCAGGTTAATTGCCCAGCCGAAGAGCGGAATCCGGAACAATTCCTTTTTCGCCATGAACCGGATGTTAAGCGGCAGGGCTGCCATAATTATCGGAATATCGAGAGCGCTCTCATGATTCATGATGATCACTTTGGAATAATGATCCGTGATATTTTCGAGGCCGTGCACCCGCAGTTTAATGCCCAGCAACTGCAGAACCATTTGCGACCATTTCCGCATCAGTAAATTGTGCGACGGCGGAAAAGCCAGACTGAGACTGCCAAGAACCGTTATACTGGTGATGACACCGATAACAGCCAATACATTTCGGATCCTAGTGTAAATCATTTATTAAAAATTGCCCTTATTTTGGCGGATACTTCATACGTTCTGAACAAATCATCGACCTCCGCTGCGCTCAGTTGACGGACATTTCCCAATAACCGGGCGATGGTCATTATTTTGAAGGCATGTTCGGCGCGCTCCATCTTATAAAAGGCCGACCAGAGATCATGGCCGGTCGCAATCAAACCGTGATTTTGCAGCAGCAGAACGGCATGCCGGCCGGCTGCATCCGCCACTCTTTCGGCGAACTTGGCAGTCGAAGGAGTTTCATATTTAACCAAAGGAATGATACCGATTGTGGTTATCACCTCCGGCAGGACCGCTTCGGTCAATCCCTGGCCGCTCACCGCCCAGGCTGTTGCGTACGGCGCATGCGTATGTACAATTGCTTTCACATCCGGGCAATTTTTATATATTGCCAGATGCAAACGATATTCAGAGGACGGGCGATTCTTACCAGTGCATTTTCCCGCCAGTGTTACTGCTGCCATCTCGCCGGGTTTCATCGCACTTTTTGAGACATTGGGCGGCGTGATTAGAACCGTGTCGTCATTTAATAAAATACTGAGATTGCCGTCATTGGCAGCTACGAAACCGGCGGCTGAGACCTTTTGGCCGACCTCACATAATAGCTGCCGATATTTTTCTGCGCGGGTCAAATCTGGGTCTTTATCTGACTGAATCCGGTGTATTTTTGCAGGACTTCCGGAATAATTATGGTTCCCTCGTTAGTCTGGCAGGTTTCCAGTAAAGCGATCATCAGGCGCGGGGTCGCCACCCCAGAACCGTTGAGGGTATGCACATAAGCGACTTTATTATCGGCTGTCCGGCGGTACCGGATATTCGCCCGGCGGGCCTGGAAATCCTCAAAATTACTGACACTGGAAACCTCGAAATATTTGTCACTGCCCGGCGCCCAGACTTCAATATCGTAGCATTTGGCGGCCGCGAAACTCAAATCACCCGAGCAGAGCGACACAACCCTGTAATGCAGGTTCAAGGCCTGCAAAATATCTTCGGCATCCTGCAACAAACGTTCGTGTACCTGGTAGGAATTTTCCGGGGTGGTGAACCAAACCATTTCGACTTTATTAAACTGATGCACTCGCGACAGGCCGCGCGTGTCTTTACCGTATGAGCCGGCTTCCCGACGGAAACAGGCCGAGTAGGCCGTGTATTTAATCGGTAATTTATTCTCCGCCAGAATTTCATCGCGGTGAATATTGGTGACCGGAACTTCGGCGGTCGGTATCAAAAACAGGTCATCTGCTACGGTATGATACATATCTTCCTCGAGTTTCGGCAATTGGCCGGTCCCAAATGCCGACTCCCGGGAAACCATAAATGGCGGAAATATTTCTTTATAACCGTGTTTAGTGCGATGAAAATCTAACATAAAATTAATCAAGGCCCGTTCGAGAGTCGCTCCGTCACCGGCATACAATGGAAATCCGGCTCCGGAAATTTTCGCGGCTCTTTTCAAATCGAGGATCCCAAGCGCCTCACCCAGATCCAAATGATCTTTCAGCGGAAAATCAAAGTCCGGTTTTCGTCCCCACTCTTTGACCGCGACATTCTCCGCGGCGGACTGGCCGATCCGGACGCTGGAATGCGGAATGTTCGGCAGAGTAATCAAAACGCTGTTTATCTTTCCTTCGATTTCTTTTAATTGCTGATCGAGTAGGCCGATCTGATCGCCGACCGAGCGCATTTCGCTGACTTTATCGTCGGCCGGTTGACCGGCCTTTTTTAACCGGCCGATTTCTTCGCTGGCACGGTTTCGCAACGACTTCAGTTCGTCAACCTTGACAATGCATTCCCGCCGGTGGGCATCCCATTTCAGCAGTTCGTCCAGTTTATCACCGGCGTTTTTGGCTTCCAGTCCCCCGCGAAATTTCTCCGGCTCGTTTCTGATTTGTTTAAGGTCTAACATTGTCACTCCATTTTACGGCATAAAATAGATATTTTTTGGAAATGATAACAGGGATAATTCTACCGGAAATCTTTAATCCGGCTCAGAATATCTCAGAGGTAGCCGGTGCGGTGTTTGCGACGCAAACCGATCAACATGGTCTGAACGATTATTTTCAGATCCAGCATAATCGACATATTCTCAATATAATACAGGTCATAACGCAATTTTTCACGCACGTCATTGATGGTTTCATCGTACTTGTACTTAATCTGCGCCCAGCCGGTAATGCCCGGTTTAATTATCAGACGGCGCGAATAAAACTGGATCGAACGCTCCAGATCGTTGACGAAATAGTTCCGCTCCGGGCGCGGGCCGACGATGCTCATATCACCAATCAGGACATTAAAGAATTGAGGTATTTCGTCGATACCGGATTTGCGCAGAAACGCACCAAACCGGGTAACGCGCGGATCGTCTTTCTCGGCCCATTTGGGCCCGGTTTCAGTCTCTGCTCCATGAATCATGGAACGGAACTTAAACACTTCATACTCCCGCCGATTCTTGCCTAATCGTTCCTGCCGGTAAAAGATCGGTCCGGGTGAATCGATTTTTATTATCAGGCAGATTAATAACCAAAAAGGTAAAAATACAATCAGAACAAACAATGAAATGAATATATCTATTGCCCGTTTCAGGACCCATTCCCAGGTTTTCATGTTGGAACCGAAAAATTTAATAAGCGAGACTCCGTAAATGTGGCTGGTACGGTAACCGGTTAAAAGATTGTAAAAATCCGGCAGAAGTTTGATCGATACATTAAACTTGGACGACACATCGATCAGATCGATTACCTGATCCATGTTGTTTTCATCCAGAGCAACGATGACTTCCTTCACTTTCCGTTTCTTGATGATTTCCGGAATATTTTCAAAACTCCCCAGTATCGGCAGACCTTCGATCAGTTTACCGATATTACCATTGGCATGGTCATCGATCAGTCCGATGATGTTGAATTTCAGTTCCGGAACGGAATTGATTTTTTTGACGACGTTCAGCGCGCGCCGCGATGCTCCGATAATTAAAGTCGGTCGCTTCTTGAAATCCAGCAGGTTACCATTTTTCAAAAGTGTAATAAGCAGCAGACGTCCCAGACTTAATCCGGTTACCAGCATAATTCCATAAGGTAAAAAGGCCCGGCGAGAGAACAGAAAGGGAACTTTAATTTCAAAACTCATAAAAAATAAAAATACCGTTCCGAAGAACACAATTTTAAAGACCGTAAAAATTTCATCGATCCGGGAAGTGTCCCATTCAATCCGATACAGATTGTTCATCCCGAGCAAAAAGGTCCAGAAGATTACCGACCAGGCGATCCAGAGCATCATATCATACGACGAGAGCATTTGATCCGGGGTCAACCGTGTGACGATCTGCAGATAATACACAGCCAAAAATGAACCTGCGATAAAAATAATATCGCTGATAAAAAACAGGAACGACTGTACAAATTGGGCCATTTCAAAAGGAATAAATCTTGGTTCCGAATGACCATTGCCATTACCATTACCGTTGCCGTTGCCGTTGCCATTGGTTTTAGCGGAGCCATTCTTATCGCCGTTAGGGACCACGATCAGGTTTTTCTCAATCTCAAAATACCCAAGCCGGCGAATCAACATTATTGCCATGATCGTACCGGCAAATAAAACTGTCAATACTCCCCGATTGTCCAGACGAATAAAAGTGTAGCCCGTTATCCCGGCAATTATACTGAAAAAGTAGATTATTTTAACGGCATTAACGTGCGAAAAACCGACCGACATCAAGCGATGATGAATATGTTCCTTATCCGCCATGAAGGGGTGCATGTGTTTACTGGCTCTGCGTAAAAATGAAAGCATGGTATCCAAAACCGGGATGGTCATAACCACCAGGGGAGTGATAATATTAAGACAATTGGTATCGCCTACCCGGCCGACTTCCAGCGAAATTATCGCCGTTGAAAATCCCAGGAAAAGCGAACCGGCATCACCCATAAAGATCGAGGCCGGATGAAAATTATATTTTAAAAAGCCCAGATTCGCCGCAATCAGCAAAATATTGGCTAAGGCGACTAACGTCCGCCCTGAATGTAATGAAATCAGCGCGAATGCAAGGAAAATTATCGTGGATACACCGGAGGCTAGTCCATCCAGACCGTCCAATAAATTCATGGCATTCGTGATGAAGACGATCCATAAAATCGTAAAAATAACCGAGAACCACCCCAGCTCGATATTCCCGATAAATGGAATATAGAGGGCATCGATTCGCATGCCGCCAACAATAACAACCACGGCGGCCAGAATCTGAAAATAAAACTTCGTCGAAAAACGTAACTTTTTAATGTCGTCATAGAGACCGACAAATGTGATTAAAACCGCCACTACACCTAATATGTAATAATGTTGCGGCATCGGGCCGGCCACATACGGCAATAAACAGACCGATAGGACTGCCCCGACTACGACTGATAAGAAAATCGCGACACCACCTAAATATGGCATAAATTTTTTATGAACTTTACGCTCATCGGGCAGATCGCCGATATGATAGCGGATTGCGATCGTACGCATCCATTTGGTCAATAACAATGCGCAGATATAGGTTGCGAGGAATACAACCAACAACAATAAATACATCAAATCAAAGCTCCGTAAATATCAATAAATTCAATTATCTAAAAATACCCAGGCAACATTTTGCCCTCAGTTCTGTTTTTTGGATTGTCGAGATTGAACTTGCTTAAAGAGTCGGAGTGGCTAACAAGTTATTTCTGGTTATTTACTCTCCTTTGCTCCATTGCGCTTGAATGTACAAGAAATTTTCAATGGTAGCAAGTTAAAATATTCATTTTTCATCTAAATTGAATCCGAATATTTTTTCTTCAGTGATGTTTACTTTTTTATTAATGACTGCCCAGATTGTCAGCGCCAGTATTTTAAGATCCAATCGAAGCTGCCAGCGCCGGGCGTAGGCTTTCTCTAATCTCTTTTTATGCGGTAAAATTACGGTCCGGTCATATTCAAAGGGTTCCTTCACCATAGATAGTAAATGATCTTCGTGATGATAGATCAGCGAAGCGGCCCCCGTAATTCCCGGACGCATGCTGTAATACTGACAAATTTCCGGGTCGGATAAAGCCGTCGAAATCTGTTCGCGAACCAATGGACGGGGACCGATCAGGCTCATACTGCCAAATAAAACATTCAGTAGTTGCGGCAACTCGTTGATCTTGGTCTTCCGCAGTAATTTGCCGAACTTGAAAGGGCGACTGTCATTGGTCGTGGTGATATAGCCGAATTTCTCAGAGCCCTTCGGCATGGTCGTAAA
>JAZDEI010000233.1:0-6575 GCA_043808945.1 Fidelibacterota bacterium | reverse complement strand
CGCCTGTTCCTGTCAGAAACCGGTGCGCCGGTTAACAAGCATGAACATCTGGTTTTTTCGCTCAGCGACGGCCGCCACTTGCGTTATCACGATACGCGCAAATTCGGGCGTTTTTGGTTGGTCGATCAACCGGAGAAGGTGGTCGGCGCACTTGGCATCGAACCGCTCAGTCCGGATTTCACGATCGCCGCCATGACAAAAAAATTGCGCGGCCGTCATCGCCAGTTAAAACCGCTTCTGCTGGATCAGACCATTATCGCCGGGCTGGGTAATATTTATGTCGATGAGGCGCTCTGGGCGGCGCGTCTCCATCCTTTGAAATTGGCCGATTCGCTCAGCGATCGTGAAATTCAATCTCTGCATAAGGCCATTCCGCAGGTTTTGCGGCAGGGATTGGATAATCAGGGCACCAGCCTTGGCGACGGCAAGGGCAACTTCGAATCTGCCAGCCGCCGTGGACGCAATCAGTCCGATCTGAAAGTATTTCACCGGACCGGCCAACCCTGTCCGCATTGCGGAACGCCCGTCAAACGGATCATCGTCGGACAGAGAAGCACCCATGTCTGTCCGCACTGCCAGCCGCTTTGATTTAGCGATCGACCTTTGTATTAATCTGACGACACAATATTTCTTTCCCAAAATATTTATTTAAATTCTATGCCATGAAAAGACGTGACTTTATTAAAATTTCGGCTCTGGCGGGAACCGGTCTGATAATCGGATGCCACCCGCGTAACCGTTTGGACATCATCATTCGCAATGGTAATCTGCTCGACGGTTCGGGTAATCCGGCTATGCGTTGCGATCTGGGTATTCGCGGAGGA
Source organism: Fidelibacterota bacterium (assembly GCA_043808945.1). Taxonomy (GTDB): domain Bacteria; phylum Fidelibacterota; class UBA2242; order UBA2242; family UBA2242; genus JAGNGI01. The sequence goes on along the minus strand of JAZDEI010000233.1, from coordinate 5,751 downwards.
AAAATCGTGACTTTGGACGACCTCAGCACCGCGACCGCAGATCGCATCATCGATGCCAGCAACCTCGTGGTTTCGCCCGGTTTCATCGATGTTCATTCGCATACCGACATCGAACTGCTTGTCAATCCGCGAGCCGAGAGCAAGATTCGCCAGGGTGTCACTACGGAAATTTCCGGTAATTGCGGTGATTCACCGTTTCCAATGAACGAGGCTGATTTTGAGGAATATCGCCAGCGTCAGCGCGATAACTACGGCCTTGAGGTGGATTGGCGCAATCTGCCGGAATTCCTGGCTGCTATTAAAAACGCGCGGTCGGCGATTAATTACGCGACGCTGGTCGGTCATGGTAATTTGCGGGCGTATGTCGTCGGGAAAAACGATGTTCAGCCGACTGCTGAACAATTGCGGCGAATGCAATCCCTGTTGGCCGAAATGCTGGAGGAAGGCGCCGTCGGGCTCTCCACCGGTCTGGAGTATGCGCCCGGCAGTTACGCTAAAACTGATGAATTGATCGAGCTATGCCGGGTCGTCGCCCGCCATGATAATATTTATGCGACTCATCTGCGCAATGAAGACGACACGGTCGAGGAGGCCGTCGCTGAGGCTCTCCAAATCTGCCGGGCGGCCGGAGTTTCGACGCAAATTTCACATTTGAAAGCCTGCAACCGGGCGAATTGGCCGAAAACGGATCGTCTGATAGAAATGATTTCGACCGCCCGAAGACAAGACCTGCCGGTCGAAGCCGATCGCTACCCGTACATTGCCTGGAGCACCGGACTGGGTTCGTTTCTGCCGCTCTGGGCGCGTCAGGGTGAAACCGGCGAGGTACTGGCCCGTCTTCAGGATAAAAAACAGTTCGCCGAAATTGCCAAATACAGTCAAGGTCGCGGCGCGCGAATCGGCGGTTGGGAACAAGTTGTAATCTGCGAATGCAACAATGCGTCGAACAAAGTCTGGGAAGGCCAAGCGATTTCAGAGTGCAGCCATTTGTCCGGAAAAGAGCCGGTTATTTTCATCCGCGATCTGCTCGTCGATGAAAAAATGCGGGTCGGCGTCATCGGTTTCGCCATGGATGAAGATGGCCTCAAAAAAGTTTTAGCCGCACCGTTTACTGCAATCGGGTCCGATGGTAATGCCGTTTCGCCGTCCGGATTACTTGGAAAAGGCAAGCCGCATCCGCGCTATTACGGCACTTTTCCGAGAGTTCTGGGGAAATATGCCCGTGATGAAAAGGTTTTCGATCTGTCAACGGCCATTCATAAAATTACGGCCCAGCCAGCCCGCAAATTCGGACTGAAACAGCGCGGTGAAATCCGCCCCGGCTACTTTGCCGATATTGTAATTTTCGATCCGGCCACGATAACCGATCGGGCGACCTTTATAGATCCGCATCAGTTTCCGACCGGTATCGAATACGTGATCGTCAACGGTAAAATCAGTGTCGAAAAGGGAACTCAAAACGCGACCGACGCGGGCCAGGTTTTATAGATGTTGTGCACCTGATTCATCCGCAGAGGAAAACATGTCGTTATTTAAATCAAATATATTATATTTCAGACGGCAGTATTTAGGAGCGATTTGAAAAACATCTATCTGCGATTATTTCAGGTTTTAGCGGTCGTACTATTAGCGGCTTTAGTGATCGCCACATTCGTTTCACCGGATGCCGGTGTTGGAATAAATCCGGAAAGTGTCGGAGCCCGGAATATTCGGGCACTCGGCCTGGATCACTTTTATAGTTCTTCGCTGAACGTTGGCTTATGGCTGGCATTGTGCGTTTTAATGCTGTTGGCCGTGTTTGTGAAAGGTATCCGTGGTTTTGCTCAAAAATGCCTGCACTTCCTGCTGGTGCTGATTTTCCTCCTGGTTTTCTTTGATAAAACCGTCAATGAACGTTTTCTTATTCCGATCCGGGAGGGGCAGGAAGTTAATCTCGCGCATTTCTTAAAAAATCCATCAGGCGGGTACGATATTCCCCTGCGGCTTCTGAAATTCGATGTGCAGTTACATCCCGGAAGTGATGTTCCGGCGGCTTATAAAAGCCGGATCCTGGTCAACCGGACCGACACGACGATCCTGGCGGTCAACCGGCCGATGGCAATTGGCAAATATCGTTTGTATCAGAATTCGTATAAACAGGATTACCTGCTCGAGGTCGCCAGCGAAAAAGATACGGTCATTATGCCCTTTAACACGGCCTTTAATTTTAATCAACAGGTGGTTTTAATTCGGGAATTTGACCACGCTTCACTGACATTTCTGGTCGAGGTCGATCGGCGTGAGTACCGGATTCCACCGGGCGAGATTACCGTGATTGCCGGTCAGAAAATCAGGATCGAACCGCTCGGCCCGAAGTATACCTCCATTCTGGAAGTAGCCGATGTGACCGGTTTGAATATTTTGGCGATATTCGGCCTGATGTACCTGATCTTGCTGGCTTACATTTTTTGGTGGAAACAAAACAATTAAACGCAGAAAGAACTGAAGTGGAACAATCGCTTTTAATCATCACCTCAATCTTGTACCTGATCGCCTTGGTCGTTTTGGTGACGGGAACCAAAGAGAAAATTTGCCTGCTCAGCACCTGGGTTGCCATTTTGATACATCTTGCCACCCTGGCTTTCCGGTCAGTTGCCGCCGGACATCCGCCATTTACGAGTCTGTATGAGACGATCTTGTTGTTGCCGTTTCTACTGGCATTGCGTTTAATTTTATGGCGCCGGCAAATCGATGGCCGTTACCGCTGGTTGATCTTGCTGATGATTTTGGGAATGCTTGGCGCGGCCGTATTTATGCCGCCGTCGCTGAAAGTCGTCCGCCCGCTGATGCCGGCTCTGAACAGTTTTTGGATGTATATTCATGTGCCGGCCTACTTTTTCGGATACATGGCGCTCGTCCTGGCTTTTATATACGCCCTGATTTATTTAGTGCAGGGTAAAAACGAGAGTTCGGGTGATGTCGCGGCTATGTTGAAAAAAATGAGCAATGAGGTTAAGATCGCATTTCTGTTTCTGAACACCGGCCTGGTCACCGGCGCGATCTGGGGTTATAACAGTTGGGGCAATTACTGGACCTGGGATCCTAAAGAAGTCTGGGCCTTAATCAATCTTCTGACATTATCGTTTTATTTTCATCTGCTGAAACCGAAAGGCGTTAAAAAATCGCTGATTGTGATTCTGGCTTTTCTGACGGTAGTTTTCACTTATATCGGAGTGAGTTTTCTTTTAAACGGCATTCATAGCTATACCTGAAATGTATACACATGGAAGGGAGTAAATATGAATCGTAGAGGCTTTTACGGACTGATCGTTCTTATTTTTCTCGTCGGTTGCGGACAAGAAACCGCAAGTTCAAAAAAGATCCCTGTAGTAAACGACGAATATGTGGTTTTTGCCTGGAATGACCTCGGTATGCATTGTCTTAATCCAACTTATGATACGGCGGTTATTTTACCGCCCTATAATGATATCTGGGCACAGGTAATCAAACGGGGTGAATATCCACAAATTATAACGACCGGTCTGCAAGTATCTTACCGTCTGATAGGCAATACTTATTCGTACGGAAAAACTGACAATCTCGGCGGCCGTTTCAGCCAATTCTGGGATAATATCAGCATATTCGGATTGTCTACACTCGAACACGATAAAGGTCTGAATTTGCGCGATCCGGATCAGCATAACGGCTTGAGCGGAGATATGTTGGCCAAGGATGGTTTCTTTGTAGCGGATGGTGTTCCGGTAGTTCCGGTCAGCGATGCCGGAGTCTGGAATCCTTACCAGGTTGCCGAAATAACCGTCAAAAATGCGGCCGACGGAAATACTATAATTAAAACCCGGGCGATGGTCCCGACTTCGGATGAAATTAATTGTTCGAAGTGTCACGGCTCGTCTGCTTTCGATAATATCCTGGAAGAACATGAGGAGGTTGGCGGGCAAAGTCTGCAAAGCAGAAAGCCGGTACTGTGCGCATCCTGTCACGGAACGCCCGCGCTGGGAATTACCGGAAAGGGATCTTCGGGTAAATACCTGTCCGAGGCGATTCATGGCTATCATGCCAGTAAAAACGCCGTGTGTTATGACTGCCATCCCGGAACGCAAACGAAGTGCAGTCGCAGTCTGGCGCACACGGCGGATGACGGCAATTGCACAGCTTGTCACGGCAACATGGCTAATGTGGCCTCGACGATCGAGGGCGGACGCACACCCTGGGTCTCTGAACCGGCCTGTACCAAATGTCATAGTACCAACATTGCCCAGGTCAACACCGGTTCGACTCTCTATCGCAATGCCGAGGGACATGGTAATTTGTACTGCGCCGTATGTCACGGCAGTCCACATGCCATGATTCCGACCAATCAGGCCAGTGATAATTATCAGGCGATGCAGTATCAAAATAGTAAAAAGACAATCGGCAGTTGCGCGGTTTGTCACAAAACCTCCAAAGGAGAAGGTTCGGCCGAATTCGGTGAAGCTCACGGCGGGTCGTCACCCGAGAACTATAATGCCTGTCATATCTGTCATACTGCGGTACCCTCTAATAATACCGCGGGCTGGCCGCACGCCTTTCAATGGACGGCCCGGGCCAAATGAGTGATTTAGCCGCAGTTTTCAGTCAGCCGGTGATCCAAATTATCCGCCAGCGTTCTTCGCAACGTTCCTATTCCGGAGAACCGTTGAACGCGCTTCATCGCGCCAAGATCAGTGTAATGCTGAACGAAATTGGTCATGGTCCGTTTGGTAATCGGGTGCGTTTTTCTCTGGTTTCCATGCAGGATGAAAACTCTGACAAACCGGTCAAACTCGGAACCTATGGTTTTATCAGCGGCGCACGCGATTTTATTGTCGGAACAATCGGGCGCGACCAAAATGCCTGCGAAGATTACGGTTACCTGCTGGAACGAATTATCCTGCAAGTGACGGATTGGGGGCTGGGTACCTGCTGGTTGGGCGGATCGTTTAATAAAAGCGCTTTCGCACGGGCAATCGATTTAGCGGAAAACGAAATCATTCCGGCTGTCACGCCGATCGGCTATACCGCTACCCGCCGCACGCTCCGCGATCAGGTTATCCGGCTGGCAATCAATTCCAAAGTGCGCAAACCCTGGTCGGAGATATTTTTCAACCAGACATTCGCACAACCGCTGACGACGCAAGCCGCCGGCGAATTCGTCGAAGTGCTGGAAATGGTACACCTGGCACCGTCTGCTTCGAATAAACAGCCCTGGCGCATCCTGAAAACTGGCGAAGGATTCCACTTTTTTCTCAGGCGCACCCCGGGATACGGTTCGGCATTCAAGGCTGACCTGCAAAAAGTTGACATGGGCATTGCGCTTAGCCACTTCGAACTGACTGCCCGGGAAATGAACCTGCCGGGCTGTTGGAAAATGCTAAATCCGGAATTATCTCTGCCGGATGATTGGATTTATACCGTTTCCTGGGAGAAATAGAATCCGACCCGCTTGCCCCGTTGCGGAGCGTAACGGGGTGTTGGCGCTAACGAATCTTTGTTTTCATCCGTTGTGTGAAATAGAATGAAAAATTCTTGTCGCAATGCTCTGCGTTGCGACATTATTTAGGCTACAACGCAGAGCGATGTAGCCAGATTTTGCGAAATAGAATGCGATCCGCAAACCGCCCCGCAACGGAGCGTATTGGGATGTTGACGCTAACTAATTCCTGGTTTTAATCAAAAAGTAGCCAATTGTTTTCAATATGATCTACTTATCCAAAGGTAAAAGACGATGTCCTT
>JAZDEI010000232.1:0-2609 GCA_043808945.1 Fidelibacterota bacterium | reverse complement strand
TATTGACAAATATCTGTATTCCTGTTACATTTGCTCGGTAAACAGGCATGAAACACTTTTTCGCCCAATCTGATCCCGCTAATTCCGGCGATTCCATTTATGGCATTACCAGCGCCATAGGCGCGCATCCATTCCAATCTGAGGCAACGCCTCAGAAAAATACTCAAAAACTCCAAAGGGCTGAAAGCTCGTTCTAACCCATGCCTCAATCACTCAGCCACATTATACTGCATCTTGTTTTCAGCACGAAGAATCGCTATCCCTGGCTGGATGAACCCATTCGTTCCGCCCTGCATGCCTATCTTTCTACAGTTGTTCGCAATACCGGCTGCGAATGTTACCGTGTTGGAGGTGTTGCCGATCATGTGCACCTTGCGATTCGCTTTTCCAGAACCATTACGGTAGCCGCATTGGTTGAAGAAATCAAGACATCATCGTCGAAATGGTTGAAAACCCAGTCACCAAAACTGCATTCCTTTGCATGGCAACGCGGATACGGCGTTTTTTCCGTAGGGCAGAAAGATCTGGATAGGTTGTTGGCATATATCGACAACCAGGAGGATCATCATAGCGAACGAACATTCCAATACGAATATCGCGCCTTTCTTAAAAAATATAGAATGACGTATGATGAACGTTATATCTGGGACTAATTGTTAATCGGGCTTTCAGCCCTTACTCTGATTGCCTCTGTCAGCCGGGGCTTTGCCCCTTACTAAGTATAAAGGCGGGGCTTCGCCCCTCAACCTGGCTAAAATAAAAGATCTCTGATAAAATAAGAACATAACTACGTCCCTTAAATATATCGAACATATTCATTGTTGCGTAGGGGCACATGAATTGCCCGCGCCGCAGGTTGTTAAGCCGGTTCGGACGCTTCGCAAGCCCGCGAAAATGCCCCGAAAATAAATTTTCTTCAAACAAATATTGTTGCCGGCGATTAACTACCCGGTAAAATTCGATTAAATGAATGCAACCGCATCCGATATGCCTGCGACTATGCCCGTAATGTTTGCACAAACACCTTAAATGCCTGCAACCACGTTGCAAATGCTTGCGACAATGCCTCGAACAGATGCGACAAAGCATTAAATGGGCGCGACAAGACCCTCAATGAATGCGACGACACTATAAATGTTTGCGACGGCGTTATAAATACGTGCGACAGCTTTAATAATGCCTGCAACCGGAAGGCTAAAATGTCTGTTCGGTCATCTGTGGCAAATGTAAAGAGCGCCTGATAACCATTCCGTCCGGGTCTCAGACCTTACGGGGTATACAAAGTATTTGAAATGCGTGCCTTCAAAAGCACCTGCGCAATAAAGTATGTCAATCAGGAACAATTTCCTCCGGACTGCTAAATAAAACCGGCCGCGATATGGCGATCACGGCCGGGGAAAATGATTTGCTATTCGCGGGTTACTTAGGAATGGCAGCGGGCGCTTTCTTCACCAAATCTTCCGGCAGTTTATATAGCCGATCGAAGGTGTTTTTCTTGATGCGGTAAACGACCGGATATTTGGTGGTCTTGGCATAATATTTATCACCGACTTCCTTGCCGACTAAAATCGTACCGAGTTCATTGTTCCGGTTGAACACCGACAGACGCAGGTACGGCATCGCCAGACCGTAATTCGCCAGCGGTTTAGGCTGGTAGGATTCCAGTTCATCGGCACTGACATCGCCGAGCGACTTAAGCCAGCGGCTCATCAGAGTGGCATCCACTTGCAGGGTTTCCGGAGCGACGACCATCCAGTTTAACGAATCGACCCGGATCGCGGCATATTCCTGGTTGGCAATGCGCCAGACGATCCGATCGGCATACTGACCGTCGAAACCGGTCAGTTTTTTATTCTGCAGATCGAAGGCGCCTTTTCGCAGGCCGTCCACCGCCCAATTCTCGATCGTGAACACCGGCAGGCGGGTCTCTTCCCTGGCATAAAAACCGCCGCCGTCATTGCGGGCGGTATCGCCGATTACAAAACCGGTGCGCGCCAAGCTCTGGCCGATCTCCAGATTAATGGCAATATCCGGTTTGGTCAGTCCGTACTTTTTCAGATCGGATGGTTGTTCATTGATAAAATTCTTCGCCCGGCCGGTCGCCAGCCGATTCAGCACGGATTTGACTTCGTTTTCATTGGCTTCCAGTTCAACCGGGGCAACGATTTTCCAGGCGCCACCGACTTTCTCGAGCGTGACTTTGCCTTTTTTGCGGGAATCGATGCTGATTTTTCGGACTTCGTCCACGTCGAAGTGCATGATCTTTTTATCACGCAGGTCGTAGAGTTTTTTATTGACATTGCTCCAGAGCGACTTCTGCGTAGTATAGATACCTTCTTCTTCCTGAACCTTCACAAATATCATGTCGCCGGCCGGATTTTCATCACCGATCAACAAAGTTGTCCGGCCTCCGTCCGAATAATCGACGCGCACCTGTCCGCGCGGTGCGGCCAGTCCGTAAAGTCCGGGATCGGAAGTGGAATCGGCGATTTTCCGGTCGATGGCCGCGCTCAGGATCGAGCTCAGGTCGGATTCGATTGCCTGGCCGTCACCGGCTGTAATGATTGGTGCGGTTATGAACCATTCCGCGCCTTTCTTCTGGCAATTGA
>JAZDEI010000231.1:0-14601 GCA_043808945.1 Fidelibacterota bacterium | reverse complement strand
GCAATCGCTCCCGGCGACACCATCAAATTCAGCGCTTCCGGCAGTCCGGCGAAAAATCTCCCGGACGGCATGGCCGGCGATGAAAAAATTATCCTGGAACTGATCCACGGCGCCCAAAGGGAAATCTGTATCCAGCTGCTTTCCTATTCGCCCTCAGACCGCAAGACCAAATACTACGCGAAACTTGACAACGCCCTGCGCACCGCCGCGTCCCGCGGCGTCACCGTCAACCTGCTGTTCTCCGATTGGAATACGCGCGCTGACGAACTGCCTTATCTGCAAAGTCTCGACATCCTGCCCAATATCAACGTCAGACTCGGCACCATCCCGGAATACAGCGGCGGCTATGTTTCCTTCGCCCGCGTCGAACATTGTAAGTATATGGTCGTGGACGACTCCCTCAGCTGGATCGGCACCAGCAACTGGTCGCGCAATTACTTCTACGACTCCCGCAACCTGGGACTGAGCATCACAAGTCGCACCGTCACCCAAACTCTCCGTAAGATCTTCGACAAGAGCTGGGATGCGCCCTATGCCTGGCAACCGCTGCCCGGTCGGGAGTATCCCGAGAAATTCCACGGGGAGAAGTAGTTTATTTTTGCCGCAGATTTACGCGGATTATTACCGATATTTCAACCACAGATTCACACAGATAACAAGGATAATTTTTCTTTTTATTTCTGAGCGTTGTGTCCGGTTCTCACATCTGGCACCCAATACTTCACTTGTGTCAACGCTCCCGCGTTGACACTGCGTACCCTGATAACAAATCAGATACAGGTAAGAACAGCGTCTCAACGCAGGAGCGTCGAAGACGAGGGGAAAGATTTTTTGATGGGCGGCCTCTTTTAAAAATCCGTAAAATCCTACTTTGACACAGTTGTTTGTACAGATCCTTTACTTCAAATACTTCGGCAGCAACACGGTCGGATCGAGACAATATTTATTCAGTTCCGCCATGGTCAGGCTTTGCCAGCTGGCCTTGCCGCTGTCAGCGAGGCTTTTACGGAATTCCAGGTGCAGGTGACTGAAGGTGTTGAAATTCGAGCGCTGCAATTCTTCGGCATTGAAGATTCGCCCGAGACAGGTATTCTGATCGACGCGTTCGCCTGACTTTACCCGCACATCCTCGATATGCGTGTATTCGGAATAAACCGAATCGCCGGCAGACAAATAGTGTTTGACGACCACGGTGCGGTTGGGAAAACCCCTGAAAATATCCACAACCGTGCCAATCCCGATGGCATAGACCGGCTCGCCGCATTCGCCCCGCAGGTCGATCCCGGCATGTCTATGACCTTTTATGGCACTGCTGCGGTAATCGCCATACCGGCTGATAATTCGGTTTTTAATTACGGCATATTGCTGCCGGTCACTGTCTGCAAACGGAGCATAGAACCGGGTGCAGATTTCCTTTTCAACCGGTATGACCGGTGTAATCGATAGAGCTGTTGCGGACGGTGGTTGGGCTTGAGATTGACAGGCTATCCAGAGACTCATCACTATTGTAATGTTACATATATTCTTAATCAATTCTTAATTCCTTTTAATTTTTCCGGCCGGATATTAAAGATTCGGAATCCAGTAAGCAAGTATTTTCTGCCGCGGATAAACATTGATAAATACAGATGATATTTTTATCTCTTATTATTAGTGGCCTCTTATAAAAAAGACGATTGGAGTATTTTCCGAATGCAGTAAAAAGATAGAAAATCAGCACTCGCAAAAAGGTATGTGAGGCAGAAGTGCTCTCCCTTTCACGCTGATTTTATTTGGTTAATAAGAATTAAAGCGCCTATTTTTTCTATCTGCGTAATGATGAAAAACCAGTCAATTTTTAAGCAGCTGCAGGAGTTTTTCGTACTTTTTGCGCTTTAAATATGACAAGAAAAAAAATTTATCCTAACGAGCGTTTAATAGAGGTAAATGCTGTAAGTGAAGCGGTCGTCCGGACGTGCTTGTTGGGCGATGCATCGTTCAACTCCTTGGTTTTCCGGGAAACAACATAGGCGTTCGGGATTTGTACTCCAGATAGGATGCCCCAAAGCGTAACTCCAGTTCACGTTCTTCGTACACTTTCACGAAGACAAGCAATGCCGGTGTAAACAGGACGAGTACCCAGAGCACAAACAGCATTGACTGAAACCAGATCCCCAATGACAGGAGAAAAGCCAGAAATGCCAGTACCATGGGATTACGCGTCCAGGCATATAACCAATCAACCGCCAATTTTTTGCTGAGTGCAATCGCAAAGGGCGCACCAAGTCCTTTCAGGGCAAGGTTTACCACCGTCAGGAGCACGGCTACCCCCGTGATAATGACTAACAACAAGCCGATTTCAACCGGTATTGTAAGCATCCGGTCAGACCAATCCCGATGGGTGCTGATCGCTCTGATGATGGCTGAGCCAAATAGAATCCCCACGGCATAATGGACAAACGTGGTTATCCAGGCGGCTCGGTTTGTTGTCGGTTGTCTGTCGAGAATCATTCTCGCGAACCAAACGATTGGAAATACCAACAATTCACATCCCACAATGATGGACATATTCATTATATTTGAAAGTGGTTGATTGAGCACCCACAGCCAAATATACCAGGTCATCACTAAAAGGGCAATCTTGAAAAATAACTCACCAGTATGTTTCATGGTAATCCCCTATATTCATTTTCAATATCGTCCAATATATGTCTATTTCCATGCATATTTTAACGATATCCTTATATATTTCCTGTCATTTTTACTTTTCCCGGAGATTAACAGTGAATTCTTCTCTTCAGAAGCAATCAACCTGTAACCGTGATGTGCCATAAGCGGCATGATATTAATGCCTTGAAATTCATTAAGCAATCAATATTTTTGGCTGTATGGTTCGCAAAATTGAAGTTTATTCATTCTGGCTCTTTTTCTCATATTGACACAGTTTATTGTACAGACCCCCTCAAAGGTCAGACGGGCGTAATGAGGAAAAATGAGTCAATTTTTAGCCGCCGCAGGTGTTTTTCGTCCTTTTTGCGCTAAAAATAGGATAATATTACAGATCATCGACAGGAGGTTTTCCGTCCCGCCAGTTCCATTCACAATCCTGCACAAAGTACGTCGTCCATTCACCCTTTGCCAATCCCCAGTCTCGAAAATCTCTGATCATCTCATAGAATTGACGGGCATTGTCGGTCGAAGCATCTTTGTAAAGACGCCCGATACTTTCCATCATGTCAGGAGGTTTGTCGGCAGCACTTTCAAGCACCTTTAGAAACCATTTATGAAAGGGATACAATAATTCGTTGTGGGTCAATATCAACCGGCCACCGAACAGGATTAATTTGCTGATCGAAAGCCACAACAAATATTGATTGTTATGTTTTACGGACTCATTTACGTACCAGTACCAGGCTTCGAGTTGGGCGGAAAAACGCCGGAGGCGTTCCGCTTTTCCGTTTTGAGGATATTGTACAATTGACTTAACAATATCGTCGTATGATTTGTTACGCGAAAACAATATCCGGGCGCCCTGGAAGGCAAAGCGGGCCGGTTCGCTGCCTTTCTCGGCAACTTCCCGGAGAAAGTTTAGCGGGATGAATTTACCATCGACATAACCGCCGGGATAAGTGCATAATTCCGTGTTCAGGAAGGTTAGCTTGTTTTGCCGGGAGAGTTCGTTATGATATAGATCTGTAACCAAGATCATGATATCGATATCCGAAGATTCCTTCTCAAATCCATGCGCGATGGAGCCGCCGAGAAGTAAGGCTTCCACCGAATTATCATCCCGGAAGTAATCGACTATATTATTTATCGATTGGCGATGATGTTCCTGCATTTTAATAATCCTTAAAGAAATGACTTTACCAACCGGACGTGCATAGAAAATTCTGCTAATCTTTGTCCGGAATTAAACAGTTTATAACCGATCTGCTCCATAGAGGCCGTGATATTAAGGATTCGCAATCCAATAAGCAATTATTTTTTACCGCTGATTTACCCCCTTCCTGTCGGACGGGCGGATATTTTTATCATTTCCACTGAGCCCGGTGTAAGAATGAATAACCGCTCAAACGGTTCTATCAGATATTGATCCCCGGTAATTATTTATCAGTGTAAATCCGCGGCAAAATACCTTCATTCGCCGAGCCTATGGCAACCGCTGAACCTTCGCCTTTACCGTGAGCCGCTTTCCATCGCGCTCGACAATAATATTGCGTGTCGCTCCCGGCTCGCCACGCAGAGCATTTACCACCGCATCCATTGTTGCGTTCTTAATGTCCATTTCGCCAATCCGGATCAGTTTGTCGCCGGGCTGGATGCCTTCGACGGTGGGTTGGCCGCCCGTTTTCACTACGCCCGCGACGGTGAAATTGCCGTCTGCTTCGGGGCGAAGGGTCAGCCCGATGATGTCGAGGTCGTTAGGTTCAGTTACCGGTCCCTTTTCCCAATAGGTCATCCGGTTCGGAAAATCGATCTCGAGGCGGAAGTTCTTCAGTACGTTCGCACCGATGAAACCGAGAACTTTACCCGCCGACTTCTGCGAATACCAGTCGAACAGGCTCTGATCTAACCCCAGAACGGCGCTATTCCTGACGGTCAGTTCGGCTATGCGGATTTCCGGCAACTGCATCAGGATTCCGCCGGTTTCAAACGGCAATCCGAAAAAGTTAGTACTTCCGACCGCCCCGGTCTTACGCGGCCAGTCCGGATGCCGCTCACTCCACCGTGTGGTGAGCGTATTGGAAATCCAGGTACCGGCCGATCCGTTATCCACGCCAAACTGCACAGTATCGCCGTCAACGACAGCAGCTATCATAAACAAACCGGTTTCGGAATTGACAAGACATTTGATCCCTGCGCCCCTGGGTTTAAGGACTCCGGAACGGGCAATGGTGAGGAGTCGCGCCGGATAATCGAAGACGACATCGTAGTGTCGGAGACTGCTTGCAGGAATAGTCGCCTCGGCTGGAATGCCCGGCCATACCAAAGCCCCGGAGCGGGCATTCAATCTGACTCCATCGTCCACCCGGAGCGGCAGTTTCCCCAATCGCATTGGCGGAGCTGACGCGTTCAATTCCACGGATTGTTTTCCTTCTTTTAATCCCGACACATCGAATCCAAGATCGCGTGCGAGCGGCTCAGACAGAGTAAGGAATTGACTGCCGGTATCCACCCAGGCGCGCGCCTTTCGGATTGTTCCGTCCGGGCGGGCGAATTCGACTTCCACGATCATCCGATTGTGATCGATAATGAACGCCACCGTCGTGGAAAGAGATAAATCGGCCGCAGTTTGGTCCCCCGCAGGAGACAGTCCGATCGGTCCGGCAATTAGCAGGCTTCGGCCCATAATCCAGACAATCAGCGCGATCGTTTGTAGTTTTAATAAAGTACGTGAGGGTTGCATTTTCGGTTCTCCGGTTTACCAGGTTCCTTAATCAGGTAATTGTTTACTGAATGAGAAGTATTCCGTAGGACAGGTGAAAAGCCTGCACCTGCTCTTACGATTTCAAAGGCATTCGTTATTCAACCTGATCTGCATCAATCCGCAGACCATTTTCCAGCCAATCTGTTCACCCGGCAAAGTGTTTTTTACGAGTGATTGTCTCAGATCATCGAGTGGCGCAGGCGATTTTTCAGCGACCGGATTTGTTGCCGGACATGTACCAATTTGCTGTGATCGCCGGAAGCAATTGCATCATCCCTGATTTTCTTCAGGTCGCGGATTTGGATCTTGATTTTACTTTTATTCTGCAAGACAGCCTGATGGTGCTCGTGCGGATCGATTTTCAGAGCATTACAGAGCGCCGTCAGGAGATGATCTTTATTCAACTGCGTATAGCCTTTAACGGCTTCGCTCTGTAAACCGGCGGCGATTTCCCGCAACTGGGCGACGGTTTTGGTCTTCAGGTCATGGTACGTGTAGGTCATCGTTGTGTCTCCTTTTAATAATATTTCAAACAGCGCAGATGATTTTTATATATGCATAACCTATATATCCTGACATAATATAAAATGTTAAAACTAAAACGCAAGCAGGAATTCGACATCCGGTTTCCGCCTCGTCATTGAACCAGTTGAAACGCTATATTGGAATTACCGATCTTTTATCAGATCACTTTTTCGGTCTGCGGATCGAAATAGAGGGCGTTTTGCACATTCAGAAAGACGGATAAATAATTATCCGGTGCATGCGCCGGCGAAAAATTATTGCTCCGGGCGACGATGTTGGTTTTCCCGGTCGTCAGATAAAGATAGGTTTCATTGCCCATCGGTTCGAAGATTTCCATCATGACTTTGATCCCGGAAGATTCAGGCCAGACGGGTTGAACAGAAATATCCTCCGGACGAATTCCAACTATCAGCGGCTTATCAATAAACGACTGAAGCTTCTCGGAGTGTTCGGCCGATAGCGCTATCCGGACATTTCCTTCATCCGCATACAATCGCTCTTCCGCCCGGATAGTCGTCGGGATGAAATTCATCGTCGGACTTCCGATAAAACTGGCTACAAAGAGATCGACCGGAGATTTATAGACATTCAATGGAGAATCGACCTGGTGCAGAATGCCCGCCTTCATTACGGCGATTCGGTCGCCCATCGTCATGGCTTCCACCTGATCGTGCGTCACATAGACCATCGTCGTTTTTAATTGCCGATGCAGTTTCTTGATCTCCGTGCGCATTTGAAGGCGCAGTTTAGCGTCCAGATTCGACAGCGGTTCGTCGAACAGGAAAACTTTGGGCTTTCGAACAATTGCGCGCCCGAGGGCGACGCGCTGACGCTGACCGCCGGACAATTGGCGCGGTTTGCGGTTCATAAGGCTCTCGATTCCCAGAATCGCCGCCGTCTCAGCGACCCGCTGTTTAATCTCGGCTTTCGGAAATTTGCGTAGTTTGAGGCCGAATCCGAGATTTTCAAAAACCGTCATGTGCGGATAAAGCGCATAATTCTGGAACACCATGGCGATGTCCCGATTCTTGGGCGGCACATCGTTCACGCGCTCGTCGCCGATATATATATCGCCGGCCGTGGCGGTTTCCAGCCCGGCGATCATGCGCAGAGTGGTCGATTTGCCGCACCCGGACGGACCGACCAGTACCAAGAATTCACCATCGCGCACCGTCAGGTTCAGATCATCGATGATACCTGCGCCCTTCTCGAATTCTTTTGAT
Source organism: Fidelibacterota bacterium (assembly GCA_043808945.1). Taxonomy (GTDB): domain Bacteria; phylum Fidelibacterota; class UBA2242; order UBA2242; family UBA2242; genus JAGNGI01. The sequence continues at coordinate 7,443 of JAZDEI010000231.1, read as the reverse complement.
AAATGTTTAAGTTCGATTCGTGCCATTTACAAACCTCTTTAAGATTATTTCCGCCCGAAATGTTTAAGTTGAGCCAATAAACCTTCGATTGTCGATTCAGCCCCGGAATTGCGATTCACTTTTCCGTCTTCGTCGATACCGTCATAAGTAACTCCGGTTTCTGGTAAATACATTTGCGATCGGGCGGGATTACCGCTATTGAACCAGGCAAAAATCCGGTCGGCATCTTGCCGGTAGTGCTTTGAGCTGCTTAAATCAACCAATGTTTGAACACCGCTGTAAAGCGCATTAATTCCATAAGCGATTTGCGGCAACGCCACAAGCCGGTAACTGCCGTCGGCATTTAAAGTAATCTCGCGCGGCAGGTTGTGTTCGACGAGAAACGGTACAAAATTGTCCGCCCAGACCTGGACGCTCTTAAAAAATGTCAAGTCACCGGTAATTTTAAAAGCTTCCAGAAGAGCCGTCGGTTGATTACTGCCCCAGTCGTGCCAGGTATTCAGCCAGCAAAAATACATCCCGTTCAACGGATGGCCGTCCCGCCGGAATTGAAAACCGACCAGTCCCTCGGCGATTTGTTGAATCTCTTTTCTTAAATCGAAATCGCCGGTACGCTGTAATTTGCACAGCGCCAGTAAAAGTTCGCTGTTCATATCCGGCGCAGATTTGTTCAACCAGGCCGGAACCGAACCAAACGCGCCCTCGACTTTCTGCGGATATTTTGCCAGGAACGGCTCCATCTGCCTAAGTGAATTCCTCAGGCGCCGGCCGACCTGCCCGAGCAATTCAGATTCTTCCGGAAATTCTTTCAGAATCAAATATGCCGCCGCCAATCCGCGAATTCCACGGATCGCCCACCAGCCGAAATCGGCCTGGCTGTTGACGTGAGTTGTGTTGATCCGGCCGTTTTCATCGATAAAATTGTACCAGAGACCATCTTCACGGCTCATATAAAGCAGGAATTTTGTCAGCCCCTTCGCCGTCGGTAATAATGACCGGTTTCCGTAAATCAGGGTCTCGCTTTCGAGCACTTCCATAAATCGCCCGGCATCGTCCACGCAAGCGATCCCTTCGCCTTTGGCCGCGATCGGTTTATAATCAGGATAATCGGCATAAATTGCCAGGTAATAAATCCGATCGCCGTTCAGGGCGACGGAATCGATCAGACCGAGCGCATGATCCAGATTAACGGGCGACCTGTTTTTCCGGTCTTTCGTACAACCTGTAATAAACAGAAGAACAGTCAGAAACAGAAGGGCGGCGCGTTTCACTTAAACCAGCCAGTCCTTTTTATCGAAAACCACATCGCTTTTTTTAATGGTGGCCGCGCCAATCACGGTGTCGGCCCCGGCGTATATTACCACATATTTATCGCCAGCGTCGACCGTTGCGCAGCTGAAAATCACGTTCGGGACAAAACCGTTGATCTCCCATGACAATTCAGGTTCGATCACAGGCCGGGCCTGCCGGGCCAGAACACGGCGCGGATTCTCGTAATCCAACAATGCTACGCCCAGGCGGTAAGCGTTGATCTTATCTACCGCATGATAGAACAAGAGCCAGCCCTGCGGATGCTTTACCGGCGGGCCGGCGATGCCAATCCGTGTTGATTGCCAGTCGTCTTTGAGTACGTTCATGATTTTTGTGTGATTATAAAATGTCTTCAAATCCTTTGATGAGCTTATCCAGATATCGGGATGACGACGGTGCAGGAGCAGGTATTCTCCATTGATCTTTTCGGGAAACAACGCTGAATTTTTATTTTCCTCGTCAAGTAAAACGCCATGGCGCTCCCAGTGTACCAAATCTTCGCTGGTTGCCAGGCAAATCCGGTAATCGCCCGGAAAACGGTTGGCGAAGCCGATATAAGTCATATAAAACGTATTGCCGATCTTGACAATGCGCGGATCTTCCGGGCCGCGCAATTCCTGTGGGACATCGTTCTTCAAAACCGGTTCAGCCAGACGATTCCAGGACAGCAAATCTTTACTGGTAGCATAACCGAAGTTGTTAATATATTCGCCAAAACTTTCGTGTCCACCGATATCGGTTGCCCGATAGATCATGTGGTACAGACCGTTATCATAGACCGCTCCGGCGTTGAACACCGCAGCGCGTTCCCATGTATGCTTAGGTTCAGGTTTAAAAACCGGTTCCTGTGAAATACGGGTCAATTTCATCATTTACTTATTACCTCTTTTTCTAAATTACATCGATTTATAAAAATATCCAGTTCATTGTTCGTCGGTAAAGCATCGGTTGCGCCGAATCGGGTTGCGGTCAATGCCGCAACGGCGTTGGACATTTGGCCGAAAGCGAATAATTCATCAGCATTTAAATCTTCCGGCGCTTTCTTCGCCCGGATCAGGCACGCGAGCAATCCGCTTAAAAATGCATCGCCGCACCCGGTCGAGTCGGCAACGTCTACCCGGAAACCGGGCACTTCCACCACACCGCGCCGGTTCTTGAGGATACATCCCTGGGCGCCTAAAGTAATCGCTAAAAGATGGGTCTTCGGGAAGAATAAATCCTTTAGCATTGTGACTGTCTTTTGACTGTCACTTAAAAACGCAGCCTCCTCCAGATTCATCTTCAGAATCCGGCATTGTTTTGCGAATGATCTCAATATCTTTTTTGCCGCACCCGGTGATTGCCATAACGACGGCCGATAATTGGGATCGAACGACGTCAGAGACCGTTCGCTGTCGAGTCGGTTTATCAGTTGTCTGAAAACCCGGCGACCGGTTACCGCAGTCAGCGGCAGGGAACCTAAATGAACAATGCGCGCACTGTTCAAGGTTTCCATCGAAAAATCTTCCGCCGACAGAGCGGAATCGGCTGGTATTTTCTCGCTGAATTCAAAGTCACGCTCACCGTTTTCCGCGATCTCGACAAACGCCAGCCGCGTGCGATGCTCCGGATCCGGGATCAGCGCACCAATGTCGACGCCGTTGCGCTCCAGGTAATTTTTCAGGAAACTGCCGAAGGAATCGTTGCCGATTTTCCCGGCGAATGCAACTGTGCATCCCAATTTTGCCAGTCCGATGGCGACGTTAGCCGGCGCACCACCGGCGAATTTCCTGAAAAGCGCAACATCGGCGAGACGTTTACCGGGCTCCTGAGAAATCAGATCAACCAGCACTTCACCGAGACAAATAACGTCAAATCGTTTCATCGCAGGTCGATCACCGTTTTCAGACTTTTATGCCGTCTTTGATTTTCAAAGGCGGCCTGAATCTCGCTCAAACCGAATGACCGGACGTCGAGACCTTCAAAGTCGATCCGCCCGGCCGCAACCAGATCGACCGCGATTTTAAATGTAAACGGATTGAGAAAAGAACCGGTGATGCTGATGTCGCGCCGGTAAATGTCATAAGGAGAAATCGGCAATTTTTGTTTGGCCGGACTGACGCCAAAAATGACCAAGCGTCCGCCGTTTTTCACCATGCGGTAAGCTTGTTCGACCGCCGGAATGGTTCCGGCGCATTCAATGACCGCCGACGCACCGCCCTGAGTAATTTTACGAATATTTATCTCGCCGAGTCTGTCTGGCGCAAAAGCCAGGTCAGCGCCCATTTTCAGGCAAAGATCCCGACGTTTGACGTCCGGTTCGATCACGATAATCTGACAGGCCGGCGTCAGACGCGCCAGTTTTAACATGAGAATGCCGATCATCCCGCCGCCGACAATTACCACATTTTCGCCGGGCTGGATGGCAGCTTTTTGAAAACCATAAAGTGCGCAGGAAAGCGGCTCCAGTAACGCCGCCTGAATTGGATTCATCGCTTCCGGTAAACGGAAACACTGTCCGGCCGGTGCAAGGCAATATTCGGCGAATCCGCCGTCGATGTCAACTCCCAACGCACGCAGGTTTTCGCATAAATTGACCTTGCCCTGCCGGCAAAACTGGCATTGTCCGCAGAAAATATTCGGATCGATTGCCACGAAATCGCCAACCGCCAAGTCGGTAACTTTATCGCCCTTTTCGACGACATGGCCGCAATATTCATGTCCGAGCACAACCGGCGGTGTGGCATGCGATTGTCCGTCTACGATTCGGACATCGGTCCCGCAGACCCCACAGACCGCGATTTTCAGCAAAACTTCATCCGGCCGGATCGGTCGTAATGATTTTTCAGTCAGATTTAATTCTTTACCGTCGTAAACAGCGGCTCGCATGTTTTTTTCGATCAATTCTTTAACCCCGTAGTCGCCATGCTTTCGATAAAATAACGCTGGAAGAAAGCGTAAACCAGAATGATCGGCACCGCCAGCAGTGTCGCGGCGGCGAGTTGTGCACCCAGCTGTGCGTCCGCCTGACCACCAACTGCAAAGATCGTCACCATTTGCGGCAGGGTCATTAATTTTTGCAGGCGGATGACAATCAACGGCCAGAGAACATCGTTCCAACTACTCATAAATGACACGATTCCGACTGTAATGATAACCGGTTTCGATAGCGGATATATGATACGAAATAAAATGCTGAGGTCGTTACAGCCATCGATTTTTGCCGCATCGATCAAATCCTGCGGAATGTCCATGAAAAATTGCCTGAATAATAAAATGCCGAATGCACTGATCATTCCCGGTACGATCAAAGCCAGATAGCTGTCAACCCAGCCGAATTTGACCATTAAAATGTACATCGGGATCAAAGTGATCTGAAATGGAATCACCATTGTAAATAAAATCAATCCGAGCAGAAAATCCCGGCCGAAAAAACGCAGACGCGACAGCGCATAGCCGACGATCGAACCAAACAGGATCACTGAAAACGTAACGCAACCTGAGACGAGCAGACTGTTTAGCAGGGCCTTGCCGATTGGAATTTTCTGGAACACGGCGATATAGCTGCGCATGGAAAAGTTTGACGACCAGAGGCCGATCGATCCAATTTCGACTTCCGGTTTGAATGTCGCGGAGAGCATCCATAAAAACGGATAAGCGAAGACCAATCCGCCGATAATAAGTAAAATGTAGATTGCGCTTTTTTTCATTAATCTTTTCTCTCAACGAATTTTTTCTGGATCAGGACAACAATCAGGATCAGAAATGCGAAGAAAATTCCGAGCGTCGCCGCATAACCCATATGCCCGAAATAAAACGCCTGATTATAAATATAAAGCATTGCCGACAGCGTACTGTTCATCGGCCCGCCGCCCGTCATCACAAACGGTTCGATAAAAAGCGAAAAACCGCCAATCGTCGATAGAATCACCACCAGCACCATCGTGCTGTTCAGCGCTGGCAGAGTAATGTGGAAAAATTGCTGAATCGGTCGCGCACCGTCGATTTCCGCGGCTTCGTAAAGGTAACGCGGAATTCCCTGCAAGCCGACCAGAAATAGCACAATGTAAAGGCCGATGTTTTTCCAGGTCGCCATAATGGCGATCGACGGCATCGCCCATCCTGAGTCGATGAGCCATGGAATTTTCAAAAGGCCGATCCTGGTTAACAGCAGATTCAGGAGTCCGGTTTCGTAGGCGAAAAGTTGTTGCCACAAAATCGTGATAACCACTCCGGATACGATCACCGGTAAAAAATAGAGTGCCCGGAAAAAGCCCTTCAATTTGATTTTCTGGTTTAGCAAAACCGCCAGCAGAAGCGCGACCACGATTTGCAAAGGTATGTGAATCGACAGAAAGACGAGCGTGTTCCGGATCGAAATGAAAAACTGCACGTCATGAAATAGCCGATAGAAATTCCGCAGACCAATCCACTGCATCGGCGTTACGATATTCCATTTGTGAAAAATCAGGATAAATGAAAAGACCAGCGGAAACCCGATGAACAGGCAAAAATAAAAAACGTACGGCAGGCTCATCAGATACCCGGCCCGGTCGCCGAATTTCGGTTTCGAGGTCATGGCTTTCAATGCGAACGGCTCCACTCGATAATCACCTGCGCGCGTTTGGCAGCACTGGCAATCGCCGCTTCCGGTGTGCGTTTGCCGTAAATCGCGCAGGCTTCGTACTCCTGAGAAATGGCGTCAAAAATCTCTTTCAAGACCGACGAACCGTCCACGCCGCGGGTGTAAATAGCTTGTTCGGCGAATTTCGTCATCATCGGATTCTCATGAAAATATTTCTGATAAAGCGGATTGGTTGTCAGGTTTTTGCGCAAAGGAATTTGGCTGCATACTTCTAATAGCCGCAGATCGGCATTGGCTGAGATCAAAAACTTAGCAAATTCCCAGGCGGCCGCCGGGTGCTTCGTCGTGCTGAAAATGGAGATGTTCTTATGATCGCCATAGGTATAAACCGGACCGTGATAATCATCCGGCACCGGTACCGGAAAAATATCGTACTCGAATCCGGGTTTTTTAAACTTTTCAACGTGCGTAATATTCCACGGACCGGTGGGGAGCGTCGCAAATTTTTCTGCCAGGAAATTATCGCCCTGAAATGTCGTCAGTGGATAATAAGAATGGTTATAAATTTCTCTGAAAAACCGAAACACCTCCTCCGATGCAGAATTCTCAAATGAGATTCCGGTGCTGTCGAACAACGTCTTGCCACCCGATGCCGCTATGTAAAATGCATAATAATCGAAAAACCGCTGCCACCAGATCGGACGAATATCGCGATAGCCCATCCATTGATCCGCCCGTCCGTCGCCATTCAGGTCTTTTGTAATCTTTTCCGCCGCCGCCAGATATTCGCTGTAGGTCCGCGGTGGCCGCAGGATGCCGGCTTTCCTGAACATCCGCTTATTGTACATAATCATGATCGGATTGGTTTTCCACGGAATCTGATAATAATGTCCGTCCGGCGCGCGGAACGATTCCAGTAAATCCGTCGGCATGCGCTCAGTCAGGTAATCCATGAAATCCGGAAACTGGTCGAGCCGCACCAATCCTCCCGATGAAGTGAAATCATCCATCGCACCCGGCCACATATTCGAACAAATGTCCGGTGTCGTTTTGCCTGCAATAGCGGCCAGCAATGCCTCTTCCGACGATTGGCTGGCTGGAATCGGTTGTAATTTTACCTGAATTTTCGGATGGCTGGCGTTCCATTTCTCAACCAATTCGATAGCAAAGTTGACTTCATCCTGATTCGAAGCACACCAATAAATCAGATGAACGACGCCCTGCTCCGCGGCGGATTGGGCTGTCTGCTTTTTCTGGCAGGAAAAACCTCCTAACCCAATGAGAAGCAGAAAAATGATCGTTATCCGTATTTGTGTCATGATTCCTGTCTTAAAATCTTACAACCAATTCCATAACTGGTGTAACGTTACTGACGCGAATTGTCGTCCGGTAACAGACGTTCACTTTGGCAGTCGTCCACCCATCAGTCAGTGGTTGGCCGTTTAATGTAATCCCCGCCGGTTTCGTTGGACTGATGATGACCGTTTCGTTGTTCTGCGAGACGATTCCTTTGAGAATCATGGACAGTTGCCGATCTTTATATTCGCATTTGTTCAGAATGGCATTTG
>JAZDEI010000230.1:0-2703 GCA_043808945.1 Fidelibacterota bacterium | reverse complement strand
GATGCCGGTGTAAAATACAATACCGGATTTCACGGTTTCCGTTTCGGGATGTCAATCCGCAATTTTTCTTCAAACATTAAAAGAGAAGAACTCGAAGAACAGCTTCCGCTGCTGTTCACAATGGGGATGGCGATCGACCTGCTGGATGTCGTCGCGCCGGCCTTTTCGCAAAACAATTCACTCAACCTGGCGGTCGATTTTCTGCATCCCAACAACTATTCCGAGCGCGTGAATTACGGTTTGGAATTTCAACTTCTCGACCATTTCGCGATCCGGGGCGGCTATCAAACCAACCAGGATCTGGCATCCTGGTCAGCCGGGATCGGCCTGAATTATGATGTCGGTAAAAATAACCTGCACTTCGATTATTCTTATTCCGAGTTCGATCTGTTCAGTGGTGTAAATCGTTTGTCACTGGGAATCGCCTTCTAAATATTATCAGGGAGATCTATAGCATACAATTCAGATGTTACCCGATGTACTAAACATTAAAAATACCCAATCCGTGTTCGCGGTCGGCGTTGCTGCCACAGCATTAACCGTTCTGATGGTTTTTCCACTGCAATTGCCGGGCGGTTCGCCGCAAAAGCCCGGGCCGGATTCTGCAACGCAGTATTTCAATCCGATTATCTTCGCCGATTACTCCGATCCGGATGTGATTCGGGTGGATAACGATTTTTATCTGGTTTCATCGTCTTTCATCAATACTCCCGGAATTCCGGTATTGCACTCGACCGATTTGATTCACTGGCAGATTATCGGACATGCAGTTGAAAATTTACCGGACACGGCTTATGAATTACCGCAACCCGGCCGGGGAATCTGGGCGCCCAGTTTACGTTATCACAACGGCGAATATTGGATTTATTACGGCGACCCGGATCTGGGCGTTTTCCAGGTAAAATCGAAAAATCAGGCCGGTCCCTGGGAAAAGCCCTTGTTGGTTAAGTCCGCCAAAGGCTGGATCGATCCCTGTCCTTTTTGGGATGATGACGGGCAGGCGTATCTGATACATGCCTGGGCGAAAAGCCGGGTCGGATTCAACGGCATTCTGACATTGCATAAAATGAGTCCCGATGGAACCCAAATTCTGGACGAAGGCGTTACGGTCTTCGACGACAACGCCAATCATCCGACCATCGAAGGCCCTAAAATGTATAAACGTAACGGTTGGTACTATATTTTCGCGCCGGCCGGCGGCGTCAGGAACGGTTGGCAGACTGTTCTGCGCTCGAAGAATATCTACGGCCGGTATGAAGACAAAATCGTCCTCGAACAAGGCGGCACGGCCGTCAACGGCCCACACCAGGGCGCCTGGATCGAGATGGCGGACGGCGAATCCTGGTTCGTTCACTTCCAGGATCGGGACGCTTATGGCCGGATTGTACACCTTCAGCCGTTAGTTTGGAAGGACGACTGGCCGCAGATCGGAGTGGATTTGGACGGCAACGGCATTGGCGAACCGATTGCGTCATGCCGCAAACCGAACGTCAGCAATTCAAAGTCGGATATGATAATTCAAACTTCAGATGATTTCACGGTTGACAAACTCGGCCTTCAATGGCAGTGGCGGGCGAATCACAGGCCGGAGTGGTTTACGCTTGCTACTCACCCCGGATATCTGCGTTTGTTCGCGATTAATCCGGCGCCGGTTTGCAGTAACCTCGGCGACCTGCCGAATATTCTGACGCAGAAATTCCCGGCGGAGGAATTTACAGTTGTAACAAAAATCATCTTTCATCCCGAATCCGAGGTCGACCAGGCCGGATTGATTGTCATTGGCGCCGACTATGCCGTGCTGAAAACCGTCAGACAAAACAACGAGTACTGGTTAATCCGGGCTGATTGCCGGTCTGCCGACCAGGGCAGCCCGGAAATCCTCCGGGAAAAAATCAAAATAAACAAGCCGGAATTATTTCTGAAAGTCATCGTCGACAGAGACGCCGTATGTAATTTTTATTACAGCCAGGGCGGCCAAAAATATATCCCAATCGGTAATAAATTTCTGGCCGTCAAAGGTAAATGGGTCGGCGCCCAGGTCGGTTTATTTGCAACGACCGCTACCGGTAAAAGCTCCGCCGGCTATGCCGACTTCGACTTCTTTCATGTGATTATTGCCGGCCAAAAAGCAATAACAGGAAGCCATAAGTAAACGAAATATATGAACCGGATACCGCAAAAAATTTTCCTTTTAACCTGTGTCATCGGCCTAAGCCTGCTGATTTATTCCGCGACCAACAAACTGACGATTCACCTGATCGGCGATTCGACCATGGCTGACAAGCTGTTAGATGACAATCCCGAGCGTGGTTGGGGACAATTATTCCCGCTATTTTTTACTCAGGATATAACCATTATCAATTATGCCCGCAACGGCCGCAGCACCAAGAGTTTCATCGACCAGGGACTTTGGAACGATGTGCTTAAAAATCTCCAACCGGGCGATTATGTCCTGATCCAGTTCGGTCACAATGACGCCAAGTTTTCCGACACTACCCGCTATGCCGAAGCGCATAGGGCCTATCGCGCCAACCTGATAAAATTTGTACAGGAAACCCATTCGAAAGGCGCCAATCCGATCCTGATCACGCCGGTCAACCGCCGTAAATTTTCCAAAACGGGTAAATTCATCGACCAGCATGGTGATTATCCGGTGGTAGTGCGCGAATTGGCCGCAGAACTAAACGTTCCGCTGATCGATCT
>JAZDEI010000229.1:0-9012 GCA_043808945.1 Fidelibacterota bacterium | reverse complement strand
GATCAGTTTGGTCTTGTCTTTGGTGCGGGCATCGACGCTCTTGACGATGCGGGCCGGAACACCGGCAACCACGGTTTCCGGCGGAACATCCTGTGTGACAATCGATCCGGCGGCCACCACCGCCCCGTAACCGATTCGCACACCTTCGAGAATAACGGCATTAGCTCCGACCAGGACATTGTCTTCGATAATGACTGGATCGGCGCTGGGCGGTTCGATCACTCCGGCCACTACGGCCCCGGCGCCGATATGGCAATTTGCCCCGATCATCGCCCGGCCTCCAATGACCGTATTCATATCGATCATAGTGTTTTTCCCAATGACGGCGCCGATATTGACGACGGCACCCATCATGATAACGCAGTTGTCACCGATCTCGACCATTTCGCGGATCATTGCGCCGGGTTCGATCCGGGCGTTGATATTTTTCAGATCCAGCAGGGGAATGGCGGAGTTCCGGCGATCGCTTTCGACGATATATTTTGTGATCGAAGTTCCTTGTCGTTTCAAAATATCCATAAAATCGCACCATTCGCAAAACAATATTCCACTATGTTCATCGCCAAAATAATCGGAATTCGAAAAATCCAGTTGAGCGAGCTGGCCTTTGAGGTAGACTTTGACCGGGGTTTTACGGGGTGCCGTAGCGATATAGTTGATTATTTCATATGAATCCATATTATGCCTCTTTTTTTATTCCTGAAACAGGACATCTGTGAATGTAAAGTACCCCGACTCCCGCCTGAGGGCGAAATCGGCGGACAATATGACGCCTTCGGCAAAAGTGCGGCGGGAGAGTACACGATGCGAGATGCTGAGGATTTCCCCCAGCCCGCCAAAGGCAATTGTGTGGTCGCCCGGAATATTTCCCAGGCGGAGGGAACTGATGGGGACTTCCCGTCCAACCGCCGCAGCCAGCATTTTGGCGGTGCCGCTGGGTTTATCTTTTTTAAAACGGTGATGGGTTTCGCTAATTTCCACGTCCCAGTCTTTCAAAGATTCTTTTAATAACCGGGTCATTTTCAACATGAGCTGGATTCCTGGCGAGAAATTAAAGGACTGAACCACCGGGACAGTGTTAGCGAGTGCCCGGATCAGATTCATTTGCTCCGCCGTATAGCCGGTCACGCCGCTGATCAGCGGACACTTATATTTACTGATCAGGTCGAGAGTCTTTTCCAGAGCGAAGGGCAGGGAAAAGTCGATCAATACTTCCGGATTTGAGACAATCTCTGCCTTTTTATCGTCAATCCCGAGCGCAAACTCATGCCCTTTTTCCCGGAAGAGCGCGTCGATTTCCCGACCCATGCGGCCGCTGTATCCGATAATTCCGTATTTCATAAAATCCCCCTGGCCTGCATGAGCGTCATCAAATATTGAGTATTTTTCTCCGATAGCGGAATCAGCGGCAAGCGGACATTATTCCGGCATAGATTCAGCCGGGAGGCCGCATATTTGACCGGAACCGGATTAACTTCTACGAACATTGCGCTAAACAGATCCAAAAAACGGTTCTGAATTTCGCGGGCGCCGCTCAAGTCTCCGGCCAGCATCCGGGTCGTCAATAATTTCATTTCGGCCGGAATGATATTGGACACGACCGAGACGACTCCCTCGGCTCCGAGTGCCATGAATGGCAAAGTGATGTCATCATTGCCGGAATAAACCAGCATGCCCTCCGGTCGGTCGGCCAGTAATTTGGTCACCTGTGCGAAATCCGCATTGGCTTCTTTGATCCCGACGACATTGCGATAGGATCGGAAGATCCGGAAAACCGTTTCCGGCAACAGGTTAAAACCGGTCCGGGTGGGGACATTGTAAAGAATGATCGGCAATTTCGTGCGTTCGGCGATATGACCGTAGAACTGATAAATCGACTCCTGGGTGCCTTTATTGTAATAAGGTGTGACAATCAGGACCCCATCCGCGCCGAGCTCTGCGGCCATCCGGTTGGAATTCAATACGCTCTCCAGGTTATTCGTACCGGTGCCGATAATAACCGGTATCCTTTTTCGGGTTTCAGCGACCGCCAGTTCGACGATTTTATATCGTTCCGTCACAGAGATCGCCGGAGCTTCTCCGGTCGTCCCGAGCACTATCAGACTGTCGGCTCCGCCGTCGATCTGATACTGGATCAATTTCCTGAGCGCCACGTAATCAATGCCACCCTCCTCATCGAAGGGTGTGATCAATGCCGTTCCCAATCCTTTAAACATACATTACCTCACTTTCTGGTTGTTAATAAACAAAAGGGGGCCTGTTATTCAGACCCCCTATGTATAAAATACATTTATCCTGTACGGGGGTTACATGTCCGGTTCCTTAGCGATCTTAGCAGCTTTAGCACTGCTGGTCATTACAGCAGATTTCAGGGATATTTTAAAGTCGCCACGGGTCATTTGGTTTAAATACTCAATTGCTAAGTCAGTTTTACAAAAATAACGCGTTAAGATAATATCGGGGTTTATTCAATGCAAGCAATTCTTGTATACCGCAATATTATTTTATCGTTTACCGGTTAAAGATCAACCGGCCAGCTATTGATCCCCAACCACTGCGGCAGGGCATGCAATTGGGCCGGCATCGTTACGCGGTAAGTTGCCATTCCGAGTTGGGTGGCAGGTTCGATGTCCATCGTCATAGAATCGCCGACCATCAGGCAGCGTTCCGGACGAACGCTGAATTTCTCCAAAACATATTCGTAACCCTTGAGAGCCGGTTTCATTAATGCGATCTTGGCCGATTTGTCGATCGGAAGGGCATTAATATCGCTAAACGTCAGTCGTCTGGCGGGCGGGAAAAAGTCGGTTAACTGCAGATGTCCCAGAATATGGGCAGTGGTGCGGCCGTTATTGGTCGTAAAAAGGAAAATCGGGTATTGGCGGGCGATAGCTGCGATGGTCTGAATCGTGTGTGGGTCGGGCTGGATATATTTCTCGATCTGCAGGCGGCGATTGATTTCGGTTTCAAAAGCCGCAATATCGGCCTCATAGAAGTACATCAACGTCAGAGTGCTGGTGGGTGGACCGTTAATCAGCCGGGCTAATTCGGTGCGTTTTCGTTCGAAATCGATCTTTATTTCGGACGGTTGACAATTGACGGATTTGGCGGCCATTTCCAAAGCGACGATCGGATAAACGCTGTCTAATTCGCGGGACACTGGGTAGAGTGTTCCGTCAAGATCGAAGATAATCAGATCAAAATCTTTAAACATAAATTAAACTCATTACAATTATTAAACCGGGACAAAAATTATCACTTTGTTCCGAGACCTCCAACCGCTTTCTGTAAAACAGTTTATTCAGAAAAACCTTGTTGTTCTCCGGAAATATTCGGATTTTAGCCTATGATGAAAAAGTATTTGATGGCATTTTTACTGATAATCGGATCATCAAGAGTTTGCGCTGATCTCTATACCGGTTTCCGCGCTTCCAGGATTTCCGGTTTTACATCCGATTACCTGGTAGCCGTCGCCGATTCCATGGCGCGTAATTTTAACTCAGCCGGAACGCCGGCGTCCGTCTGGATACTTAGTTTTTATGGTGATAACGGCAATATTTATGTTCAGTTCCCGCATTCAGGCAGTATCGCCCATTGTAGTTTTACCAACTTAGATTATAGCGAGGCGTTTCTAACGGCCTTCGATTCGGCGGGCACGAAAGTCTGGCTCCAGATGGAGCCGGGTGCGGCTAATGTGTCAACGCTGATCGATCTGGCATTGACACGTTACGGACATCATGATTGTGTGGCTGGTTTCGGGCTGGATGTAGAATGGCTTGATGCCCAGGCCTGCGATGCCGGGCGGCAGGTAACCGACGCCGAAGCCCAGGCCTGGGAAGAACAGGTCCAGTCCTACGATTCCACCTATTCATTTTTCCTGAAGCATTTCACAACCAACCGGATGCCGCCTACTTATCGGGGAAATTTGCTGCTGATCGATGATAGTCAGGGGCATTATTCTTATCAGAATTTCATCAGCGAAATGCGTTCCTGGGGGCAAGCCTTTCCGAATAATAAGGTTGGTTTTCAATTTGGCTACGAATGGGATAAGGACTGGTGGGACAATTATACCGATCCGCCGGCGACTTTAGGGAATGGTCTGCTGGCAAATATTAATAATACTGCCGCTCTGTTCTGGGTCGACTTTACGCTCAGCGAAGTCTTTCCGGTGAGCATGGCCGTCAGTGAGAATGTCACCCGTCCGGCACAGTTAGACATATTATCGAGCTATCCGAATCCCTTCAACGGTGCCACGACTTTCCGTTTTTCACTGGATAAATCCGGCTATGTCAGATTGCTGTTATTCGATCTGACTGGTCGCCTGGCAGACGTGATTCTGGAAGATAATCTGGACAATGGAATTTATACGGTGAACTGGAATGCCGGAAATCTTCCGTCCGGAGTATACCTGGCACTCCTGCAAACTCGGTCACAGACGAGGACGCACTATATCACATTAGTCAAATAAACGGTCGGTGATTATTCCGACCCGGATCTTAAAAATATCGAAGATTATTAGTAGATCGCAAAAAATATTGACCACAAGTGTGCTTTTTCTGGTTCTGACCGGACTGTTGGGCGGCGAACAACTCAGCAAGTACGTCGTGCTGGTGATTATCGATGGCGCGCGTTACTCCGAGACATTAGGCGACAGCACCGCACAGTATATACCCAGAATGAAATCTATCGCGGATTCAGGTGTTGTAGTGGATAGCTTCATCAACAATGGCATTACCTATACCAATAAAGCCGTTCCGGCAATCTGGACGGGCAGCTGGGTAACGCCGCGCGATACGACTGTTACGATGACTTCTTTTGGGACGATCAATACTCAATATACTTTAACTCCGTCGGTCTGGGAATATTATCGTAAGTTTTACAGTGTCAATTATACCCAGGCTGTTTATTGCATGAAAAACCTTTCAACGCCGTGGTTGCCGAGTTTTCAGACCGAATATGGCCCGGATTACTGGCCGTGGTATATTTTAGACGGCTCAAATGATCGGGAAGTCTGGGCGAGTGCAGAAAGTAAGTTACAGGAGTATCATCCCGTGCTATCGGTGATTTATCTGGCGGATGTCGATTACGCGGCGCATCACAAAGAATGGTCTGATTATCTGGACGCGATATCCATTGCTGATAGTATTGTAGGCGTATTATGGAACTTCCTGCAAACTGATCGTTATTTTAAAGGTAACACGACTCTGCTGGTAACCAATGACCATGGACGCCATTTGAATGGAGTCTGGCCTGGTCCGATCGGAAGTGGCAGTCATGGCGACGGATGCTGGGGTTGTCGTCATGTCATGCTGTTGGGAATCGGCCTGGCCGTAAAATCCGGCGGAGGACACATTCAGACACCCTATAATCTTACCGATATAACACCGACTATCGGTACAATTCTCGACTTCGCAACGCCTTATGCGGCCGGCCGGTCGATGACCGATATTCTGCAAATACCGGAAGGCGTCGCAACCACCGCGAGTCCGCATTCTTTTTCAGTCGGGGTGCTGAATTACCCGAATCCCTTCAATCCGTCTACCCTGATCACTTACCAGTTATCCGGCGCCGGATTCGTGAATTTGGCGGTGTACGATCTGACCGGGCGTCTGGTTGAAACACTTGTTGCCGGAAAGCAACCGGCCGGAACCAATTCCGTCATTTGGGACGGGCGTAATCAACCGGCCGGCGTCTATTTCTATCACCTCCAAACCGAAAATTCGGTGGCATCCGGTAAATGCCTGCTGTTAAAATAGTATCATCCTGTCAATGACATGAAAACTAAAATAAACCTGAAACGTCTCAGTGAATATATCCTGGCCGTCGGGCTGGCTCTGATCGTTTACCTTTGTTTCCACAGACCGCTGACCGTGGATTTTAATTCAATAGACCGTAAAGTACCGATCCCGGCCAAAACGGCGTTGACCGAACGCCAGTTCAATCGGCAGAGCAAGGCCAGACTGATCTCGATTCCGATCGGTAGCGATACTTTATTGACCGGTTGCCGTACAAACAATCGGGCTTTTTATACGCTGGTCATGCAACCGGCGCTAAAGCCGTATTTACCGATTCTCTCCAGGCAGTCAGCGACTGAGATCATTAATGCCCTAACCATTTTTTGTTACGAAATGTACCAGGAATATTTCGGGCCGGGATTTTACCGCTGGGGCGGCGATCTGCTGGATCTGGACGATCCGCAGGCCGAAGGTACGCGCTGGGAATATAGTTTCGGGCTGGATTGTTCGGGATTTGTAACCGCTCCTTATGAGCTGGCGGTCGATTGCGGATTACTGAAGCCGACTGCCGAAGGGGCCATTTTCTCCTCGAAAGGCTTCAAACTGTACTGCCAGCGGGCCGGTTTTATTGATGGCGGCGGACGGCTGGGAAGTGGCAACCGTTACCGGCTGGATACGGCTGAACTGGCGCAGATCGGACGAGTGGTTTTTACATTGCCGAAAAATAGCAAGCCAACCCGCAGACAACTCCGAATGCTTCAACCGGGTGACATCGTCGGCGATACCGGGCATTTCGGAACTATCATCGAGGTCAATAAGATCCTTTATTACCTGGAATCGGGCGGCCGGGTTGTTCCTCAGCATGACTATAAACCTTACCGGGCCGACAAGGCCCTGGCAAGTCTTGCGGAAACCCGACCAATTGACATCCGGCGCGCCTTGCCGGACCGCCGGAAGAACTGAATGCAGACCAAGCGCTTGCTCGTTCTGATCGATATTGACGGCACTATGATTACGCCGGGAATGACACCGCGCCGGTCGTTGGCGCAGGCCATCTTCGAATGTACCGGCCAACAAGTGTCTTTTGAAGTCGGACAATTGGCCGGACTGACCGATCCGCTGATTATCGAAAATACGCTGGAACAGATCGGCGTTCCGCCCGGCAATGATGGCCTGCCGACGCAAATCCTGGAACGTTACTTAAAAATATTTTGCCGCGATTATCCGGTCGCGACTGACAAAAAAGTCTTTCCGGGAGTCTTCGATCTCCTTGAATTTCTGAAAACACAGCCCCTGCGGATGGGCTTGCTGACCGGCAATGTACGCCGCGGTGCGCAGGCCAAACTCACACCATTCGATCTGGAAAAGTATTTCGACTTTGGCGTCTTCGGATCTGACAGCGCCGAGCGCAACGAACTACCGCTCATTGCGCTCGACAAAGTCAAAACCATGTTCACAGAAACTTACCAGCCGAAGCAGGTCGTCATCATTGGCGATACTCTGCACGATGTGCTCTGTGCGCACGTCAACGATATGCAGAGTATAATCGTTCTGCGCCGGCCGGAATGGCGTGAAATAATCAATGCCGCCCGACCGGAGTTGCTGGTTGAAAGTTTCGAACCGCTCGATCCGCTGCGTGACTGGCTTGAAGGTTTAATCAAATAAGATACAACCACGAATGAACACGAATAGACGCGAATGTATTTTTAGACAAGATTAACAAGATTTACAGGATTTGCTCTATTAATGCCATTCCGTATCCCGGCATTTACCGGGGTGAGGAATCGGCTATATCATAATTATGACTTTAAGAGCAATATTAATCGTCTTGTAAATCTTGTCTAAATAATGTCTCAGACATTGAAGCGGAACTCGATCACGTCGCCATCCTTGACGATATAATCGCGCCCTTCGGAGCGGATCAGGCCTTTCGTGCGGCAGGCAGCCAGACTGCCGTTTTCCAGCAAGGTTGTATAATGCACGACTTCGGCGCGAATGAAACCGCGTTCGATGTCGGAATGAATCGCCCGCCCGGCTTTCTGGGCGTTGTCGCCGTCAATTATCGTCCAGGCGCGGCATTCATCTTCACCGACCGTAAAAAAAGAAATATAGCCGAGCAATTCATAAGACATGCGGATCAGGCGGTTCAGGGCCGGTTCGTCAATGCCAAGTTCTTCCAGGAAGAGCGGCTGGTCGGCCGGATCGAGTTCGGCGATCTCCTGTTCGATTGCGGCGCACAGCGTTGTAAAAGTCGCGCTGGTGGTCTTCAGGTAACTGAACTGTGATTCAATCTCGCTCCGCTGTGGCAGTTTATCTTCGACGATATTGATGACCGTCAGGAGTGGCTTGGCGGTCAGGAACTGGAATCCGCGCAGGACTTTGTCGTCTTCCGGCGAGAGTGACATTTCCCGCAACGGTTTTTCCTCTTCCAGGAAAGTCCGGCATTTCTTGAGCAGTTCGAGTTCCTTGCGATTCGGTTCATTGTTGATTTTGGTGAGTTGCTTTTCGAGGCGTTCGATACGGGTTTCGATAATGGAAAGGTCGGAGAGCAGGAGTTCGCTGTTGACGAAATTATTATCGGCCTGCGGATCGATGCGGTTGAGCGGGTGCGGGAAGAGTGGATTGTTGAAATCCCGTACGACGTGCAGGATGACGTCCACGGTTTTCAGGTTGGCGAGAAATTGGGCCGGTAAACCTTTGGCGGCGGCCGACTGACCTTCCAGTCCGGGAACTTTCAGGTATTCGATGGTGGCCGGGACTTTACGTTGCGGTTTGAAAACTTCCGTCAGGCGGTCGAGCCGAACGTCCGGAACCTTGACGATGCCTTTTTCGGCTTCTTTTTTACGATAGGCGTCAGCTTCGACTTTACGGCTGGCAAGTGTTGCGAAGAGCGTGGTTTTGCCGGAGTAGGGCAGACCGATGATTCCGATTTGCATGTATACTCCACTGAAAATAGCATTTAAAAGACGGCGGAATTTAATTCCGAACGGCAAGACTGCCAAATGCAAACGATTGTCTTACGATGGTCACTCTATAGTCACTCATAGTCATTAGTCCCGACCTTCGTCGGGACGTCATTTATTGTCAGATTGAATGATAGAAAACGAACAAGCCGGAAACCCCGCGGCTCCCGGCTTGTGTCATTATCGAATGAAAGTCTCTATTTGATCAAAACCAGTTTTTTCACGGCGCTGAAATCACCGGCCTGGATGCGGCAGAGGTAAACACCGGTCGGCATTTGAGCGGCATTCCAAATGCGCGTATAGTTACCGGCTTT
>JAZDEI010000228.1:0-4581 GCA_043808945.1 Fidelibacterota bacterium | reverse complement strand
TATAACAGTCTGAAAAATAATCGTGGTTTGCTGAACGGATTCCGGAACGAAAAAATCTTCGAGATGAAACGCGCCGCTGAAGAAACATTTCAACAAAAAATTGCCAATCGTCCGGCCTGGCAAAAAGAATACGGCTCTATTCTGCCGGCGATTAAACAGGCTTATGATGAATACTATACTGGTATCGAAATGGATATTTACATCGAATACCTGCGATACGCCACAGTTTTCTCGGATGCTCTGACCATTGAAAAATGGAGCCGCGAAAAGACCAAACCGGAGAGCGAGCGAGAGGCCGGCTATTACGATTACCAGATCGCCCGCACCAAACGCACCTTTAAAATGAAAAGGATCGGTTATTATGCTCCGGCCGACGCCCGTATTCTGAAAATGTTGCTAAAACACCTGGCTGACTTTCCGCCCAACGAGCGCCCGGCTTTCATTAATGAATTAGTAAAAAGCCAACCCGGTAGTACGGCCGAGTCGGTGATTGACGCGTTCGCCGATGACGCATTTGCCCGCACCCGGCTGACCGATACGGACGAATGTCTGAAAATGTTCGACCTGAGCGCGGCCGATCTGACGGCGCGGCAGGATCCGCTGGTAACTCTGGCCGGTGCCGTCAACCGTGAGATGGAGCGCTTCCGGTTAAGAAAAGAGAAAATCAATGGCGAGATGTTGCTCCTGGAGCCGCAATATTTCTCCGCCTTGAAAAATGTTATGAGGGATCGGATTTTACCGGACGCCAACCGCAGTTTGCGCTTTACTTATGGCCGTATCGAAGGCTACTGTCCGCGCGATGCCGTCAATTACCAGCCGCAGACGACATTGAGCGGCGTCATTGCCAAAAACACCGGGGCCAAACCATTTGATGTTCCCGAAAAGTTGATCGATCTGGCCACGCGCCGCGATTATGGTCGCTGGCTTGACCCGAAATTAAACGACGTGCCAGTTGCTTTTCTCAGTACATGTGACATTACCGGTGGCAATTCCGGCAGCCCGGTACTGAATGCTCGGGGCGAGATCGTCGGCTGCGCATTTGATGGCAACTGGGAAGCGCTGACCAACGACTGGCAATATAATCCGGCCCTGACCCGCACGATCAGCGTCGATATCCGCTATGTGCTTTTTGTGCTGGATAAGTACAGTTCAGCCGGGGAATTAATTGGGGAATTGACTCTGCGTTGAGATTATGAACTCCTTTCAGATCACCGAACTGCCGATCAAGACAGAAATTCTCAAATCACAGGTCATCCATTTCGAGTCACTCGATTCAACTAATACATATCTGTTGAGTAGACATCCGCATCCGTCCGGTTCGATTATCTGGGCCGATTTCCAGAGCGCCGGGCGCGGTCGGTTAGGGCGCACCTGGCTCGCGCCGCGGGACGAAGCCCTGCTCTTTTCGATCTATTTAAAAATTCAGGACCAGGCAACTCCTTTATTTATCTATCCGTTTTTGACAGCCGTTGGTGTTCTTGAAGCCGTGCAAACGGTTGTACCGCCGGCCTGGTTAACCCTAAAGTGGCCGAACGATGTCCTGCTGAAAAATCTGAAAATTTGCGGCATTCTGGTGCAGACTAAAACCCGCTCCGTGAAGAATAACGATGTGGTGATCGGCATCGGCCTGAACATTAACCAGAAAATGGAATTTTTCTGTCCCGAACTGCCGTACGCCGGATCGCTTTACTCGATTACCGGGAAAAAATATGAACGGCTGAGCTTATTGGCAGAGCTTGTCCGATCAATCGATCGGAATTTAACCGAACTCAATAAATCCGGCGCCGGGCATATTCTGCAGAAATGGCGGAGTCATTGCCCCTATTTCGGCCAGAAACTCAAAGTCAACGACGGCCGGCAAATCCATGTCGGAATATTCAAAGATATTACCGAAAATGGCGGCCTGGTTTTGCTGAACGGTCAGGCCAGCCAGGTATTCCACGCCGCCGATGTGACTATAATGAGAGAGTCCTGAAATGCTTTTGGCTGTCGATATTGGCAACACCAATGTTACCGTCGGTTTGTATGATGGAAAAGAACTGCGCGCCGTTCAGCGCGTGAATAGTCATCCCGTTCGGACAGCCGATTATTACGGCCATAAAACCGAATTGTTTTTAAAAAACAATCGACTTGATCGGTCGAATATTGATGGAATCGTTATCGCTTCGGTCGTGCCGCAATTGACCGGGCCGTATGTTCACATGGCGCGCACGTTTTGCAATCTTGAGCCGCTAATAGTCACTTGCGAACTGAAACTCGGCTTACTGGTATTGGTCGATAATCCGGCGGAAGTCGGTGCAGACCGCCTTTGTAATGCCGTGGCGGCCGGTACGACCTATCCTCATCCGGGTATCGTCGTCGATCTGGGGACCGCGACAACTTTTGACGTTATCGATAAAGGCGGGAATTATATCGGTGGAGCGATTGCGCCTGGATTGGTAACCGGCGCATCGGCTCTGTTCCGCAAAGCCGCCAAACTCTATCGGATCGACCTGGATTTCCCGTCGCAGGTCATCGGCAAAAACACGACAGGTCATATGCAGAGCGGCATTCTGTTCGGTCACCTTGCTATGATCGAGGGGATCGTTCGGCGCATCGCAGCCGAAATGAATCTGCCGGAAATCTTCGTGATTGCGACCGGCGGTTTCAGCGAAGTCATCGCCAGCCATTCTGCTGTTATAAACGCAACCGATCCACAACTCACTCTCACCGGTTTGCGTTTAATTTACGAAATGAACCGAAGGCAAAAATAAGTATGCAATATCGAATACTTGGAAAAAGTGGTTTACGAATCTCAACGATTGGTTTTGGCGCCTGGGCAATCGGCGGGACGAATTGGGGCAAAACGGATGACATTATTTCACGGCAGGCGCTCCACAAAGCGCTCGACCTCGGGGTAAGTTTTATTGATACGGCCGATGTTTATGGCTATGGCCATTCGGAAGAGCTGATTGCCGGTGTGTTGAAAGAGCGTGGCAAGGATGCGGTCGTTGTGGCGACCAAGGCCGGCAATGATTTTTACCACGCCCGCCAGAAAGACGACGCCGGCTACGGCCCGATCGTACAAAATACCGACCGCGCTTATATCGTCTGGGCCGCCGAACAGAGTCTGAAACGACTCGGTGTAGACACGCTCGACATTCTGCAACTGCATAGCCCGGACATTGCTAAACTCGAGCGCGACGATCCCTGGGAGGCACTGATGCAGTTGAAAAAAGATGGTAAGATCCGGGCGGCCGGCTGGAGTGTCCAATCGTTCCGTGAAACCGAACAGGCAGGTTTGCTCGACCATTATCATTCCGTGATAGACGTGTTGCAAGTGCGCTATAATCTGCTTGAACGGGAGGCCGAAAAGGTCTTGTTTACCAAGACTCTCGAATACAATCTCGGTGTAATTGTGAGGATTCCGTTGTTATTCGGCCTGCTGACCGGCAAGTTTGATCGGCAAAGCCGGTTTGGCGAAGACGATCATCGCCGAATGAACCTGTCCGCCGAAAAACTCGATACATATTTAAATCAGCTGGACAAAATGCAGGCGCTCTATGCCCGCTATCCGGATCAAACACCGGCGCAAATCAGTCTGCGCTTTTGCCTGTCGCATCCGGCCTGTCACCTGGCGATTCCCGGCGCCAAGACCGCCGCACAGGTGATCGACAACTCCCGGGCATCCGATCTGGGTGGCCTGACGGCTGCAGACATTCCACGATTGGAAGGTTAGAATGAAAAAAAAGATTTTCTTTAAACGATCTGAAAAATCATCTCTGATCAATCGCAATGCAAAAATAGTCGCCGATTTTTTTCGTCGCTATTACAAACTGATAATTACCTGGGCGGTGATAATAGTCGCGATTATTGTCGGCATTCATTTTAAAGTCGATAAGGGTCTCATTCTTGTCATCGTGATGGTTTTTGGAGCTTTTTCGCAAGCCTTCACCGGCTTAGTTGCGATAATTGCACTTGTTCCTTTTCTGGGACCGCTATTAGCCAAAGTGCTGACTCTGCCGATTTTCTGGCTGTTGAATGCGCTGGGTTATTTCGTTTCGGCCGTCGCAATCAAGCGCGGGCATAAAAAAGAGATCGTCAATTACCGTTTTATGACGATGGTTTTCCTTACCGGCTTCGCGGTCGGTTTCATCGTTGCCAAACTATTCTGAATCCGGCTGAACCGAAATGGCCAGGATGCGGTCGCCCTTTTCGATCCGGGCGGCAACGTCCAGACCTTTGATGACTTCCCCAAAGCGCGTGTATTTAAAATTCAAATGTGGCTGATCGGTCAGCGCGATGAAAAATTGCGAACCGTCTGTATCAAAATCAGCCCGTGCCATTCCAACCGCACCGGGGCCATAGCCGATCGGAGATCGTTCGGTTAATAGCGTGTAACCCGGGCCGCCCCAACCGTCTCCGCGCGGATCGCCACCCTGTACGACGAAATTGGGAACGACCCGGTGAAAAGACAAACCATTATAAAAACCTTTTTCGATGCTCGTGAGGAAAGCGTCGACTGTAAAAGGCGCATAGTAACCATCCAGGCGGATACTGATTGTCCCCCGGTCGGTCTCGAGTAAAACAGTCGGTCGCAGG
>JAZDEI010000227.1:0-4121 GCA_043808945.1 Fidelibacterota bacterium | reverse complement strand
ACCCAGAGTGGAAATTCATCCGCTGTCAATCGGGGGCAAGGCCGATCCGCCCCGTCTCGTTTTCAATGTCCCGGCCGGACCGGCATTGAACGTATCAGTCATCGATCTGGGAGGGCGGTTCCGCATGATCCTCAACGAAGTTGAAAGCGTTCCGCCGGATGCGGATCTGCCAAAATTACCAGTGGCCCGGGTGATCTGGATTCCCAAACCCGATCTGGAAATTGCCGCCCAGTGCTGGATTCTGGCCGGGGGCGCGCACCATACTGCTTTCAGCCAGGCTTTGACTGCCGAATACCTGCGCGACTTCGCCGAGATCGCCGGCATCGAGTTGCTGGAAATCAATGATTCTACCAAAGTAGCCGAATTCAAAAAAGAAATGCGCTGGAATGCCGCGGTTTATTAAAAAATTATTGAAATTATTATTGGCACATTAACTGACTTCTAAACTAAATTCAGCGTTAAGGAATTATAAAAAAATGGAGGACAAATGCCAACCGATTTAGCCACCCAAGCACTTTCAATTTTACGAGACGGTAACCAATTTCAATGGTACGTTATAACCCTTTTTGCACTGGTTGTCTATACCTATGCTGTGGAAATCGAACGCCGGAATTGGAATCTGGTATTTGCTGGACTGGCGTTCTGGGGAATGGACTGGTTCAATGAAATCTGGAATTCTCTGGTTTTTCATTTCACGAACTATGCGCCGGTGTGGGGTGCTCCGGGGAAAACCGCTTATCTGATCCTGATCGGACTGAACATCGAAATCTGTTTTATGTTCGCGATCGCCGGAATAGCATTTGGAAAGATGCTCCCTCCGGATAAAAACACCCGCATTCTGGGTATCCCAAACCGTTTATTCATGGCGGTAGTAGGTTCGGTGTTTTGTGTATTTGTGGAAGTTCTGCTGAATGTAGTAGGAGCGCTGACCTGGGAATATGGTTGGTGGAGTGCAGGAGCTCCCTGGCTGATCTTTTTATTCGGCTATCTGCCGTTTTTCCTGGTGTCATTCTGGGTGCATGACATGAATACTATAAAGAAGAAACTGACGACTCTGGCAGTGATCTACGGAGTGGACGGCCTAAGCATTCTGGTGTTTGGAATAATCCTGGGCTGGCTGTAATACCTCGTCGGATTCTTCGCTCCCGCATCTAAAAATTAGTGAACCAGTCAACGGTTCGACGACTAAAATCTGTCAGAGCCGGTCGGATTCAGATCGGTTTGAAAAAACATGAGAAGAGTAAATTCGAACATCGTTTGAAAGGGAGAAAAGTATGAAGATTTCAAAGAAGTTGAAAATCACAGCAATTATCATCACTTTCTGTATGTCGGTCTGGGGACAGAGTATCGAGGAGTATATCAATAAAGCGCAGAATTTTAACCAGGCCGGTGATTTTAAGCAGGCCGCCAAAGTCATGGAAGAGGCGATTCAGAAGTTTCCGGATAATGCCACGGCTTATTCCTATCTGGGATTGTACCGCGGTATGCAGTCCGGGCAGACTTCGAATTATCTGGAAGCGGGCAGGTTGATTGGCTCTGCTTACGAAATGCTGGATAAAGCCGTCGCACTGGATGCCAATAGCCCGATCGCTCGTCTTAACCGCGGACTGATGGGCGTCAAAGTGCCCTCGTTTCTGGGTAGACTGGAGCCGGGTATCGCTGATCTTGAATACATTGTGAAAATGTACCAGGTTTCGCCGGATAAAATTCCGGCCAACCTGATCGCCAGCGCCTACAATTTTCTGGGGGAAGGCTATTCCAAGTGCAAAGAAACTGAAAACGCCCGCACAGCCTGGGAAAAAGTCACTGAACTGGCACCCGGAACGCCCCTGGCTGAAAGTGCCAGACAGAATTTAGCCAGGATCAGCCAACCGGCAGTGACGACAACTGTGGAAACGAAACAGCCTTCCACGGCTGAAATCGACCAGCTCAAAGAAGCTCTCAAGAAGAATCCTAATAATTCCGGTCTTTATATTCAATTAGGGCAGGCTTATATCGGAACCGGGGATTACGAGGAAGCAATTAAGGTATTGAAAAAAGGTATCGCCCTGGATTCGACTAATGTTAATGCCTATCTTTTACTGATCAATGCCGTTAGTAAAGTCGCTTCGATCGGTTACGATTCAAGGATTCATGACGATACGAATTTTCGGACGAATCAGGCTTTTGAGATTGCCAACCTGGCCGAGAAAGCCGTCAAAATTGCTCCGGATAATCTGGAATTATTGTTGATCCGGGGACGGATCGGAGTAATGATGCCATTTTTTGTCGGGAAACTCGATCAGGCGATTAAGGACCTTGAAAAGGTTCGTCAGGGAACAGTCTCCGATGAGACCAGAGCCGAAGCCATTTATTGGCTGGGTTATGCTTACCAGAAAAAAGCGACTACTAGCTGGATCGACGTAATAAAGAATTATTCGGAGACCGGTGCTTCGAAGATGGCCTTCGAAAGTATGACTCCGCCGGTTAAGCATTTCAATGCTGAGGATCACTGTAAGCCCTTTATAGTGATCGATTTTGTAATGGGTTTTCGGGACGAACTGGCTCCGCAGACGGTGGTCTGGATTGAAGATAACGCCGGGAATTTCGTTAAAACCGTATATGTCTCAGGATTCAGCGCCTTTGCTAAGGAAAAACAGGTCAATCTGCCGAGATGGGCCAAGTCTTCGAATTTTCAGGATGTGGACGGTGTGACCGGCGCTAGTATTGATCTCGGACATCACATTTATATCTGGGATCTGAAAAATTCAGCCGGAAAGCCGGTCAAGGCTGGCGAATATGTCGTAAAAATTGAGGTTTCCTACTGGCCGAGCATGGAGTATCAGGCCGTTGCGGCTCCCATAACGATCGGGAAGAAAGGCGGGAAAGCGGTTGTGAAAGAAGGCAATCTGATTCCATATCTTGAAGTTAATTATGTCGTAAAATAACTCTCAGAGGGACACGTTTAATATTGAGGAAGAAAAGGATGCCAAAGAAAATTCTGGCAGTAGAAATAATTGCTCTTTGTACCGTTATTAATCTGTCCTGCGATAAATTATTCAACTTTAAAAATGAACCGCCGATATGTCGGATCACAACTCCTCAAAACGGGGCCCAAATTAAGCAGGGAACTAATGTCATCATTGCCGCTAAGGTTGACGATGAGGACGGAAAAATCGACGAAGTTCGATTTTCCATTGATGGAATCGAGATTCATACAGCCTATTCCTTTCCATATTATTATTGCTGGAATACCAGCGGAGTCGAGATTGACACTCACACGGTAAAAATTTCCGTGAAAGACGATGACAGCGCCGAAATAACCAAAGAAGTAGAAGTAATAATTATAGCCAATTTACTCGGAATGGGTACCGTTACCGATATCGATAGTAATATCTATCACACAGTAACGCTTGGAAACCAGGTCTGGATTACTGAAAACCTGAGAGTGACCCGTTATAATAATGGCGATACTTTAGTGTATGCGATAGATCCGAATGATTGGACTAACCGTGAATGGGGAATTGAAGGCGGTGCCTACTGTGAATATAGCAGTGATACGATTGCTCATGGCTATTTATATAACGTCTATGCGGTTGATGACGAAAGAAAATTAGCACCCGCCGGGTGGCATATTCCTACTTATACTGAGTGGCAAACTTTAATAGAGTTTCTGGGCGGTGTTGATATTGCCGGTGGTGTTATGAAAGAAACCGGAGTTTTGCAATGGAGGTATCCCAACAGCGGTGCAACCAATGAAAGCGGTCTTTCCGTACTTCCGAGTGGTCGTCGATTGTATGATGGAAGTTATGACGGCTATGCCTACAGAGCTTACTTTTGGTCTTCATCTGAAAGTAAAAATGGAGATCAATGGTATTGCATGTTGTATTATTCTTCTTCTCATATTGTCTTAAATGACTATGATATACGATACGGTCATTCGATTCGTTGTATCAAAGATGATTAAGAGAAACTTCCTGATAAGAAATTGTTATGAGTAGGATTGAGTAGAATGAGCAGATCGCTCGAACCGGGAAAGACATTGTTAAGATGATCAAATTCCGGAAAGCCGAATTGCCAGTTGCCAGTTCAATGCTCGAAAATGCCGCCAGAATCCGGCCGCGCCGTGACGGCGGAGAACT
>JAZDEI010000226.1:0-2226 GCA_043808945.1 Fidelibacterota bacterium | reverse complement strand
TCGACGATGTACGGATTCATTGCCCTGGAAAATGACTTGCAAACTGTGACCGGCTTTATCTTCTACGAACATGGCGAAACGCCCGGACTGGGCGGCGAGGTTGACAATCCGCTCTGGCGCGCCAAATGGATCGGCAAACGGGCTTTTGATGAATCGGGTGCCCTGAAAATCGAAGTCATCAAAGGCAAAGTCGATCCGGCCAATCCGGCTTCCGTTCATCAGGTCGATGGATTATCCGGGGCGACGCTCACCACGCGCGGCGTCGATCATCTCGTGAAATTCTGGCTCGGCGCGAATGGCTACGGCCCATTCCTGCAAATTCTGCGTGAAAAGGCGGTGACGCATGAATAAATCGCTCAAAATTCTGACCACGCCGCTGATTAAAGACAATCCGGTGATCGTGCAGGTGCTGGGCATTTGTTCGGCGCTGGCGGTCACCTCGAAATTGGAAACGGCGATCGTCATGTCATTGGCCGTCATTTTTGTCACGGCTTTTGCGAATATGGCCGTCAGCCTGATCCGCCGCCAGATTCCCGGCAGTATCCGTATCATCGTCGAAATGACGATCATCGCCTCGCTGGTGATCGTGGCCGATCAGCTCATCAAGGCCTTTGCCTACGATGTCAGCAAACAACTTTCGGTTTACGTCGGTCTGATCATTACGAACTGTATTCTGCTGGGGCGCACCGAGGCCTTCGGACTGAAAAATGCGCCGTTCGCCAGTTTCTTAGACGGTCTGGGAAATGGTCTGGGCTACAGCCTGATCCTGCTGGTCGTCGCTTTTTTCCGTGAATTGTTCGGTAGCGGAAAACTGCTGGGTTTTACGATTCTGCGGGCTAATACCGAAGGCGGCTGGTATGTTCCGAACGGATTGCTGGTACTGCCGGCCAGCGCTTTTTTCCTGATCGGATTTATCATCTGGGGCCTGCGCACCTGGAAACCGGAAACGGGGAAGGAGTAAGGCATGTTTGAGCAATACCTTAGCCTGTTCATCAAGTCGGTTTTCATCGAAAATATGGCGCTGGCTTTTTTCCTCGGCATGTGCACTTTTTTGGCGGTTTCCAAAAGGCTCGAAACAGCCGTCGGTCTTGGCGTCGCGGTCATAATCGTTCAGGCGATTACTGTGCCGGTCAACAATCTGATCTATCGTTATCTGCTGACGGAAGGCGCGCTCGGCTGGCTCGGTTTACCGCAGGTCGATCTGACCTTTCTCGGCCTGATTACTTATATCGGTGTGATCGCCGCCATCGTCCAGATCCTCGAAATGGTTTTAGACAAATTCATACCGAAATTGTACCACGCGCTGGGAATTTACTTACCGCTGATCACGGTCAACTGCGTCATCCTGGCCGGTTCGCTTTTCATGGTCGAACGCAATTACAATTTCGGCGAGAGCGTGGTTTTCGGGATTGGTTCCGGGGCTGGCTGGGCGCTGGCGATCATTGCGCTGGCCGGAATCCGGGAAAAAATGAAATACAGTAATGTCCCGCCCGGTTTGCGCGGACTGGGCATTACATTCATTACGGCCGGGTTAATGGCTATCGCTTTCATGTTGTTTTCCGGGATTCAACTGTAATGGAAAAGATTTTATGAGCAGTCTCGCCCTGATTTTACTGGCTGTCGGAATGTTCACCTTCATCGTGCTGGTGCTGGTTGGCGTAATTCTGCTGGCCAAATCGCGGCTCGTCGCGGCGGGCACGGTCAAAATAGAAATCAATGCCGATCCGCAACACACGTTTACAGCTCCGCTCGGCGGCAAATTGCTCAATACGCTTTCCGAGCAGAAAATCTACCTGCCCTCAGCCTGTGGCGGCGGCAGCACCTGCGGTCTCTGTAAGATCCGAGTTCTGGAAGGCGGCGGCACACTGTTGCCGACCGAATTGGCGCACATCAACCGGCGGGAAGCCCGCGCCGGTTATCGCTTAGCCTGTCAGCTGGCCGTCAAGGACGACCTGAAACTCGAAATTCCAGCGGAAATCTTTGAAATCCGCAAGTGGCAATGCACCATCCGCTCGAATCGCAACGTGGCGACTTTTATCAAGGAACTCGTGCTCGAATTGCCACCTGGCGAACAGGTGGATTTCCGGGCCGGCGGCTATATTCAGGTGGAAATCGGTCCCTACCGCCAGAGCTATAAGGATTTTACGATCGAAGAACGTTTTCGCAGCGACTGGGATCGTTTCGATATGTGGCGCTATAATTCCGTCGTGGACGAAGAAGTCGTGC
>JAZDEI010000225.1:0-8063 GCA_043808945.1 Fidelibacterota bacterium | reverse complement strand
GTGACATCCATGATCACGCCACCTTTCAACATTTCAGCCAGGCCGACTTTTACTTCAAACGAACCCTTATCCATTTTTAAAATTACTCCTTTTCATGCTCGGAAATTTAACACATTTCAGGCAATATTGCCGATCTTTTTAACCACCGCTTCGACAACTTCGATAGGAGTCGAGGCTCCGGCGGAGACTCCTACGGTCGTTTTCCCCTCGAACCAAACTGATTGAATTTCGCTGGCAGAATCGACCAGATAGGTGTTTTTATTAAGCACTTCGGCTATTTGAACCAGGCGTTTTGTATTGGCACTTTTTCTCGAACCCACAACAATCATAACGTCGTTATTCCGGGCGAGTTCCCGGATTTGTTCCTGGCGTTGGCGAGTCGGTCGACAAATTGTATTGATAAAGCGCAGATCTTCGGTTTTGGCGCTTAAAATGGCGATCACGGCCGTGACATTTTCGATCAATTGGGTCGATTGGGCAACGACTCCGATTTTTTTCAGAATCGGTAATTGCTGAGCATCACCCGGACCGGAAACAACGATCGCTCCATTGACCTGGCTGGCAATGCCTTCGACCTCCTCATGATTTTTATCGCCGATGATTATCAATTGACGACCTTCATCTGCCAGCATCTTTGCTTCGGTATGAATCTGACGTACCAGCGGGCAGGTCGCATCGATGATCGTCAGACCGCGTTGACGTGCCTCTTCCCAAACATTGAGCGGGGTGCCATGCGACCGGAACAATAACGGCATTGCCTGATCGACCTCATCCAGATTACTTATAACATGAACGCCGATGGCGGACAATTCGCAGACAACTTTTTCGTTATGGACAATATCGCCGAGCATGGCAACCCGGCCGTATTTACGGGCAGATTCCCGCGCCTTATTAACGGCGGCCTGCACCCCGGCGCAAAATCCGACTCCGGCTGAAACTGTTACCTTCAGCGCCATTAGTCTTTTATCCTCGCAGTCGTAATAATTTTTTGAGCCTGGTATTTACCTTTTTTGTCGGCATAAGAAATCCGGCATTCCTCATCGCTTTCGAAAAATAGTACCTGCGCCAATCCTTCGTTGGCATAAATTTTAACCGGTACCGGGGCAATGTTTGCAATTGCGATCGTGATAAAGCCCTCCCATTCCGGTTCAAGCGGAGTGACATTCACAATCACACCGCAGCGCGCATAAGTCGATTTTCCGGTCGTAACGGTGACGACATTGCGTGGAATACGAAAATACTCGAGACTGCGCCCTAATACAAAAGTATTCGGTGGAATTACACAGACCGCGCCTTTGAATTCGGTAAACAGGTCGGCCGGTACTTTTTTAGGGTCGAGCACCGATCCCGGCTTGCCGTTGAAAATCCGGAATTCATCAGCAATTCTCAAATCGTAACCATAGGACGAGACGCCAAACGAAATTACACCGGAACTGACCTGACTTTTCTCGAACGGTTCGATCATCTTATGGCTCAAAGCCATTTCCTCTATCCAGCGATCTGATTTTACACTCATTATTTCCCTTCTGTCAGAAACTTATTACGGATTGCCGGTAAAACTGTCTGCATAGCATCGTCCAATCCGGTATCTAATACTAAACCGGCCGCGTAAGGATGCCCACCGCCACCGAATTGCCGCGCAATGTCGTTGACTGTAAATTGCCCCTTCGAACGAAAATTCAGGCGGGTGCGTTTCTCACGTACCTGCAGAAACATCACCGCGACTTCCACGCCCTTGATCGAGCGGACGAAATCGGTAAAGCCGTCCACCTCTTCCAATATGGCTCCGGCGGCGGCGATCTGTTCGCGGGTTACGCTGAACCAGGCCAGGCGATTGTCGAATTCATATTGCACATTCTGTAAGATTATGCCGAGCAGTTTCATTCTCTCCGGACGATAATTTTCATAAACGTAGCGGTATATCAATCCGGGTTGGACGCCCAGACGCAGAAGTTCAGCTGCCATTTCCATGGTTTCGGCGGTTGTGTTCTCGAAGCGAAATGAACCGGTGTCGGTCATCAGACCGACATACAGCGCCGAGGCTATTTTCAGGTCGATGATCTGGGGAGCGATGATTTTGATCAACTCAAAGACGAGTGTGGCGGTGGCCGGAGCCTGGACGTCTATCATACTGGCGTTATCGGCCGGGCAATTGTTGAACGGGTGATGATCGATACAAATCGTCGGCAAATTCATACCTTTTAATACCGTACCAAGCGCACCGAGCCGCTCGGTATTTCCGGCATCTAAAATCATCAGCAGGTCGAATTTCTCCAACTCCTCCGGTGTTTGTCCGGCCTGGTAAGTGTTAAATATTTCAGATTCATTCAGAAAGACATATTCCGGCGGCAGCGCCGATGAATTCAGGATGGCCGGTGATTTTCCGAGTCGCCGGAAGCAATGAAACAAGGCCGCCTCCGTTCCCAGACCGTCACCGTCCGGATTATGATGGGTCGTCAGCAGGATTTTTTCAGCCTGTCCGATCTTTTCAATTATTTTCTGCCAGTCGTGCTTTTCCATTAATGCCTTTCAAAAGAACATGAAATTTAGTTTTTCTCAGGCAATTGTCAAATTCAGTGCGTAAAATAACGCGGAAATATTTTCAAAACACGCAGGATTCCAACTATCTGCTTTTTAAATCCTTTTCCATACAGAAAATTTATCAGACCATTCAGACCGCGGTAAATTTTCGGGCTGTACGGCGGCCACCACATATTCTTCTTTGCAAATGGCAGAATATCGTTGACGATGACCTGCGGCTGGGTCATCTCATCGAAGCCCGGTTTGCCGTGCGTCCGGCCGATACCGGATTGCTTAAAACCGCCCCAGGGAGTTTCGGCCAGGCCGTGACTCATCAGGTGATCGTTGATCGTAATCGCCCCGGCTTTAATCTGTTTGCCAATCGCAATAGCTTTACGGTGATTCCGCGACCAGACCGAGCCGGTCAATCCGAGATAGGAATCATTCGCCAGCGCAATGGCTTCAGCGATTGTCCGGAAAGGCATGACTCCCAGCACCGGCCCAAATGTCTCATCCTTCATCACCAGCATTTCGTGATTGACGTTGGTCAGAACGGTCGCCGGCAGGAAATTTTTCAAACGACTGTCTGACGGAACTTTCGACTGTGCAAAAATCACCGCGCCTTTTTCAAGAGCATCTGTAATATGGCTATTGACCGTATCGATCTGGCCCTGAGTTGTCATCACTCCCATATCCGATTCATGATCGACATCGGCGGTAACGCGCAGAGCTTCGACTTTGGTTTTCAGAATTGCCATGAACGGCTCGTAGATTTTTTCGTCAACATAAATGCGCTCAACGCCACCACAGGATTGTCCGGCATTCGACAGCCCGCCCCAGACCGCTCCACCTGTAGCCCTGTCGAGGTCGGCGTCATCACAGACGATCATTGGATCGTTGCCGCCCAGTTCCAATACTAACGGCGTAAGTGTTTCCGAGGCTTTATTCATCAGATACTTACCGACCGCGACCGATCCGGTGAAGAACAGTTTGTCGATCCCGGACGCCAGGAGTGCATCGCCGGCAATTTTTCCCGGCAAATTAACATAATTGAAAACGCCTTCCGGCAGGTGCGCCGCCCGGAAACACTCTTCGAGTTTTCGACCGACCATTTGCGTTTCGGTAGCGGTTTTCAGGACAACGGTATTGCCGGATAACAGCGCCATCACAACTTCCGAGAACGGAATCGCAAATGGATAATTCCAGGGTGAAATTATACCGATCACTCCGAACGGCACCCGTAAAATCCGGCTGCGTTTATTAGCCAGCATCAGGTTACCGGTACCGCATTTGACCGGTTTCAGAAACTGGTGCGTTTTACGCATGTAATATGAGATCGCCATACTGGCCGGCAACACTTCCCCGGCCATTGCATCGATGCGCACTTTGCAATTATCTTTTTAAATCATCTCGGCTTTTTCTTCGGGGTGGTCGGCCAGATAGCGCCGCACGCTTTTTAAATAGGTTTTTCTTTGCCTGAGTGAAAGACGACTCCAGGAGTCCTGGGCTGACCGCGCTCGTTCGACGATATTTTTTAGTTCAGCGACCGGCGTCAATTCCGAATAACCCAGGATCGCGCCGGTGGCCGGATTTTTACATTCGGTATGCGTATCTTTTAAGTCGGGGCGGGCAATGTCTGTCATAATCACTCCATCTCTTTTGACGTATTGGTCGAATTTTTCTGCTGTCGGATAACCACCACACTCCTCATCCTGAAATTAACGCTGGAATGTATTTAAAAACGCCAATGTTTGCAAATATTGATATGCCAGTTTTTCACAACGTTCTGCCCGTTTCCCGACCTCGCATCTACTTTCCCCGGTCTAATACGTCCGTTTCGCGAGCATTTATTTACTTTTCCCGGCCTATTGCTTCCATTTCCCCATCATTTATGTCCGTTTCACCACCTAATATGTCCGCTTCCCCGGCTAATATGTTCATTTCCCCACCTAATATGTCCGTTTCCCCGGCTAATGCGTCCGTTATGCAAGCGCCTGACTCCGTTTTTGCGGCATTTTCCAGCAAAATTTTTTGGCATTGCCACGGAGAACTATATTTTCTATTGAAATTGGCGTTTATAGTATGTAGAATAAGCGCAAATGAATTTCTATGCCGCACCCGTGATTATGATTTCCAATGCTGGAAATTTACAGGTTGGTCTTTTTGAAACCGTCCGGATTGAGCTGCGTTTGAGGAATTACTCCGCCGGATTACGGAGCGGTGAATCCGTCAGGCTAAAGGGAAAAAAGACCGCTACACGCTATTGTCCGATGTGATTCCGGAAAAGCTGAGAGTATTTTATTGGAGAAATATCAACAATTGGATTTATTACGTAAAAATGAGAGTAAAAGAACAATGATGATACACAGACGTTATGTGCAAGCCTTTGAACGATAAACAAATATGACCAAAAATGTTTTCAAAAAAAGAAAAAGCAATTGAACTTCTAGAAGAAGTACTACAAAATTTTGAGAGCCCAAAAGTCACCCTTCTAAGTATAATTCAAAAACTCAATAGGATTGCTAAACTATTGGATGAAAATGATTTATTGATATGGACAGAAATCCAACTTGGTAATAGTTTATATACACTTCCTTTGAAAAACTGGATAGAGGCCTATTTAAAGAATGAAAAATCTAAAACAAAGGCATCTATAAAAGAGCTGCTTGATGAAACAAAGAAATTTGAAGAACTTGGCATTAAACTTGGTATTACCGTGTCGAATGAAGAATTATCTGTTAAAGCAGGAGAATCTGGTGGAGGGTTCTCAAATATTGGATTTATTGAAGAGAAATACCAAGATTTTCTAAAACACAAAAAAGGTAATGACGGAGTATATTATCAATCAAACTTATTAAATACCATTTCCCATATTAGATCAATCGCTTATAAGAAAGCCTCCAACTATCATAAAAAGTATGCTTACAGTAGCCTACCCGAAACAAATTTTGAAATCCTAAAAAAAGAAGTTGAGGATGTTCTATTCGAGTTAGATCCAGAATTAGCAGAACTGCTTTTGTTAGCCTTTAAAACAGTTTATTCTGATTCCCCTGAAGAATGGTCTCAAGCTTTAGCAAGTTGCCGTCGATTCCTAGAGAAACTTGCAGACAATTTGTATCCAGCCACTAATAAGA
Source organism: Fidelibacterota bacterium (assembly GCA_043808945.1). Lineage (GTDB taxonomy): Bacteria > Fidelibacterota > UBA2242 > UBA2242 > UBA2242 > JAGNGI01. The sequence continues at coordinate 2,409 of JAZDEI010000225.1, read as the reverse complement.
AAATTAATGGACGCGACCTCAAACAAGAGAACTATATTAATAGGATTTGGGCTTACATGGACAATAGCATAAAAAGTGAGACAAATAGAGATGTGGCAAAATCACATGTTGACTATCTTGGATCCCATCTACAAAGCATATATGGCATTACAAACAAAGGTGTTCATTCAACAATTACACGTATTGAGGCGCTCAAGACAGTTATGCATATATACTTGCTTTGTGCAGACTTATTGAGCTTCCTCGATAAGAAACAATTTTTGGAAAAAACCCCAAGTATTTACACTGCTACACTTGATGAGCTAGTAATTGTTGGAAAAATCAATAAAACCATTGCAAAAGAAATAATTAAACTCAGAGTGAAAAACAATAAAATAACAAAGGAAAATCTTATACAGATACCTGGACTTGGGGAAAAGACATTAAAAAGTTTTCTTTCAAACATTTCACTTGATGGTAATTAAGGGCCTGCACATAATAGGTCGGTATATGCAATTGGCTTCTGTGCCGCGAAAACTTTGTAGCCACCACGACAGATTTGTAATGGCGGCACAGGCTGGCCCCGCTGGCGCGGGGCACTCGCACTTGGTGTCACGGTTTTTGCCTACCCCGACGACTTTATAACGAACCGAGACTTTCAACACACCACCACGAGTGCAAAAACACGCGCCACCGCGATACTGCGCCAACATGCACATACCGCCAAACGTTATTGCCAGCGCCGTCCTTAAGCACCTGAATGGGCTTAAGGACAGGCTAAGCGGAAGCCAATCCCGAAAAGATTTGATCGATCTATACGATGGAATTTGGTCGATAAGGCTCCGGACATGGACGCCTGCCTTTTATAGAATCGTTACGCACCGGTTTCGATAGTTATTACAGGCATTATCGGGAATGTTTACTTATTTCGGACTCACGTTTATATAAATTTCTCCCCCGTTTTGTAATTAAAAGTGTAAATTTCTGTAACTTTAAATGCGCGGTTACATCAAAAGAGTAAAAACAGGAGGATTGAACAATGACAAAACGCTCTCAAATCTACAAATGTGAAATCTGCGGCAATATCGTCGAGGTTCAGCATGAAGGCGCCGGCCAACTGGTCTGCTGCGGTCAGCCCATGAAACTCATGGAAGAAAACACTTCGGATGGCGCCAAGGAGAAACACGTCCCAGTCATCGAAAAACTCGCCGACAGCTATAAAGTCAGCGTCGGGAGTGTGCTGCATCCGATGCTGGAAAATCACTTCATCGAGTGGATCGAATTGATCGCCGACGGCCAGGTATTCCGGCAATATCTGAAACCGGGCGATACTCCCGTGGCCGTCTTCAAAGTCAATGCCGCAAAAGTAACTGCCCGTGAATATTGCAATATCCACGGACTTTGGAAAGGAACGCTCGCATGATTACTGCCAAACTATTAACCGCTCTAAACGATCAGATCAAACACGAACTGGAATCTGCCTACCTGTATGCGGCCATGGTCGCTTATTTTAAATCAGAAAACTTAGACGGCATGGCCCGCTGGATGGAAGTCCAGTCCAAAGAAGAGGTCAAACATGCCACGAAATTCTTCGATTATATCTTCGAACGCGACAGTGTCGCCGAACTGCAATCGCTTACTATGCTCGCCAAAAAATGGGCCGGGCCGCTGGATGTCTTCAAGGCCGCGTATGCCCACGAGCAATTCATTACCGGCAAGATCAATGACCTGATGACTCTGGCGATTGCCGAAAAAGATTATGCCTCGCAGATCATGCTCAACTGGTTCGTGTCGGAGCAGGTCGAAGAAGAAGATTCAGCCCTGAAAGTTGTCCAGTTACTGGAAAAAATCGGAACCTCCGGTCAGGCATTGGTTTTAGCCGACCGGGAACTCGGAAAACGCGAATAATTCAGGATAAAGACTATTATGGATTTTAATATTGATGAGATTTTCGAGATAGCGGAAAAGATCGAACGGAATGGCGCGCGCTTCTATCGCAAAGCCGCCAAGAACGTCAAAGAATTCGAGCAAAAACGCCTTTTTCTCGAATTGGCTGAAATGGAAGATAACCATGAGAAGACCTTTACGATCATGCGGAGCCGGATCAGGCAGAATGCCTCGCCCGAAGTATTCGATCCGAATCACGAAGCTGCGATCTTTTTACAGGCTTTCGCGGATGGTTTCGTTTTCGATCTGAACGAGGACCCGGTCGATTTACTGAAAGGCCGGGAATCGGCGACCGATATTCTGCACCTGGCGATTGGCCTCGAAAAAGATTCGATTGTCTTTTACCTTGGCATCGAGAAAATCATGCTGATCGATGAGAATTCCGGGCACGTTCGCTCGATCATCAAAGAAGAAATGAACCATATTTCCCTGCTCAGCCAAAAACTGACCGATCTCATATAGTTCACAATCCTGAATGAACCT
>JAZDEI010000224.1:0-3298 GCA_043808945.1 Fidelibacterota bacterium | reverse complement strand
TGAAATTTGTTGATCACAGCCGTCATGCCGAATCCGGCAAACAGTAAAACATCATCCGAACAGGCGTTGACATGCCGCTTGATGATTTGGTGCGCCTGGTGATAGGCGTCGGTCATGATCGTTCCGGTCAGAGTCGTCTCGGTGTGCGTATTGGCCACATACGGTCCGAGTACATTGGCTATGTATTCTTCGATCGGCCGGTAAAGCCGCCCGCTGGCGGCCCAATCGGCATACAGGATTGGAAATCTTCCGCCCGGGAAATCGTATTGTTGATCGTGGCCGATGATGTTACGGCGAAATTTCGTGAAGTGTTTTTCTAATTTGGCCATAGAGTCCCGATAAATTATTTTTTCATTCCCAGGGATTGAATATCTCAACGCCGGTCGATTCAAAATCGGCGGTATTTCTAGTGACCAGAATTAATTCGTGGCTGATAGCAGTTGCGGCAATTAAAGAATCAATTGCCGGAAGGTTACGTCCTTTTTGTTCGAGTAAAGCCAATAACCTGCCCCAGATAATCATCACTTTTATATCAAGTGGTAAAATACGTTTTTGAAATCGGATTAATAAATCTTCGTTAAGCCATTCGGATATTTTCTTTTTACGGATTGAATCTGATAGTTTCGCTACGCCTTTTTCAATTTCACCAATCGTTATAACGGAAAGAAACAGGTTATCTTGATCGATACTTTCGAGCCATTGTACGACTTTTCGCTCCGGTTGTTTTCGTACAATTTCGGAAATAACACAGGTATCTAGCAGGTATTTCATAAATCCGTTGAACGCGAATTATCCTTCATCCGTTCAATTTCCAGATTTACCCCGACCAAAGGCGATGATTGAAAAAACTCTGTAATGCTCGAACGATTCTGTTGCAGTTTCTTAAAATCCTGCACTGACAGAATCACCGCCGTAGCTTCGCCGTGTTTCGTAACTATCTGCGGTCCATTTTTCACAGCTTCGCCGATTACCTGGCTGAACTTATTTTTTGCATCCTGTATTTGCCATGTTCCCTTCATTTTTCACCTTCTGGCTATTATAGCCAGAATCTAAGACTTTTATAGAACCAGTGCAATCATTAATTAACACAGCACAAAGACAGCTTATCATTTTAGATTCAATCTCGATTTCAAATAATCATCCTTGTAAAACTACGCCGGATTTTCTACTTTCCGGCGAAATGCGAAAAAAACGACAATCATGGAAAAACAGTGGAATTTGGTTGATCCTGCTCTTTCTTACGGTTAGGCCGCTCTTCTCCGCCGAGCCGATTCCGGCCGACAGTCCCGAATATTACTTCCGGTTTAAAATCGCCGACCGGGCGGAACTTGCGCAGCTAACCCGCGTCATTTCCATCGATAATGTCCGCGACTCGATTGTCACGGCTTATGCTAATCACGAAGAGTTCAGCGCCTATGAAGAACTCGGCTATAAGTATGAAATCCTGCCGCATCCCGGCTCGCTTTACAAGCCGCGCATGAGTAAATCGCTGAAGGAAGCGCAGAACTGGAACAGTTATCCGACCTATGAAACCTACATCACGCTGATGCACCAGTTTGCCGAAAATTATCCGCAAATCTGCCGCATCGAACGGATCGGCTATTCGGTACAAGGCCGCGAATTGCTGGCCGTTAAAATCTCTGACAACGTTACCGTCAATGACGCCGAGCCGGATTTGTTTTACACCTCGACGATGCATGGCAATGAAACCGTCGGCTGGATCCTGATGCTACACCTGATCGATACTTTTCTGACTAATTACGGCAATGATGAACGCCTGACAAACCTGGTTGATAATGCCGAAATCTGGATCAATCCGCTCGCTAATCCGGACGGTACATTTTATCTGAGTAATAGTTCGATCTACGGTGCCCGCCGTTATAATTACAACGGCGTTGACCTGAATCGCAATTTTCCCGATCCGGCCGAAGGCGATCACCCGGACGGGAAGGTCTGGCAACCGGAAACGATCGCCATGATGGAGTTTGCCGGAAAACATCATTTCGTACTATCGGCCAATTTCCACACCGGCGCCGAGTTGGTGAATTATCCCTGGGACACCTGGCAACGGCACCATCCCGATGACAGTTGGCTCCTCGACATTTCCAGAGAATACGCTCTCACAGCCCAGGCGAATAGTCCGTCCGGTTATTTTACCGAATTAGGCGGTTACATTAACGGATATCAGTGGTATCGGATTTGCGGCGGCCGGATGGACTGGATGACCTATTTTCAAGGATGCCGGGAAACCACGATTGAATTGTCCGGGACTTTTTTACCTGCTGAAAATACTCTGACCGACTACTGGAATTATAATAAAGAAGCTTTGATCGGCTATCTTGAAAATGTCTTCAGCGGAATTAACGGAATCGTTACTGATCGTTTGGATCGTCCGCTTCCCGCCCGCATATCTTTGGTCGAACACGACACTGAGATCGACCGATCCGCGATCGGCAATGATCCGGATACCGGCGATTTCTACCGTCTGTGCGCTCCGGGAAATTATACGGTGACCGTCACGACCGGAAATTTGAGTGCGAAAACATTCGAAAATGTCACGATCACAGCCGATCAGATAACTCAATTGAATGTCCGTTTCGACGATTTCGCGCGCGGTGATGTCAATGCCGACGGCCAGATCGATGTCCGGGATGTGGTTGCAATTCTGCAGTTCAATCGGCAGAGAGCGACGCCGGACTCTCTGCAAGCGATCGCGGCCGATTGGAACTCGGACGGTGCGGTTGATTCGAAGGACGTTTCCGACCTGATGAAATACATTGTCGGCGCTGACAGCAAATAAATCTTTACAAAATGCCGGAATTTGGTTAATCTAAGGTGGGTGTAAAATGTACAAGCAATTACTACTGTTAGCGATCGGACTCTGGTTAAGCGCCTGCGCCACGCATCCGACAGTCGGCCCCGTTCCTCTAAAACCCGGTGAAACGTATACCGGCTTGACTTTTTCCGTCGAGAATATCGCCCCGGTTTTCGTCTACCGGCGTGGCGTTTCGGAGCGGAGCGACATTGGATTCCGGGTCGGCCTGCCGGTCTACGGTACTGGTGTCGATTACTCATACCAAATATTCAAACGCGGCGATATTCTGGACGTAGTCAATTTCAGTTTTGCCCTGAATTCCAATTCCAACCTCGACATGACCTATTATTCGGTGCGGACTTTTCCTAAAAAACCCGGCAATGCCTTTTACACCGGATTCCGGGTGATGTACATTCCGCGCGGCCTGACCGGCGGGAACAGCATTCGGGTCGGCGTGCTTGGCGGTTTATCGATTTCGAAGAA
>JAZDEI010000223.1:0-4673 GCA_043808945.1 Fidelibacterota bacterium | reverse complement strand
GTATTCCATGCGGCGTCATAATAAGTGCTGAGAACGTAAAGTTTGTTTTCATTCAGCAGTAATTGATTCGGGCCGGGAATGACGGTGAAGGTATCGGAAGGGGCGTATTCACCGCCGGTCGAATCCAGGGCAATGACTATGTCGGCCGATGACCAGTCCGTATTCATGGCAATCGAAGTATACAGTCTGCCATTATCAGCAATAATATTATCAGGCAGGCCGTTGATGGAGATCGTGTCATCGATCTGCCAGGTGTTCAAGTCCAGCGACAGAATGCCCGGTAAATACCAGCAGGTGATGAAGGCATGGTTATCGATGAAGGCAATGTCGCGCGGGCCGGCATAAGTTAAACTGACAGTCCGCTCGTATGCGACATCATCGGTCAAGTCCATGACTTCCAGCGAGTTTGAGTTATTCATTACAATATAAAGTTTATCCCGGTAGATTCGCAGATTCTGGCCGACATCACCCAGCGGATTATCCGAAAAGTTCCAGTGGATCGGCCCGCTGAGTCGATCCGTTCCGGCCAATTGCCACAGTGATGCGTTGGCCGAATTAAAGTTGCCTTCGCACAATATGAAAGTATAATCCTGTGCGAATCCGATCTGAAAAATAACCGCAAGAAGAGTGATCGTAATATGTCTGATTTTCATTTCCGTTCCTTTCATTTAAAACTGTATTCGATCGTTCCGGTCACAGCCCGTCCCGGTTCCGGGTATCCCTGCATGCTCTCGAAAGATTCATCTGTCAGATTGTCGATGCCACAAACGATTATGAAGGTTCCGATGCGGGTGTTGGTATTATATGCCAGATTTGTGTTAAAAACGACGTACGCGGGCAATAAGACGTCTTCCGGCCAATTATACATGGCAATCCTTGAGCCGACATATTCAGCCGTTGTGCGGGATACGAAGCGCCAGTATTTAATATTGAGACCCGCGCCGTACGATTGACCGGGTGTATAGCGCAGGGCTTTCCCGTAATTGTCGCCATTCGTAAGGTTCCGGGATTGATTGAAGGCGCCTTGCAGGAATCCATCGACCGGCCAAAGCGGGAGAGACCAGTTCAGCACGAATTTCCAGCCCTGCCGAACGGCATGCGCGAGGTTTGATGGTTGCCAGTAGGATTGCACCGGCGTCCACTGGATCAGGTTTTTGTCCTTTTTATAATATCCGTCGAACAGCAGGCTGATATATTTTCCAAACTGGAGCGCGACGTCGATTTCGTATTTGGTTGTTTCGTCTGGTTTCAGATCGGGATTGCCACCCGGCTGCCAGTACAGGTCGTTGAATGTAGGATAAGCATAATAATACCCGTAATTGCCGGAGATTGTCCGCAGGATGTTTTTGCCGTTATAACTCAACCGGCTTCCCCAAGTCATTTTCTGATACAGAGCCGGCGAGTAATCGAATTTGATCCAGGGACGCAGTTCGTATTTTAATGAGAAATTCCAGGGGACGGCCAGCACATTAATCCAGGATAAGCGGGAATGATTGCCGGCCTGTTTACTGCGGAGGCGATCGGATGTCAGGTCGGAAGTGAAGTCGAAATTGAGAATCCGGAAATCCTGGCTCGTGCTGAATATGACCTGATCGGTTGTGACAATGTGGCGACTGTCAATCGCAATCGTCGGATTGACATATTTTTCGCGTGAATAACGGTGCATCAACTGTAAGTATGAATAACCGTTGGTACTCGTCCAGCCGGTTTTCAGTCCCAACAATCCAAGCGCATCCCGGCGATAAGCATCGGGAGAAGGATTCCAGACCAATCCGGCGACTCCGCGTTCCTGTTGCGAATAAAATGACAGCAGGCGTACAAAAGCCCGCGATTTGAGGATATAACCGGCCTGCCAGTTGCAATACTGTTGCCGGAACTGATTGTTTTCACGTTTAAAATGATCGCCGCGCCAGGAGACGCGATAATCGCCGCGATAAGAATTGTAGCCCAGCAGGAGATTGCTGTTCCAGTTTGCTTTGCGGAGGTCGAGATTAGCGTTCAGACCGGTCTTTCCAAAGCTGCCGGTCGCGAAACTCAAGCCGGTTTTTCCCGTCGTCGCTTCGATATTGATCGAACCTTCGGAATTTTCGAAACTGTTACTGCCGGATTGGTCCGGCGAATAGAGAATATTGGCCACGAAAGCGGGAGGGAGCTGCGAAAGATCGATCTGGCCGTTCTGGGCGCTGGTTACGTCGAATCCGGCAATGATTACTTTGGTATGCGTCGCCGGTGAACCGTCGATACTCAAGGTACTGACGCCGGTCGGCCCGCCGTATGATTTCAAATATAATCCGGGAATATTGGTAAACAGGCGCCGGTGTTCGATAGATCCCAGGTCGGCGCTCCGTTCAACTTGCCGCAGGTTGATATCCTTATTATTTACCGGGAAAATCCGGGCGGAAACGGTCACCGAATCCAGATCGACCGGGGCGAAAGAAAGAACGACCGGGATCGGCAGGCGCGAATCGTTCAGAACAATCGACCGCGGCTGGTAACCGATCCGTGTAAAGACGAGTGAATCGCCGCGCAGGAAATTATCCGGCAGAAGAAATTCGCCCCGTTCATCGCTGACGATCCAATGATTCCGGGTCTTGTCATAAATAAAGACATAAGCGACTGGCTGATCGTTAATATCCCGGATATTGCCGCCGTGTCTTTCCGCAAAACAGAGAACGACCGGCAGTAATCCCAGCGCAATGAGTATATAAAAATGGAGAATTGATCGACGCACTTGCCTAATCCTTTTATAACCCGCGAAATCCAGATTGGCCAGAGAACACCAAGGTATCCTGACTCTCACATCAACCGTTACTCTGCGCCTTCCAGATCGAATGATCCGTGGCCCGTGCAGGAACGTCCGTGATTACAGTAGCGGGGCTGTGCCCGATTTCCACGAGCTTCCCTTTTGTGTGCCTCTGTTAAATGCCTTCTTCAGGCATTCAGAATCCAACTAAAAAGAACAGTCTGAAATTATTTTCTGCCCGGCAAATTTGCAACATAAAAGTTGAATGATGCGGAAATATTTTAATTCTCCGATGAGAATATCCACAATGTTGTATTTGGGCCGGCTTAGTCCGAAAGGTTGACCTGCTTCCAGAATTCTTCGTGCGCCTGAGTGAGTTTCGACCTTTGCCGATCGTCAGCGAAACTCGCCCGGATAGCATTTTTCATAAGTTGCCGGATTTCCGCTAAGGTGAAATTCAGATCGGTGTACAGCAAAATGAATTCGTCTGTCAGATTTGCGTCGAACATTGTCGGATCGTCGGAATTGATTGTGATCAATAGACCATCGTCGAACAATTTTCGGACCGGATGGTCAGCGAGCGAATGATATATCTTTGTTTTCAGGTTGCTGGTTACGCATATCGCGAGCGGAATTTGATTGGATTTCAGGTAGTCAATCAGCCGTGGATCTTCGGTGGCTCTGCCACCATGCCCGATTCGTTCGGCATGTAAGCGATTGAGTGAATCCCAGACAGAATCCGCGCCATCGGCTTCACCGGCATGGGCCTCAAGATGAAAGCCTCGCCGCCCGGCCTCTTCAAAAACCTCGGTAAACAATTTCGCCGGGAATTCTTTCTCGCTACCACCCAGCCCGATGCCGATGATTTCATTTTTATACGGCGTGATCTCATCTAACCTTTTTATAGCGGTTTCATGCCCATGATTACGAATAATATCGGTAATGAGTCCGATCCGGATCGGACATTCCGATTCCGCCCGTCTGACACCGGCGATGACCGCTTCCGTTATGGCCTGAACCGACATTTGCGGTTTAGCAAAATCCCAGGGTGAAAAAAAGACCTCGGCGTAAATTATCCGCTGTCGCGACAGGCTGACGATCGTAGAATAGGCCATCTCTTCAATATCCGCCGGTTCGCGATAAAAATTACTTTTCCAGTACCATGTTTCGATAAAATGTCCGAAATCAATAAAAGTGAATTTTTGCCGCAGGGATTCGAGGTCGCGAACTTCCGAATCGCCGTATTTATTAATCAATCGTAAAAGCGATTCGAGCGTAAAGGCGCCTTCCAGGTGGAGGTGAAGTTCAACCTTCGGCATTGATCGGATAATTTTAAGAGCGTTTTGTGTATTCATGTTTTTCCAAATTTTAAAGGACGAAACTATTATCAATTTTAAAATTTATCAATACAAAAATCAACATTGCATCGGATTCAGGGTGAGTTGTCTTCGATAAAATAATTGTTGCACAGTGTTGTTTACATGGGCAAATTCTGAGCATGAAAAGAGATATTATGAGAGCGATAAAATCAGGATTATTTCTATTAATTCCATTGATAATGAGCATCGGGGCGCAATCCGCCTACCCGAAATATGAATTTCGCGGCGCCTGGATCGCCACTGTTGCCAACCTGGATTGGCCGACTTCTCCGACTCTGGATGTCGCTACTCAACAAGCACAATTGACGGCGATGATGGATAAACTCCAGGCTTGCGGCATTAATGCCGTGATTTTTCAGGTTCGTCCTGAATGTGATGCGCTCTACGAATCAGCCCTTGAACCGTGGTCTTATTGGCTGACCGGTCAACAGGGGAAGGCGCCCAATCCGCTTTATGATCCGCTCGAAATGGCTGTTACCGAAGCCCACAAACGCGGCATGGAATTACATGCCTGGTTCAATCCGTATCGGGCGGTGAAAACTGTCGGCAGA